>CABUPE010000006.1 GCA_902493515.1 uncultured Collinsella sp.
GCGCAACGCGTTGCGCTGAGTCCTGAGGCTGTTGCAATGAAAATGAGAATCAAGGGGGCCAAATAGAACAACCCAATTGACCACTAAACCGTTTCACCATCATGCGTATGGGCTAGAATGGCTCTGGCATTTATGTAACTAAAACCAATGAGAGGCAAGGTAGCGGGAATGGCTGAGATGACGCTCGAGGGTGTGGACGCTCGTCCCGAGGACTCCGCGTTTGCCCTGGGCCGCGTACATTCGATTGAAACGATGGGTACGGTCGACGGACCCGGCATCCGCTTTGTGGTGTTTGTCCAGGGCTGTCCCATGCGCTGCGCGTATTGCCACAATCCCGATACCTGGTCGGTCAACGGCGGCACGATGGTGACCGTCGAGCACCTCATGGATGAGTTCCAGAGTAACCACGAGTTCTATCGCAGCGGCGGAATTACGGTTTCGGGCGGCGAGCCGCTTCTGCAGCCCGAGTTTTTGGCCGACCTGTTCCGTGCAATGCACAACAACCCCGATGGTCGTGTGCATACCTGCCTGGATAGCTGTGGCTACGCCTTCGACCCTCAGCATCCCGAGAAGTTCGATGCCGTGCTCAACGAGACCGACATGGTACTGCTCGATATTAAGCATGCCGACCCGGTCGAGCATAAAAAGCTGACCGGTTGCAATCCCGCACGTATCCTAGCGTTTGGCGATGAGCTTGCGCGTCGCGGAATCAAGGTCGTTATCCGTCACGTGGTGGTACCGGGCATTACCGACACGGTGGAGGAGTGCGAGGCACTCGGTCGTCTAATCGCCCCGTGGCATAACGTGGTCGGTCTGGAGATGCTGCCGTATCACACGATGGGTGTCGTCAAGTACGAGCAACTGGGCATTCCCTATAAGCTCGAGGGCGTGCCCCAGATGGATACCGCGCGCATGCCCGAGCTGCGCAACGCCGTCATGACGGGCATGAAAAAGCGCCGCGACGAACTCAAAAACGCCATCGGCTAGCGAGCCATTTTCGCTCCCCAAAGGCACTCATTGGGGACAGGCTTAAATGAGTGCCCCTGGGCACCAAGTTGATTGCCAAAGAGCCCCGTCCTGAAAAGACTGTTCTCTGGGTTGCGGTGAGATGCGCAACAGAATCGTGCCATTTGGATAAATACGCTTGTGGTTTCTTTAAAGACACCTTAAACGCTGCTGAATATCTTTGGAAAGAAATGCCTGCTCGGTATCATGCTGCTCGTATATAAACGGTGGCAGTCAGGAGACCACGTGCGAAACATCGCATCGCGGGACGAGTATGTGCCGCAGCATGGCAGCAGATATAAGACGAAGGGCACGTCTTCGCGTGGCCTTGCCGGCGCTCGCATCCGCGTGAGGAAGATTGCCGCTATTGGGATGCTAACGTCGGCGGTTATTATCCTCGGAATTACCGTTAAAACCTACGCCTCGGAGCGAACGGGGCGCCCAGATGCGTCAACGGTACAGCTGCAAAACGAGAAGGTTTCAAAGTCCAAAGCGTCGGCAGATCAAGCTCTGTCGACGGCAGATCTCAAGACGAGACTTTCGAAGGCGGACTTCAACGATATCCCTTCGGGTGATACCGTTCGGACCTTCTCGTTGGTGGATAACAAGACTCCTGCCTTGGAGGATGAGAGCCTTGCCTCGCTCCAGGATGCCCTGTGTCGGGCGCAGGAGCTGGGCGATGTGGGTGTAGTGTTCTACGACCTATCGAGCGGTAGGGGCGTGACGTATAACTCCGATGTCGAGGTGTATGGAGCGAGCAGCTACAAAGCGCTGTATGCGCTCTATATTTGCGAGACGTTGGTCGAATCGGGGCAGGTGTCGCTCGATGGGCCTTTAGCCACGTATGGTGGTTACAGCATGGGCTGGCAGACGGTGCGCAACCTTATCGAGAATGCCGTCGTCAACTCAGACAACGATTCGTTTATCGCGTTACGTGCGGCGTTTGACCGTGTCGGTTACGAGGATTGGATTGTCGGTCTTGGCATCGATTACGATACGGCACTGGATCCGATGAGTGATTTTCCGACCTACTGCCCGCGCACTTCTGCGAGGTTATGGCGCGAGATGAGCGAGTATCTGAGCATGGATACCGAGACTTCACAGTGGTTGTCGGGCCTTCTGGCATCAACATCGCGCTCGTTTATTCGCGATGGCATTGCGGACGAGCAGGTTTTGGTGCGCAACAAGGCAGGCTGGATTAGCGAGGATGGTTACTATTCGACATGCGATGCAGGCCTCATCGACATCGATGGCCGTACCTATGTCATGAGCGTCATGACATCGATGCCATGGAGTGACCGTTCGAGCGAGGTTACGGCCGCGATTGCAAAGGCTCTGTTTGATACGCGAGCTGCACTGGCTTAGCGTGTTCGTTTGGCGAGGTCAAACAAAATGCTGGTACCATACCTTGGTTGAGAATTTCGTATAGGTTTGGGGAATGGTATGGCTACCATCGCGATTATCGGTGCGCTCGAAAAAGAGATCATGCAGATTAAGGAAGAGCTGAGCGACGTTTGCGAGGCACGGGAGGCAGGCTTGACCGTTGTGAGCGGTGAGCTCGACGACCTGACAGTTGTCGCCACAACGGCGGGCATGGGCACGGTGAACGCCGCCGCTGCAACACAGCACCTCATTAGCAAGTATGCTCCGCAGGCTGTTGTGTTTTCGGGCATTGCGGGCGGTTTGAACCCCAAGCTCCATATCGATGACGTGGTCATTGGCAAACGCCTACGCTATCTGGATACCGATACCGCGCTTATCGCCGAGTCCGCACCGGGGCTCGAGGAGTTTGGCTCGACGCCCGCGCTGGTCGATATTGCCGCCGACGTGCTTGCTGAGCGTGGGTTTGTTGACGCTTCGAAAAATGCAGTCGCTTCGAACGAGGGCACCAAGCAGTTCCTGGTCGGCACGATTGCCACGGGTAACCGCTTTGTGACGGGCGCCACCATGCGCAACGACGCTATCGAGGCGACGCATGCCGATTGTGTCGGCATGGAGGGCGCGGCAATTGCCCATGTCGCAACCAAAAATGGTGTCGATTGCCTGGTGTTGCGCGCTATCAGCGATAATTGTGACGAGGCGTACGATGCAATTTGCGAGCGAGAGTTCGATCTGTTCGAGTACGCGCGTGTCGCAAGTGACATTACGCTCGATATCGTCCGCCGCATTGCCGCTGCGCAATAGCGCGTCTATTTGTAAGAACCTACGACCAAGGAGTGTCCATGGCCGATTCCATTAACTACCAGCTTGCCAAGTTCGTCGCCAGCTATGGCAAGGTTTCGCAGATTCCCGAGTCCACCTGCCCCGAGGTGAGCTTTGTCGGCCGCTCCAACGTGGGCAAGTCGTCGATTATGAACAAGCTATTTGGCCGCAAGAACCTAGTCAAGGTTTCCAGTACGCCGGGCAAGACGAGCAACATCAACTTCTTTGAGGCCGATGACGTGCACTTTGTGGACCTGCCGGGTTACGGTTTCGCCCGTCGCTCCAAGGCCGAGCGCGACCGCTGGGCCGAGCTTATCGGCGACTTTTTCGACTCCGAGCGCAGCTTTAACTTGGTCGTCTCGCTGGTGGACATTCGTCACGACCCCAGCAAGCTCGACCACGACATGATCGACTACCTACAGGGCAACGAGTTCAACTTTATCGTTTGCCTCACCAAAGCCGACAAGCTCAGCCGCACCCAGCAGGCCCGCCAGGCAGCAGCCATCAAAAAGCAGCTCAACGTCCCGGCCGAGAACGTGATCATCACAAGCTCCCAGACCGGCACCGGCATCGATGAACTCAAGCGCCGCATCGCCGAGGCCTGCCTCTAGTAAGGGCTAAACCGTCAAAAGCCCCCGTTCATATCACCCCAGTGATAGTTATTGGTAAACTATCACTAGGGTGATATTTTTTAGGAGGTCGATATGGAGCTTTGGCACGGGTCGGAGGTTGTTGTCGAGCATCCATCGTTGGATAAATGCAGGCAATTCAATGACTATGGGCGCGGGTTTTATTGCACACCGCATGAGGAAATGGCAATGGAGTGGGCATGTCGGACCGAGTCTGATGGCATTGCCAATCGATATGAGCTTGATTTAGATGGCCTTGCGATTTTGGATTTGGAATCAGGTGAGTTCTCGATTCTCAACTGGCTTGCAATTCTGGCGAATAACAGAGAGTTCAATGTTTCAACGCCAGTAGCACGCGAGGGGCTTCGTTATCTGCTGGATAACTGCCTGATTGATATTTCTCCCTATGACGTTATTCGAGGCTATCGTGCAGACGATTCCTATTTCTCGTTTGCAAGACAGTTTGTCAACGGCATGATCTCGCTCAGGCAATTGCAGCGCATTATGTTTTTGGGGGATTTGGGCATTCAATATGCGCTTATGAGTGAGCGTGCGTTCTCGGCGATTAAGTTCCGCGATTGGAAGCAGGCTTCGGGAGCTGAGTTTTATCCCAAACGATTTGAGCGAGAACAGAACGCTCGACGAAAGTACCTGGATACGGTAAACGGATTTGACTCTGATGGTGTCGACATTAGGGATTTGATGGCAGGGAGGGTTGATTTGAATGATCCAAGAGTTAACGGATCGTGGGCCGAGTAGGACATACCCCGTCTACTACCTCGAGGACGCAATGAACAATCTCGGCGACTGCTTTGACTATGCCGTTAACGATTATGGAGCAGAAGGATCGGAAGTTGCTGAACTCTTTTGCTTGAGCGGCGTAGCTCGCGAGTTCGAATGCGGCAACGCATGGGTAGTGTCGGGAAAATCGGGCGTTGAGCTGTTCGCGCTTATCGCCGAAAGGTCGGGCTATCAATCAAGGCCGATGCCAAATCGAACCTACCGATTCGAAAAGACACCGGAATATTGGACAGGCTGGATATTGGCATACCTTCAGTGGCGCCTAGGAGAGTCTTTCGAAGATTTGCTGCATGTCGTTCCATTCGATGTGCTACGCAGTCTGTACTACCCCTGGCACGAAGCCTCGGAGGAACGCGTGGCTCGCCTCGTCTGCGATATGGCGAAAAAAGCGTCCAGGCAAACCAAGCTTGCGTTAGCAAGAAAGAGGCTCAAGAAAACCCAACAAGATCTGGCATACGAATCGGATGTGTCACTCCGCTCAATCCAAATGTACGAGCAGCGCCAGAGAAACATCAATGAAGCTTCGGTAACAAGCGTAAGAGCCATAGCAAAAGCCCTCCACTGCAACATCGAAGACCTCCTAGAACCAGTCTTCGAATACAAAGAAACCAGCGCAGCGTAAACCAAGCGCACAGGCGAAGCCTGTCACTAGTAAGTGTCCCTACCTAGCAAGAGCCCCTACCAATAAAAAGCAACTATCAGCCCGGCGCTTTTACAGAGTGTAGGTCCCTGTAGCCGCCGCCAGCGAAGTGAACGTAGGGGAGGCCAGGGGCTTTGCCCCCAAATCTTTCCGCAGGACGGCAGGACCCCCGCCGCACGAAGTGCGCAGCGGGGGTCCTGCCATGTCCGAGGACGATTTGGGGGCAAAGCCCCTGGCCTCCCCGGCGAGTATACGGGACGGCGACTACAGGTATTCGATCTGGGCGCCTTCCGTGTCGCACGTCAGAATGTGCGTGTCGCACTTGGGGAACTGCTCACGCAGCTTGACCTGCAGGAACTTTGCCACGATGGTATCGTCGGTCACAGCCATGAGGGTCGAGCCCGAACCGCTGATCCAGATGGTCTTGGCACCGCCGTTAAGGCAGGTGTCGCGCACGGCGTTGTAGTCGGGGATGAGGCGGCGGCGATAGGGCTCCTGGATGCGGTCGTCGTTGGCGGCGGCAATCAGGTCAAGGTCGCCGGTCTCCAGACCGCGCGTCATGCCGGCGATGCGGCCCATCTGCCACACGGCGGTGGAGAGTGGAATCTCCTGCGGCACAACCTTGCGCGCCTCGCTCGTATGCACCTCGTAGGGCGGAATCACGGTAATAAAACGCAGGCGATCGCTCACCTCGTAGCGCAGGCACTGGGGGAGCGAATCGGTCGGCGTAAAGGAACAGACGGCGCCGCCCAGGATAGCGGGGGCGACGTTATCGGGATGGCCCTCGACTTCGGTGGCAATGCGAACCAGCTCGGCGCGGTCGACGGTGTGGCCTGTCAGTGCGGCGGCGGCCATAATGCCGGCGACGACGCAGGTGGAGCTGGAGCCCAGGCCGCGGGCGACGGGCACGTCGGTCTGGATGTCGATGGCAACGGGAAAAGCCGGCTCGCCCCATGCAGCCAGTGCATCGACAAAGCTCACGTAGACCAGGTTGTTCTCGTTTTGGAATTCCTCGGGGCAGCCCGTGATGGTGAGTTTGTCGGCGCGCTCGAAGGTGAAGTGCGAGTAGAGGCTGACGGCCATGCCGAGGGTGTCGTAGCCGATGCCTAGGTTGGCGCTCGTGGCTGGGACGGTGATTTTGATCATGTGGGTCCTCCTGGGCGGGTCTGGCCGTTTAGTTCGCTGCTCGGGCAGTCCTGGCTCGCTCGGAAAGCACATTAAGTGCTTTCCGGCTCGTGCGGAACTCGCGACGAACTAAACGGCCAGACCCGCTCGCGTGCTCGTCATCATCCCGAAAGCTAAATAAAAAGAAGGTGCGCCGGCTTTCGCCGGCGCTTAATAAGGGGTTTAGTTGGTAGCCATCTTTTTTGCTGCAGACTCGACGTAGCTTGCCATCTCATCGACGTCGCAGACGTCTTCGAAGCGGACGGGTTTGGACTCGAGCTCGGCGAGTTGGGCCGGGGCGACCGTATTGGTTGTCTGCTCGAGCACGCGCATGGCCTCAAAGTCGTCCTCGGGAACGTCGAGCCCCAGGGCGTCGCAGCAGGCGCGCGGGAACTTGTAGGGGCTGGCGGTCGAAAGCAGCACGCGGGCCTTGGCGCCCTCGGCGGGGGCGACCTTTTCAAAGACGTGATAGCCGCAAGCGGTGTGCGGGTCGATCACATAGCCGTTTGCATCCCAGCAGTTCTTGATAGCAGCGCGGACCTCGTCCTCGCTGGCCCAGCCGCAGCCAAACACACTCTGGATCTTGGCCAGCAGCTCGGCGGGCACCTCATAGCGACCAGTCTGTGCCAGCTGCTCCATAAGGCCGGCAACGAGTTCGCAGTCGCCATCGGACAGGAAATAAAGCATACGCTCCAGGTTGGAGCTAATAAGGATGTCCATCGACGGCGAGATGGTCGTGAAGAACGGACGGTTGCGGTCGTAGACGCCGGTGGTCAGGAAGTCGGCCAGCACGTTGTTCTTGTCGCTCGCGACGATGAGCTTGGCGACGGGCAGACCCATGCGCTTGGCATAGTAGCCGGCCAGGATATCGCCAAAGTTGCCAGTCGGCACGCAGAACTCAACGGCGTCGCCGGCCTCGATGGCGCCGGCGCGCAGCAGCTGCGCATAGGCGGCAAAGTAGTAGACGACCTGCGGCACCAGGCGGCCGACGTTGATGGAGTTGGCGCTCGAAAGCACCGTGCCGGCGGCCTCAAGACGCTCGGCAAGCTCCTTATCGGCAAAGATGCGCTTGACGGCACTCTGGGCATCGTCGAAGTTGCCGCGGATGCCGCAGACGGCGACGTTATCGCCCTCCTGTGTGGACATCTGCAGGTTCTGGACGCGACTGACCTTGCCTTCGGGATAAAAGACGGTAATACCCGTGCCCGGAGCGTCGGCAAAACCGGCGAGTGCGGCCTTGCCCGTGTCGCCCGACGTGGCGGTGACGATCATGATGCGCTCGGCGCCGTCCTTGGCGGAAGTGCGGGCCATGAGGCGGGGGAGCATCTGCAGGGCGACGTCCTTGAAGGCGCTCGTGGGGCCGCCAAAGAGCTCCATCACATAGGTCTGAGGGGCGTCAGCGCCCGGTGCAGCGTCGAGTTTGACGAGCGGCGTAACCTCTTCACTCGCGAACGTGCCGCGGTATGCCTCGTCGACACATGCCGAAATTTCTTCGGCCGTGTAATCATTCAGTAACATTCCCAACACATCTTGAGCGATTTCAAAGTACGATTTATCTGCAAGCGAGCTGATATCGACCTGCTGGGTGCCGAGCTCGTCCGAGACAAACAAACCCCCGTCGGGAGCGATGCCGGTACGGATTGCCACCTTACTTGAGCACGATAAAGTGCGTCCTCGTGTACTATGATAAGTTCCCATATAACACTGCTCCTCGGATGCCTTGGTCCCAATCGGTGAAACCATGGTATCAGAGCGCGCAAAATAGGTTCGCAGAGGCTTTTTAGAAAGGTAACCTCCAGCCCATGATTAAGATTGCCAAGTTTGGCGGCTCGTCGGTCGCCGACGCCGAACACTTTAAGAAGATCAAGGCCATTGTCGATGCCGACCCGGCCCGCCGTTTTGTGGTGGTTTCTGCCTGCGGTCGCCGCTTTAAGGGCGACACCAAGGTGACCGACCTGCTCTACCTGGTTAACGCGCACGTTAAGTATCACGTGTCGTGCGAGGAGCTGCTCGAGGACATCGGCCAGCGCTACTTTGACATTGCTGACGAGCTGGAGCTCACCTATCCCATCCGCGAGGAGTTCGCGGCCTTTGCCGAGCGCGCCCGCTCGGGCGGCTACTCTACCGAGGAACTCGTGAGCCGTGGCGAGTACTTCACCGCTCGCCTGATGGCCGAGTACCTGGGTCTGCCGTTCCTGGACGCTGCGACGGTTGTGGCGTTCCATCACGACGGTACGCTCAGCATGAATCGCACCTCCGAGCTGGTGCAGGAGTATGGCCAGCAGGGCGGCTTTGTAATGCCCGGTTTCTACGGCGCGACGCGTGAGGGTCAGATCAAGCTGCTCGATCGTGGCGGCGGCGATATTTCCGGCTCGATTCTGGCCAAGTGCCTGGGCGCCGATCTGTACGAGAACTGGACCGACGTCTCGGGCTTCTATTCTGCCGATCCTCGCATTGTGCCCGAGGCTCAGCCCATTGCGCGCGTTACCTACGAGGAGCTGCGCGAGCTTTCGTACATGGGTGCGAGCGTCCTGCACGAGGAGGCCGTGTTCCCCGTGCGCGAGGCCGGTATTCCGCTGGTCATCAAGAACACCAATGCGCCGCAGGACCCCGGCACTATCATTAGCGAGACGGCCGATGAGGGCGAGGCAGAGCCCATCATTACCGGCGTGACCGGCAAGCGCGGCTTTGTCGCCATCAACGTTGCCCGCGACCGTACCAAGCCCCGTGTCGGCTTTATGCGCCGTGCACTTTCGGTGTTCGAGCGCTATGACGTTTCCGTCGAGCATATGCCCACCGGCGTCGACCGCTTTGGCGCCGTGGTGCAGGAGCAGGACGTTCACGATTCGCTGTACTCGCTCGTGGGCGACATTCAGCAGGAGGTCGAACCGCTCGAGATCGAGGTTGTCGAGGGCCTGGCGCTTATCGCGACCGTCGGTCGTAACCTGCGCGGTCGTGCAGGTATCTCGGGTCATCTGTTTGGCATGCTTGGCCAGGCTGGCGTGAGCGTGCGTATGATTTCGCAGAGCTGCGACGAGATCAATATCATTATCGGTGTCGAGGAGAAAGACTTCGACCTGGCGATTCAAACCATTTACCGTGCCTTCTCCGATGAGAACGGCATTGTGAAGGTCTCTGACCTAGAGGCTCCCGCGCCGGCCGATCCCGCCCTGACTGCGCTCCATAAGTAGCTGCTATCTCGGTGGATTTTTGGGATAAGTGCCAAAAATCAACTGCGGGGCGTTTCGTTTCGGTTTCGTTTCGGCGGGGCGGGTTTCGTGCCCGCCCCGTTCTTGTATACACTGGCAACAATTATCGGCCTGCTCGGCGTGCGGGCAAAAGTCACAACCTTTAAAGGGGGAAGCATGAAACAGTACACGGTTGCTATTTTGGGCGCGACGGGAGCCGTGGGCACCCAGATGCTCGAGTGCCTCAACGAGCAGGAGTTCCCGGTCGGTAAGCTCAAGCTGCTAGCGAGCGCACGCTCTGCGGGCAAGACCGTCGAGTTCCGCGGCGAGCAGGTTGTGATTGAGGAGGCTTGCCCCGAGGCCTTTGAGGGCTGCGACATTGTGCTTGGCGCCGCCGGCGACGATATCGCAAAGGAGCTGCTGCCCGAGGCCGTCAAACGCGGCGCCGTCGTGGTTGACAACAGCCACGCTTTCCGCATGGATCCCGAGGTGCCGCTGGTCGTGCCCGAGATCAATGCCGATGACATCAAGTGGCATCACGGCCTGATCGCCAACCCCAACTGCGCGACCATCATCGGCTTGGTTCCCACGTGGCCGCTGCATCAGCTCGCCGGCGTGAAGCGCATGATCGTTTCGACGTACCAGGCGGCTTCGGGCGCTGGCGCTCCCGGTATGGCCGAGCTCGAGGCCCAGTTGGCCGCCCTGGGCCGTGGCGAAGAGATTCCCGAGCCGCGCGCTTTTGCCGCCCAGTTGGCGAGCAACCTGATTCCGCAGATCGGTGGCGTCAAGGAGGAGGGCTTTACCTCCGAGGAGATGAAGCTGCAAAACGAGGGCCGCAAGATCATGCACCTGCCCGAGCTGCGCGTGAACTGCACCTGCGTGCGCGTGCCCGTGCTGCGCTCGCACTCCGAGAGCATTACGCTCGAGTTTGAGCGCGACATCACGGTGGAAGAGGCCCGTGCCGCGCTGGCTGCCGCTCCGGGCGTGAAGCTCGTTGACGACATGAGCGCCGAGGATGCTCACGATCGCTTCCCCATGCCGATGGATACGTCCGACCAGGACCTGATCTGGGTCGGTCGCGTGCGCCGCGACATCTCGAACCCCGAGGCTGCGCGCGGCATCACCTTCTGGTGCTGCGGCGATCAAATCCGTAAGGGCGCGGCAACCAACGCCGTCCAGATCGCTAAGTTGCTCTGCGAGTAGCGGTGGACCTGTCCGGCTGGGGCCGCTGGGCTGATGTGGGGGCACGTGGCTGTTGCGGGCCCTAGTCCCGGCGGCGGCCCCGGCGCTTCGCGCCTGCTGCCTGGGGCGACTTTGGGGTCGATTGGGGTTGTCTGCACAATTCGCGGTATTATGTTGCGGAGTTTTGAAAGGAGCCGCTGGTGGTCACGACGACGTTTGCTTCGCCTTTGGGCGAAATCTTGCTTGCCGCTGATGACCGCGGTCTGACAGGACTTTGGTTTGAGGGGCAGGAGCACTTTGGCTCTACGCTGCTCAAAGAAGATACAGAGCACGTTGAAGGCGCCGATGCGGTTTCCGGTACTGGTGGCATGTCGTCGGTGAGTCCGGCAAATGGCGCGGCTTTTTCGGTGCTTGAGCGTTCGTGGGCTTGGCTGAATGCTTATTTTGCGGGGCAGGAGCCTCGGTTTACGCCGCCGTTGCATTTGATTGGCACGGCGTTTCAGCGCGAGGTTTGGTTTGAGCTGCTCTCTATTCCGCGTGGCGAAGTTGCTACGTATGGTGAGATCGCCCAGCGTGTTGCGGCTCGACATCGTGTGCCGGGAAATGAAACGCCCGTTGTATCTCCTCGCGCGGTGGGGGCTGCGGTCGCTCGCAACCCTATTTCGATCATCGTGCCGTGCCATCGCGTGGTGGCAGCCGACGGATCGCTCAACGGATATGCCGGCGGGCTCGATCGCAAGGAGTGGCTGCTTCGGCTTGAGGGCGCGTACGAGGAATAACGTTCGAGCACTCTGCATAGCCAAGGCGTCGCGATAGAACGGGATGCGCTTTCCGAATGGAGGATCAGGCGGAAACCGCGTCTCGGAATTCCGTTTTAAAGCGGGATACGCTTTCCGAATGGCGTCCCAAGCGGAAACCGTGTCCCGGAATACAGCCTCAGAGCGGGACGCCGTTTCCGGTTGAGACCACCTGCTTGGACATCTTTCTACGCTCGCCCCTGCAGGGCGTAGATCGATTTGTCCATGTTGAACAGATAAGCCACAACGCAGACGATGAAGAACGCCGGCAGATTACCGAAACCGAAGACCTCGCAGCCAATGAGGATCGGCGCGAGCAGCGTATTGGTGGCGCTGCCAAAGACGGCGGCGTATCCCAGCGCGGCGCAGAGTTCGGCGGGCATGCCGAGAATCCCGGCGAGTACGACACCCAGGCTGGCTCCGATGGAGAACAGCGGCGTCACCTCGCCACCCTGATATCCTGCGGCAAGCGTGGTAATGGTGAGTGCGAATTTGAGCGCCCAATCCCAAGGCATGATGGCGACCTGACCGTTACCGTCGAGCGCCGCCGATATCAGGTTGGTGCCAAGTCCGCAGTATCGTCCCTGCCACAGCGCGAACAGGATCGCCGATAGCGCGATGCCCATAACAGCGATGCGCACATAGGGGTTGGGGAGCAACCGCGCCGCAAGGGTCTTGGCGTGGGCAAGGCACCAGGCAAAGGCACCGCCTACCATGCCAAACGCGATGCCCAGCACCGCAAGCCGTCCAAGACCGGGGAGGTCAAGCGCGTATGAGACGACAACGGCGACCTCGAACTTCTCGAGTCCCAAGGCGCCGGAGGTCATGCATGCGGCGAGCGCGGCCGTAAGCGCGGGAAACAGCGCGCGGTATTCCATGCGTCCTGCGACCAACACTTCGATAGCAAAGACCGTGGCGGCGAGTGGCGTTCGAAAGAGTCCGGCAAAGCCGGCGGCCATGCCGATAAGCAAAAACGTGTTGCCGGGGTCGCGGAAAGGCAGGCGTCGACCGATCCAATGCGAGACGGTCGCGCCGATCTGCACGGCGACGCCCTCGCGTCCCGCGCTGCCGCCAAAGAGGTGCGTTCCCCACGTGCTCAGCATAATGAGCGGCACCAGACGCGGGGAGATGGCGTCTTCGCGCCCGTGGCCTACGTCGAATACCAGGCTCATGCCGCGGTCGGTGCCCTTGCCCCAAGTGCGGTAGGCAAACACGATGGCTAATCCCATGAGGGCGAGGAAGGGAAGGAACAGGGTGATGTGCTCGTCGCGGAAGGTACCGATTGCCAGAAGCACGCGTCCAAAGAGAGCACAGATGGCGCCAACGATAACGCCGACGGGGATTCCGACAGCACCCATAAGCACGAGGCCGCTATAGGTGTTGACCAGGCGTTTGATTCTGCTCGAAGCGCTGCTTTCTGACACTTTGCTTTCCGACACTTGCTCTCTTGATAGAAAAAGAGCTGGAGTTGCGCATCGTTGAGAGGCTTTCCAGCTTTAGCAAAACAAACTTATAAGATGCGACGGGCCGCGTCAAGATAATTACCGGACGGCCTAGGAGGCGACTGGTTGGCTGGCTTAAACCTAGCGCGTGAAATGACGTTCCACGCTATTCAGCGCGCTTGATAGGATGACGAACCACAGTCTTAAGTTTCTCCGGTGCACATTTGCGTGGATCGGAGAGATAGATTTCGTGATGTAAACGGGAGTCTGAGAAGTCGGGGACATAGCCCTGCTCGGTCATGTATTCATGCATAGCGTTTACGGTCGCCGGTTCGTTGTCGTAGGGCCCGGTGTGCATGCATTGAACGCAGAGACCCTCGTCAACTTTAAGCAGCTCGACGGCGGAAAAGTCCAGTTTCTTTTTGGTCGTGGCTTCTGCGACTGCCCAGTCAAAGTCATCTTGGGTGACGAAATCGGGTAGGCGGATGCACGAGATAAAGTTGAAATCGTCCTTGCGTACATAGTCGATGTTGCCGCTCGGGGAGTCTTGCCACCAGAAACCCTCGAGCGGCGGTACCACAAAGTCGAAATAGCCCTCGATGCTCCTCGAGCCTTTCTTCGACATCTTGACGGTATAGGCGATGCCGTAAAGCAGCGGCAGGGCGTTTTGATACTCGCCACCTTCGGTATTTGGGTCGCCCTTTCCGCGAACGGCAACGTAGCTCATAGGCGGGACAGTTACGATATTCGGCTTGCTTGCAGGTTTGTAGAGCTCCTTGCATTCCTTCTTAAAGTCGAACGCCATGTTGGCCGCCTTTCCGCGTATTGGCCTGCTTAGATAGCGGAATCATATCATAGAAGCGAACGGACGTTCGAATGATTTGGCTGACAGATTGAGCTGCGTGCGTTGTGTTTGGCGGTCGGCCTGACCCCGTCGATGATTTCTCTGCCTTCCCGGCGCCTCATCTATGGCTGCCATTCCCCCATATAAAACCTGCCAAAATAAACCTGTCCCTTTTTGGTCGGTGGGAAATGGGTAATACTAAAGAGTTATCCGACCAGATGGGAATTAATCGATGGCTTATATCGAATTTAAAGACGTCATCAAGGCGTACGGCGAGGGCGATGCCCGCATTCACGCGCTCGACGGCGCGAGCTTTACCGTTGAACGCGGTGAGCTCGCCATTATCCTGGGCGCCTCGGGTGCCGGCAAGACCACGGCGCTCAACATCCTGGGCGGTATGGACACGGTAACCTCCGGCACCGTAACGGTGGACGGGCGCGACGTGAGCTCCGCCAACGAGGCGCAGCTCGTGGAATACCGCCGTGCCGACGTCGGCTTTGTCTTCCAGTTCTACAATCTGGTCCCCAACCTGACGGCGCTCGAAAATGTTGAGCTTGCGGCGCAAATCTGCCCCGATTCGCTCGATGCCGAGCAAACGCTTTGCCAGGTTGGCCTGGGTGAGCGCCTGGGCAACTTTCCGGCGCAGCTTTCGGGTGGCGAGCAGCAGCGCGTGTCCATTGCGCGCGCACTGGCCAAGAACCCCAAGCTGCTTTTGTGCGACGAGCCCACGGGCGCACTCGACTACAAAACCGGTAAGCAGATTTTGCAGTTGCTGCAGGACACCTGCCGCAAGCAGGGCATCACGGTCATTATCATCACCCACAACTCCGCGCTGGCGCCCATGGCCGATCGCCTGATTCGCTTTAAGAGCGGCCGCGTGGAGAGCGAGACGATCCAGCAAAATCCCGTGCCTATCGAGACGATCGAGTGGTAGCGCCCATGGACCAGGACCGCCAAAACAGCCTACGCCGCGACGCGCGGAACACGGAGCGCGAGCAGGATTTTACGACCTACCGCACTGCCCAAAGCTCAAACGATATGGTGCCGACGGTTTTTCGCCGCGGTGTCTACCGCACGATTCGCGGCAGCCTCAAACGCTTCTTGTCTATCGTCGTGATCACCGCGCTCGGCGTGAGCGTGATGTGCGGTCTTAAGGCGGGCTGCGAGGATCTGTGCGATTCGGTCGACGCCTACTTTGACCAGCAGAATGTCTATGATATCAACGTCCAGTCGACTTATGGCCTGACTGACGATGATCTCGACGCCATCCAAGAGGTCGATGGCGTCGAAACGGCCGAGGGCATCTACACCGAGACCGCCTACACCGCCGTGAGCACAACGCGCGAGCGCGTGGTCGTGCAGAGTCTCTCCAAGGAGAACATCGATCAACCGGTGCTGGTGAGCGGCGATTTGCCCGAGAGCGCCGGCGAGGTCGCGGTGACTTCGAAGTTCCTGAAGGCATCGGGCAAGAAAATCGGCGATACGGTGAGTTTTGCCGCCAATGACGCGAGTTCGTCCAATCAAAGTGCCAAGGATCAGTTCGCCGCGGGTGATTACACCATTACGGCTGAGGTCCTCGACCCCACTGATGTAAGTTCTGACTCGACAGTCAACGCCTTTCGCGCTGCTTCGGCGGCGGACTATAAGTTCTATGTGAGCGAGGACGCCGCGACATCTTCTTCCTACTCCGCGGTCCACGTGATCGTCGAGGGGGCCAAGAGCCTCAACTCCTATTCGGATTCCTACGCGGCAAAGATCAATGAGGTCAAGGGCAATATCGAGAAGATCCGCGAGGAGCGTGAGAAGGCGCGCGCCCAGGAACTGACGGTCGACACGCCGGCAAGCTTGGATGCTGCCGAGCGCCAGGCGAATATGCTCTTTGGGATTGAGCAGGACAACATCAATCGCATGGCCCAGGGCAGCGAGGAACGCGTCCAGGCTCAGGCCGACCTGGATCAGCGCCGCGCCGCCGCCGACCAGCAGTTTGCCGATGCCCGCGCCGAGCTCTCTGACCTTGGTGAATGCACCTGGTACATCCAGGACCGCGGCAATATCGCAAGCTACTCGAGCGTGGAGAGCGATAGCTCGTCAATTGAGGCTATCGCCACGGTGTTCCCGTTCATCTTCTTTATCGTCGCCGTGCTCATCAGCCTTACCACCGCCACGCGTATGGTCGAGGAGGAACGCACACTCATCGGCCTGTATAAGGCGCTCGGTTATTCGCGCGGACGCATCCTGTCCAAATACGTGGACTATGCGCTGTGGGCCTGTCTGATCGGCGGCGTGCTCGGCAACATCATCGGATTTGTGGGCCTGCCGCTGTTCCTGTTTACGGTGTTCGACGACATGTACTCACTGCCCCAGATGCTGCTTTCGTACGACATCGTGTCCTCGATCGTTTCGGTGGCGCTGTTTGCCGTGGGCGTGGTGGGCGCCACGATTATCGCCTGCCGCCACGAGATGGCCGAGACCCCGGCCTCGCTTATGCGTCCCAAGGCCCCGCGCGCTGGCTCGCGCATTCTGCTCGAGCGCATCGGCTTTATCTGGCGCCGCATGGGCTTTTTGAACAAGGTCGCTGCACGCAACCTTTTCCGCTATAAAAAGCGCGCCTTTATGACCATCTTTGGCATCGCGGGTTGCACCGCGCTTGTGATTTGCGGTATGGGTATTCGCGACACGTCGGTCGCGCTTTCGCCCAAGCAGTACGGCCACATCACACGCTACGATCTGCTGGCGGTCGCCAATCCCGACGATTTTTCGCAGACGTGCGCGGCGCTCGACGAGCGAAGCGCAGCCAAGGATTCCGACGTGACCGTGACTTCGATGCTGCCGATTATGACCGACAACGTCACTTTTACATTTGGCGGAAAGAGCGAGACCGTGCAGCTCATTGTGGTGCCCGATGACCGCACGAATGATCTGGACGACTATGTTCGCCTTGAGGATGAGTCCAAAGAGCCACTGTCTTTGCGTGACGGAGACGTGTATCTGAGTAAGAGTTCACAGCTGGTGCTGGGGATTCAGCCGGGCGATGCAGCACACGTCCAGGATTCGTCACTCAACGTCGCCAAGGTCAAGGTCAGCGACATTTCGCTTAACTATCTGGGCAACACGCTTTACATGACGCAGAGCACCTATGAGCGCGCGTTTGGGCGCAGCGTTCGCCTCAATGGCATCTTTGCGCTGCTCAAGGGTTCGTCGGCCGACCAGATTGCGTTTAGCAAGAAGCTTAAGAGTGACGGCTGGCTTTCGATTTCGAGCACGGCCGAGCATTGGGAGAACTTTGAGGCGAACTTCACTATTATCAATTCCGTCGTGGTGCTCGTGACCTTTATGGCGGCATGCCTGTCGTTTGTGGTGGTGTTTACGCTGTCCAACACGAATATCTCCGAGCGCGAACGCGAGCTGGCGACCATCAAGGTGCTGGGCTTCCGCCGTGGCGAGGTGCACCATTACGTCAACAAGGAGACGTTGATCCTCACGGCAATTGGCGCCGCGCTGGGCGTGCCACTGGGCGGCTTGCTGGCCGAGAGTTTTACGTACATTTTGCAGATGCCGTCGCTGTACTTTGACGTTGAGGTCGAGCCGCTAAGCTACGTGCTCGCCGTGGTGCTTTCCTTTGGCTTTACGTTTATCGTCAACCTCGCCACCAATCGTACCCTCAACAAGATCGACATGGTCGGCGCCCTCAAAAGCGCCGAGTAACCTGCCTGGGATTCAAGCTGTAGCGAGCTGTAATGTACCACAACCGCATTTTTGCATAAACCGCCCCGCCGATTGCATATTTCGGCGGGGTGGTTGCTTTTTGCCCGCGGGTACCCCAGGGGGCGGCGTGCAAATTCCGGAGAATTCAGCATCCCGGAGTCCGCGAGTGTGGGAGCGGGCGCACAAAAGCGCATTGAAAGCCTGACTTTGAGCTCCGGCGCCTCGAGGACCGCTCATTTTTTTGCAGAATGCGGCCCGCGGCGCCTGTCTCTCGCCCAAAATCCAGTATGCAGGCACCCTCGGCTGCTGAATACTCCAAAAAATGCACGCCGCATCCTACTCCAGGCACCCGCAGCTACTCTGCGAGTGCGTGGCCTAATAGTAAGTTGCGGTGGAATAGTTCCCGTTTATGGCTCTGCTATGCCAAACGGGAACTATTCCACCGCAACTTATCGAGAGGGCTCTTGGTTGTTATTTGCACTGACATTTGTCATGAAATGGCAGGTCGTTAGGGGTTGCTACTGGTAGTTGCGGTAGGGTTGGGGCAGATTCTAACTAGAAATGGTGGTCGCTACCGGTTGTTTTCGGCATACTCGCCTCATTCGATTACGGTCACCACATGAAAGGAACCACCATGGACCTTGCGATGGCACAGCGTCTCGTCGATCGCCGCAAAGCTGCCGGTCTTTCTCAGGAGGCCCTTGCTGCCCAACTGGGCGTAAGTCGCCAGGCTGTCAGTAAATGGGAGCGCAGTGAGTCCTCACCCGATACCGATAACCTTATTGCGCTCGCCGCACTGTATGGCGTGTCGTTGGACGAGCTGTTGTATGGGGAAGCGGCTAGCGATGCCGACGACCTTGAGGACGGCAGTGCCGACACCGAGACGGCGGATGTGACTGACGAGGCTGAGGCTTCTACTGAGCACGCCGATTGCGGCGACAAACCACTTGTCGATATTTCCCTCGCGCGCGGCATCCACGTCATTGATCCCAATAAAGGCGAGGAAGTCCATGTTGGCTGGAGCGGCATCCATGTGACCAACGACCGCAAGGGTGAAGAGGTGCACGTGGGGCCGGGCGGCGTACATATTGACACGCTAGAGGACGACGGGCACAGCGTGCACACCAATGCCGATGGCACCGTGGTTATCGACGGCGAACAATTCTCCAGCTGGAAAGAGGCGCGCGACAAGCTCGACCATCATGGCGAGCATTTCCACACCAAGCTCGGTCGCGCGTGGAATTAGTTCCCCTTCCCCGTGCTTGTCGCCCTCGCCTATCTGGCGCTCGGCATTATTTGCAGCGTGTGGACTACGGGACTTTTCCTCGTCTTTTTGATTCCCGTCTACTACGCGCTTGGCGATTTCATCGACCGACGTCATCTGTCAAAGCTTGTCGACGCCGTCTACCCGGCAGCTGCCATAACTTGGTTCCTCTACATGTGGCTCTGCCTGGGACAGCCCCATCCCGCATGGGTCATCCTCATCACGATTCCCATCGTAAAAGCGCTTATGCACTGGTGCCGCAAACAATGGAAGCACCGCAAACAGGCCTAAACCGCCAGCGCCACTCATCCGACACCGCCCGTCCCTTCCAAGTTGCGGTGATATAGGGACTGTTTTGAGGCTCCAAAGCGCCAAACAGTCCCTATATCACCGCAACTAACAAACAATTGGGTCAGTTCCGGCACGGAGATAAGCATTGAGCTGACCGCGCGCCAAGAAAAGGGCCTATTTACTACGTTTAGCCCGAAGGGGCCGACCATACCCGCCTTTTTCGAAAACTGGCAAGCTTTCTACCTGCGGTTTTATTTTTACAATCTTTGTCATGGTCGAGGGTGTGGTAGCAAACGTAGTAGATAGGTCCATTTTGTGGCAACGGATCATTCAAGCCCAATCTCGAAGGCTAAAGAGAGCCTCTCATCAACGCCTGCGAGCGAAAACCAAATAGAATGAAAGGCAAACGGAAAGCCCGTTTGACGAGCGGAGGACATATGCGCGACGTAGCCGAAAGCGACTGGAAGCTGTTTAAGAAAATGCTTCCTCAATGGCAAGAACGTTATATGGAAAAGCTCATCGGCCAGTACGTTGAGATGCTGAACGGCGACAGTGAAGCGTCCAGTAGATTTTGGGCACTAGAAGAGCGCCTCAATAGAGACAAGCTGTCCTCAGGCGTAATTGCAAACGACATTCGCCGCAGCACAATGCACCGCGAGATAGCCAATTTGCTTATCGACAGCGTTATCACCCTTGACGACCTTGACGGTTTTACCGAGGACATTAAGAGCTATGCGCAACACTGGACTGGCCAGTAAGAGCACTGAACGACAGACATCCCCAGCAAAGCGGGGCAAACGCCGGGCCACCTAATGGTTGTCCGGCGTTTGCCCAGATTAACCTGCCAAAGATGAACCTGTCCCTTTTTGGCGGGTTACTCGGCGCTTTTAAGAGCGCCGAGTAACCCGTTCTGGGATTCAAGCTGTAGCGAGCCACCGCCGCGCTCACAGCCACTAAATTGCATAAACCGTCCTGCCGATTGCATATTTCGGCGGGGCGGTTGCTTTTTGCCTACGGGTAACCCAGGGGGCGGCGTGCAAATTCCGGAGAATTCAGCATCCCGGAGTCCGCGAGTGTGGGAGCGGGCGCACAAAAGCGCATTGAAAGCCTGACTTTGAGCTCCGGCGCCTCGAGGACCGCTCATTTTTTTGCAGAATGCGGCCCGCGGCGCCTGTCTCTCGCCCAAAATCCAGTATGCAGGCACCCTCGGCTGCTGAATACTCCCAAAAATGCACGCCGCATCCTACCCCAGGCACCCGCAGCAAGAAGACGAATAGTCTCGGCCTCCCCAGTCACCGTAGGAGGCCCCAGGGCTTACCTCCCAAATCTTTCCGCAGGACGGAAGGATCCCGCCGCGCGAAGCGCACGGCGGGATCCTGACATGTCCGAGGACGATTTGGGAGGTAAGCCCTGGGGTCTCCGATGAGAGCAGTTTCGGCCGAGGCTATTCGTCGCCGAAGCTGATGCCCAGCGCCTTGGCCTCGCGCACCAGATCACTCTGGGGGTCGACATACTTGAGCTTGCCGGCGACTTCCTCGAGCGGCATGTGGCACATCTTGCCGTCACGCAGGGCGATCATGTAGCCAAACTCGCCGCGTAGACAGCCCAGTGCCGCCTCGACGCCGCACTGGGTCGCAAAGATGCGGTCCTGGGCGTCGGGCTGGCCACCGCGCTGCGTGTGGCCGGGGATGGCGACACGGGTCTCGCGACCGGTCTTGGCCTCGATCTCCTTGGCGATGTCGTAGACAATCGACGGGCTCGTGCGCTCGGCAAGCTTTTTCTTGTACTCCTTCTTGGACAGCGCCGCGTCCTCCTTGGAGATAGCGCCCTCGGCGACGGCCACGATGGTAAAGCGGCTGCCGGTCTCCATGCGATGCTCGATGGTCTTGATGACGTTATCCATGTCGTAGGGAATCTCGGGGATCAGGATGACGTCCGCACCGCCCGCGACGCCGGCGTACAGCGGAATCCAGCCAACCTTGTGGCCCATGATCTCGATAACGAACACGCGGCCGTGACTCGAGGCGGTGGTGTGGATGTCGTCGATGCACTTGGTGGCGACGTCGATGGCGCTCGTAAAGCCAAACGTCAGCTCGGTGCCCCAGGTGTCGTTATCGATGGTCTTAGGCAGGGCGATAACGTTGAGGCCCTCTTCGCGCAGACGGTTGGCGGTCTTGGTGGAGCCGTTGCCGCCCAGCATAAACAGGCAGTCGAGCTGCAGCTTATGATAGGTGTGGACCATTGCCGGCACCTTTTCGACGCCGTCGGCCTCGGGAATGTCCAGGCGCTTGAACGGCGTGCGGCTCGTGCCCAGGATGGTACCGCCACGGGTAAGGATGCCGCTAAAATCGGCGGGCGTCATGACGCGGAACCGGCTGTAGATAAGGCCCTGGTAGCCGTCCTCAAAACCATAGATCTCAATAGGCTCTTCGCTATTGGTCATAAGCGTTTTGACAATGCCGCGCATGGTGGCGTTGAGCGCCTGACAGTCGCCGCCACTGGTAAGAAGACCGATCCTAAGCATGATGAATCCTTCCGGGCAAGTTATAACATGCGCATAAGTTTACCCCCGCACACTGTTGATGCGGGGGTAAAACGTGTTAGCTCAAGCGTATAGAAATGTAAACAACGTCAGGCGAGCGTAAGGTCGACGGGCCTGGCTCCTTACAGCGCGAAGGCATCGACGTCGCCCCAGTGGCGGCGCAGCGTAATAGCGGCGGCGGGTTCGGTATTGTCAAAGACGACCGACCATTGCGTATTGCTGGTGATGTCTTCCGGATTGGGCTCTTGCGCTGCGGCGCGCAGGGCTTTCCAGACAATCGTTTCGTCCTGGGCACCGATATGGGCGTCAAGGACATCGTCGATCGCGACGGCGCGCTCTTTACCATGGCCCAGCTCGCCATTCTTTTGGTTGGGCAGCACTTCGTCGCCATAGCAGGCGTAGAAGTTCGTAACCTGGCGTACAGGAGTCGCTTTGAAAGCGCGGTCCGGATCGCGCGGATCCCACTCTACTACGCGCACGTCACCGGCGGCGTCGTTGATAAAGAAGTGGTAATCGCGTCCTGCCATGGCGTGCATGTCGTAGGCGGAAAGCAGGTCGACAGCTTCTTGCGTGGTGGCGGCACGGTCGAGCACTAGACGGATGGCGAGCGAGGTATTGATGACGGGGCGCTGCGTGTCCTGGTCACAGGGCTTGGAGTCCAGGGTGAGTACGGCAATGGACACGCCGCATTCGTTAACACCGTCGAGCTGGGCAAACGGGCCCATGAGTGCGGCGGCGCGTCTGCCGACGGAGTCAAGCGGAGTGTTATCGCCCAGGTTGTTAAGGGCGGCAAACCCGATGGAGGCATAGCCGCCGCGTGGGTGATTGCGCACCAGCAGCGCCGAGGTGTCGTCCTTAAAGTCGTAATTGCGACCGGTGCGCACACGGCCTTCGGCATCTACGGCGACAAAGGCGCTGCAGGCAAACTGGGGCGCCTGGACATGTGCCGGCACACCGGGCAGCACCTGCGCCGCCACGGCATCGATGTAGGCTTGGTCGTCGCGCACGCCAGCGGCGATGATGCGATCAAGATCGTAGTCGTAAGCGATGTCGATTGCGTACAGATCATAGCCATCCGCGTAGCCGGTCAGGCGTTTGAGCGACGCGGCGGACTTGATTTGCTTGTGGTAAACGATACCGGTGGCAGCGGCAAGGCCGACGGCGACTCCCGCGACACCGCAGGCAATGGCAATGTTACGTGGCTTCATAACGGCTCCTCTCGTCCTGTTAGCGTAATTGTCGCAAAAGGAACGCGGGCATGATGGCTCAACTTGGTGAGCGGCGCGGGATTAAACATGGAATGAAGAGTGCGGCGCTGGCGTGGCGGGGTATGCTGGAGGGAACCATCAACCCAGCGAAAGGGGAGAGCATGACGGATCAGGAAACGCCCGAGCGCGCGCATGTGACGGCCGACGATATCGAGGCCGCCAACGACCTTATCGACTTTATCGAGGCATGCCCCAGCATGTTCCATACGGCGGCGACCATTATGGCCGAACTTGACGAGGCAGGCTTTACCTACCTGCCCGAGAATGCGGCGTGGGATATCGAGCCGGGCGGTCGCTATTACACGCAGCGCAACACCTCGAGCGTTATCGCCTTTAAGGTGGGCGAGGACCTAGCCGCGACGTGGGGCGAGGACGGCGTTGCTGGTGACTATCATTTTCAGCTCACGGCGTCGCACAGCGATTCGCCGACGTTTAAGGTCAAGGCCGTGCCCGAGCTCGACGGCGCAGGCGAGACGCTGCGCCTGAACACCGAGGCCTACGGCGGCATGATCGACTACACCTGGTTCGATCGCCCGCTGGCGCTCGCGGGTCGCGTGCTGGTGCGCGAGGGCGACCGTATTGAGAGCCGCTTGCTTGCCACCGAGCGCGAGGTCGCTATCATTCCGAGCCTTGCCATCCATATGAACCGCGGCGTCAACGAGGGCTTTGCGCCCAACCGAGCCGTTGACCTGTGCCCGCTCATCAGCGCCGGCGAGCTTAAGCAGGGCGACTTTGATGCTCTGATCGCCGACGAGCTGGATGTTGAGCCCGAGCAGATCCTGGGCCGCGATCTGTTCCTGGTCAATCGTCAGGATGCGCGCATTTGGGGTTGGGCCGATGAGTTTATCTCGACGCCCAAGCTTGACGACCTGGCCTGCGCCTACACCTCGCTGCAGGCATTTTTGGGTGCCGAGAACGCGCACGACGTTTCGGTCTTCTGCTGCTTTGATAACGAGGAAGTTGGCTCCGAGACCAAGCAGGGCGCCATGTCGACGTTCTTGGCCGATGCGCTGCGCCGCATTAACGGCTCGCTGGGCTTTGACGACGAGTCGTACCATCGTGCACTTGCTGCCTCGATGCTCGTGAGCTGCGACAACGCGCATGCCGTGCACCCCAACCACGCCGAGAAGTGCGACGCCCGCAACCAGGTGGTGCTTAATGGCGGCATCGTCATCAAGGAGGCCGCCAACCAGCACTATTGCACCGATGCCTTTAGCCGCGCGGTGTTCCAAGCCATCTGTGATGACGCCGACGTACCCACGCAGGCCTTCGCCAACAAGAGCGATATGGCGGGTGGCTCCACGCTCGGCAACCTGTCGAACATGCAGGCGAGCATGCATGCCGTAGACGTGGGCCTGCCGCAGCTTGCCATGCACTCAAGCTACGAGACCGGCGGCGTACGCGACGTGATGTACGCCATTCGCGCCCTTACGGCCTTCTACGAGCGAAACCTAACCATCAACGGCGCCGAAAGCGTGGAGCTCTAAAACCTACCAAAAAGGGACAGGTTTATTTTGGCAGGTTTTATCTGGGCAAATGCAGAGGATAAAACCGAACAATATTGGTGATGCGTAGCCGCCGAGGCGCAATGTGCCTCGGCGGCTTTTTGTGCACAGAGCACGGCTAATACTATTAAATGCTATACATGCTTTACGTATCTACCATAGAGTTTTATGATAATTATAAAGTATTAAGGAGGGGTCATGACCACAACAGCCGCTCAGATCAACGTACGTCTCGATGCCGATCTTAAAAGGAGAGGGGACGCCGCTCTCTCCATGGCCGGCATTACGCCGAGCCAAGCGGTGCGTGCGCTCTGGCAACTTGCGGCATCTCTGGCTGATCGGCCCGGCGCGCTCCAGGACATCCTTTCGCCTGGTCGTGCCCGGGCGGAACAGCGCGGGCGAGAGAAAGCCGCCAAGCACAAGCTCGAACTCATCGACCAAGGTTCGCAACTGTTCGCTGCTGCTTGCCGTGAATCGGAAATTGACTTGGCTAAGGTACGGCCCTCGGGCGATGAAGAACTCAAACGGAACGCCTACGCGGATCGCTATGGCGAGGAGATGAGCTGGCTCTGTGAGTGAGAATCCAAAGCGCATCTTGGTTGACACCAACGTCTGGCTTGATTATTTCATCCCTTCACGACGCGGTCGTTCGGCGGCAATTGAGTTTTTGCGTGATGCGTGCACGGCTCAGGTTGATTTGCTGTATGCGGCGACATCGTCCAAAGACCTGTTCTATTTGATTTCGAGCGAACATAAGGCGTGGTATCGGCGAGAGCACGGTTCGCTGTCTCAAGATGCCGCTTCGGCGGCGACATCACTCGCATGGGATTGTCTTGATGTGTTGTCGCAACTTGCTACGCCCGTGCCCTGCGATCTGAGCGACATATGGATGGCGAGTAAGCAGCGTAAGCTCCATAGCGATTACGAAGACGATTTAATCATCGCGGCAGCGATGCGCGCAAAGACAGACCTTCTGGTCACCAACGATGTCAAGCTCTGCTCACACGCACCAGTCGCCGCAATGAGCGTAGAAGACGCAAAGAATTACTTAGCAACGCTCTAACAATTTGAAGACCCCACAGGTCGAATAAAAGTCAGCGAGAGCCCGTCTGGGCGAGCAAGGTGCCTTGAAAGAGGAGGGCATAGGCCTTCTGGCCATGCCCGACGATTGAAAGGCAGATTGCCGTCCAGACGGGCTCGCAGCGTCGAGGGGTTCCGGCGTTTGGTAAAACGCCGGAACAATCTAGTGCTCGATCCAGCAGCGAAGCGTCTCGCCGGCTTGCAGGTGACGCAGATTCTCCGCGGCGATGTCTACGACGTTGTTGAGCGTCGCGGCCAGGTGGAACCAGCCGGAGACGTGCGGCGTGATGAGCATGTTGGGCGCATCCCACAGCGGGCTTGTCTCAGGCAGCGGCTCGGGGTCGGTGACGTCGACCGCGGCGCCGGCAAGATGTCCAGACTCAAGAGCGGCAACCAGATCGTCGGCGACCACAAGATCGCCGCGGCCGCCGTTGGCAAAGAAGGCGCCCGGCTTCATCGCGGCGAAGAACTCGGCGTTCGCCAGACCGCGGGTCTCGGGTGTGCTGGGCATAAAGGATGCGACGACGTCTGCCTCGGCCAGGCGCTCAGACAGGGCATCCATGCCGTCCATGTCCTCAAACACAATGGGGTAGACGAGCGGATGGCGTTTGATGCCGCGGACGTGCGCGCCCATGCTGCGGCAGAGCGTGGCAAAGTGGCCGCCGATATCGCCCGCGCCCAGCACCAGCACGTTGGCGTTTTTGAGCGAGGTGACCGGGCCCAAGTCCTCCCAGCGATGTTCGCGCTGCAGGTCCTGGTAGCCGGGCAGGCGCTTCATCATAGACAGGACCATGGCAAACATGTGCTCGCTTACGGCCTGGCCGTAGGCGCCCACCGAGCAAGACAGTTTGGCGTCGGCCGGTACGGTGCCGGCGGCAAGGTAGTCGTCATAGCCGGCGGTCTGCAATTGCAACAGCTGGAGATGCTCGCATGCCGTGAGCATGTCAGGGTCGATGTTGCCCAGGATCACGTCGGCATCGGCGACCTGCTCACGCGTGGCGGCGTCGGCGCTCGTGTAGATAAAGTCCTCGCCCGGAGCGCTCGACTCAAGAATTGCGCGATGGCGGTCGTTGACGGGCAGCAAAACCAGGATGTTCACAAGCAGTCCTCTCCGCTTGACCTACCAAAAAGGGACAGGTGTATTTTGGCAGGTTTTATCAGGCAAAACGTTCAAATAAAAACGCCGGATGCAAGACGAGCGTACCCGTCAGCATCCGGCGCATCTACAGCTACCAGCTGAGCAGTTCGTAGCCGTCCTCGGTCACCACGAGCTGAACCTCGCACTGGGCCGAATCGCTGCCGTCCTTGGTGCGCACGCACCAACCGTCACCCTTGCTAATCTTGATGTCGGGCGCTCCGGCATTGACCATGGGCTCGATGGTAAAGACCATGCCCGGGGCCATGATGGTGTCTACGTCGGGCGCCTCGGTGGTAAAGCCCACAAACGGGTCCTCGTGGAACTCCTTACCGATGCCGTGTCCGCCGTACTCGCGCACCACGCTAAAGCCGGCGTCCTCGACCGTCTTTTGCACGGCCTCGGCCATCACGGACAGCGGTAGCCACGGCTTGACGGCGGCGAGACCCGCCTCCACGCTGGCGCGGGTGACGTCGACCAGGCGCTGGCGCTCGGCCGAGACCTCGCCGATGCAGAACATGCGGCTCGAATCACTAAAGTAGCCGTCTAGGATCGTAGAGCAGTCCACGTTGATGATGTCGCCCTCGTGCAGCACGTCCGTATCGCAGGGGATGCCGTGGCAGACCACGTCGTTGATCGAGGTGCACACGCTCTTGGGGTAGCCCTCGTAGTTGAGGTCGGCCGGCGTGCCGCCATGCTCGACGGTGTAGTCGTAAATCATCTGGTCGATCTGGTTGGTGGTCATGCCTGCAGCGATATGCTCGCCCACATAATCGAGCACGCCCACGTTGATGGCGGCCGAGCGCTTAATGCCCTCGATATCGGCGGGCGTCTTGTAGAGCGTGCGAGGCAGAACCTCCCAGCCCTCTTCCCACAAGCGCTCGAGGCGCTCATCAAAGGCGCTATGGCATTTCTTGTATTTCTTGCCGCTGCCGCACCAGCAAGCGTCGTTGCGGCCAGGCACGGGTCCATTGTCAAACATGGCTAACTTCCTTTCATTCGCAGCTAGTATAGCCCACTCACAGGGCAGCTGCGCGCTAGTAGCTCACCTGGCAGGGAATGCCGAGGGCACGCACGCGCGCGGCAATGGCGTCAAGCACCTCGGGCGCTGCTTTGGCAAGGCCGGCGATCGGTGTCTCGCGCGCCACCGTGTAAATGGTCGCTTCTTGTGGGCGAATGCGCTCAAGCGCCGCGAGCCAGGGGGCAACGTACTCCTCGCCGGTGTTGTCGATGAGCTTGCCCTGATACTCGCCGGTCAAAAAGATCGTCTGGATAATGACATGACCGTCAAAGCTTGCGAACGTCTCGATCTGGTGCTCGACGTCGTAGGGGCCAACGGGCTGGTCGAGCAGCTGGATAAACGCCGGGTCGACGGTATCGAGCTTGAGGATGTTGTCGTCGACCATCATGAGCGCGTCGTGCACCTCGGGGCGATCGGCGCGCGTGCCGTTGGAGAGCACGGCGATCTTGGAGTTTGGGGCAAGCTCGTCGCGCAGCGCGATGGCGCCGGCGATGGCCTGCGGAAACTCCGGTGCGGCGGTGGGCTCGCCGTTGCCTGCGAAGGTGATCACATCGGGGAGCTCGCCCTCAGCTGCCATCTCGCGCAGCTTTGCCTCGAGCGCGTCGAGTACCGCGGCGGCTGTGTTGTACGGCTCATGGCAGGGGCGCTCGGCGTTGAGGCCGTTTTCGCAGTAAATGCAGTCGAACGTGCAGATTTTGCCGCTGGCCGGCATCATGTTGACGCCGAGCGAGAGACCAAGGCGACGGCTGCGAACGGGCCCAAAGATGGGGCTGGCATTCAAAAACGTAGACATAGGCATATGCTCCTCAAGACAATTGTGCCTAAGCATAGCATCGGCTCCAAAGCAAGGTGCGGGCTCTTGCTTTACAAGTTTCGTTTTTTCACGTCGCGCATTATGCCGTGTCATGAAAAGCCTCGGGTCGGGTAGAGTTAATCTGTTAACAAGGCGTATGGCAACGCGGGTCCATCCAACCGTACTGACGTGCAACTGGATGGGCGTTGATGATGGGGGCACAACATGGATTTTACAGTCGAGAATGCGGGCACCACGATTGCCTGTCGCGAATATGCCGGCCCGGATGTGTTGCCTGATACTCCTGCCTTGGTGTGCGTGCACGGCGCTTGTGTCGACGGCACATTTTTCGACGGCATCGCTTGTGAGCTCAGCCGCAACTACCGCGTAATTGCCTACGACCGCCGCGGCTGTGGTGACAGCAGCGAAGCGGCAGACGGCAGCTATGATCTTGCCGCCCAGGCCACCGACCTGCAAGCTGTGATCGAACACGTTGGCGCTCCGACAAATGTGCTTGCGCACAGCGCCGGTACGTTGGTGGCGCTGGAGCTTCTTCGCACCGAACCCCAGCTCGTCGCTCGTGCGATTCTGCATGAGCCGGCTGTGTCGGCCGAAGGTGTCGGCATGGGCGCAGCTCCGGTTTTGCTCGATATGATTGCGGCTGGAAAGGTTTCAAGGGCGCTCCGGCTTTTCTTGGGAGCCCTCGGCGACTTGGACCCCGAGGCTCCTGGGACGACCGAAGCGGAAGCCAAACATGCCCTGCGCAATGGTCGTTGCTTCATGGCCAATGAATACGGAACAAATATGACATATGCTCCCGACTGGGAGCGCGCCCGCGTGTCAAAGGCGGTGTCGGCCGTGTTTTTGGGCGAGCTTTCGATCGGTACGCCCCGCGAGGCTGGTACGCGAGCGGCTGCCGAATATCTCGATTGCCCCCTCGTGACGATCCCGGGCGCGCATAACGGTCTGCGCGATCGCCCCGTTACGGCGGCAAACGCCGTTCGCGATGTCTTGGAGCGTTAGCACGCTCGATGACCTGCGGGGAGGGGGACTGTTAGCGTTTCGCCTTTGTTAACGAATGTGCCCATAACCGCGCGCCCGCGGCTCCATTACCGCCGTTTGCCAGGTCATAAAAATGCAACGATAATCGCGCGTTTGCCTGCAGTTGTTAGATGTTACCCTTGTACCATTTGATATGCACCGTTGCCGTGCATAACGATAGAAAGGGCCCCATATGCTCAATAATCACGAGGCAAATCTAACCGACGAGGAGGCTGCCGCCGAGGTCGCCCGTGTCGCGAAGACCTACCCCGTGGTGCGTTTGCTGTCGGCCGACCAGATTAAGAGCGAGCGCAACTGCCTGCTCGCCGGCGATCGCTGCCCTTGTTTGCGTCAGTCGAGCCTTGAGGCCTTGGCAGGCTCCGATGAGGTGTCGGAGCAACTGCTCAACGATGGTGTTGAGTACCGCGCCCGTCTGCGCCCTCTGAAGGTCGAGGGCGAGCCTCATGTCTTGCTGATGGTGCGTCCGATTGATGAGCAGGAGGCTGCAGAAGAGGACCTTGTCTACACCGACGTGCTGACGAGCGTGCGCAATCGCCGATATTACGAGGAAAAGCTCCGTAGCGCTCGCATGAATGCCGGCGTTGCGGTGATCGACCTTGATGATTTTAGGGTCTTCAACGATACGTGTGGCCGTCATGCCGGCGACCTTGCGCTCGGTGCTGTGGCGACAGCCATACGCAGCGGAATTCGTTCGACTGACGAGCTTGTGCGCTATGGCTGCGACAAGTTTGTGGTCGTCATGCCCAATATTCCCTCCGATGACTTCACCCGTCGTCTGCATCAGGTATCCGATGCCGTTCATGCCACGATTATTCCAGGCCATGAGTACGTGAGCTTGACGGCATGTGTTGGTGGCGTTCGCATTCATGGCGAGACGGTCGATGAGGGCGTTGGCCGCGCTGTCCAGTTACTGAGCCGCGCTAAGACAAAAGCCGGTACGGTCGTGACCGATGCCGATTCCATCGAGGCCTTCCAAAGCGAAAAGCCTTTGGTGCTTATTGCCGATGACTCCGAGATGAACCGAGCCATTCTCAACGAGATGCTCAAGGACGAGTATTGCATCCTCGAGGCCGATAACGGTCGTACGGCGCTCGACATGGTCGACCGCTATGGCGATGAGTTGTCGCTCGTGCTGCTGGATATTGTCATGCCGGGCATAAGCGGCTTTGAGGTGCTGGCCGATCTGTCGCGCCGATCGGGTATCGACAATCTGCCTGTCATCATGATTTCGAGCGAAGATTCCGATGATATGGTTCTGCGCGCGTACGAGCTGGGCGCCTCGGACTATATCAACCGTCCGTTTGACTCCCGTGTCGTGCGCCGCCGTGTAAGCAACACCATCCGCCTATACGCCAAGCAGCGCCGCCTGACGAGCCTGCTGTCCCAGCAGTACAACGAGCGCGTCAAGAACAGTCGCATGCTCATCGACATCATGGCCGGCGTCATGGAGCTTCGCAATGGCGAGAGCGGCAGGCACGTTACGAACATCGAGAAGCTGACCGAGCTGCTGCTTGGCTGTCTGGTCCAGCGTAGCGACACCATCTCCCTCGACAATGAGGAGCGCTCCACGATTGCCCTGGCTTCGGCGCTGCACGATATTGGCAAGATGGCGATTGACGATGCGATCCTCAACAAGCCCGGGCGCCTTACGCCCGAGGAGTTCGAGATTATGAAGACGCATACTACGATTGGCGCCGACATGTTGCTTGAGCTGGGCCGACATCACGTCGGCAATGCGCTTATGGAATATGCGTACCAAATTGCGCGTTGGCACCACGAGCGCTGGGACGGCAAGGGCTATCCCGATGGCCTTAAGGGCGACGATATTCCCATTGCCGCGCAGGTGGTCTCGGTGGCCGACGTGTACGATGCTCTGACGAGCGTGCGTGTGTACAAGGACGCTATTCCGCACAAGGAGGCGATCCAGATGATCCTGGACGGTAAGTGCGGCACCTTTAAGCCGTTGCTGCTCGACTGTTTGCTCGAGGTGCAAGACCAAATTGCCGAGACATTGGCACGCCCCGCCGATGTCGTCGCGTTTCCTACGATTTAGTTTGACCAAAGGAGTTTTTAATCCATGATTTCCATGCGTGAGGCGTATGAGAAGATCGGCGCTAATTATGATGACGCGTGCGCTCGGCTGATGGGCGGGGAAATGCTTGCCCGCTTTGCCCTCAAGTTTTTGGATGACGAGAGCATGGACAAGCTGGAGGCCGCCATGGCGGCGGGAGACGCCGAAGGTGCGTTTATGGCAGCGCACACGCTCAAGGGCGTGAGCCAGAACCTGGGATTCGATAATCTGTACGAGCCGGCGGTCGTGGTGACCGAGGCGTTGCGCGGCGCCGATGCCGTTGACGGTGCTCGCGAGGGAATGCATGCACTGCAGCAGCAATATGCGGCTACGATGTCGGCCCTGCGCGAGGCGGGCGAGTAAGAGGTTGTGAGCCTTGGGCTGTGTGCCTGCCGCGTATAGGCAAAAGGGCGCCCCGCCGGACCATGTGGCCGGCGGGGCGCCCTTATCTGTTATGCGGTTCGCGAGCTAGCGAGCCTGCTTAACCTTTGCCGCTGCCTCGACAAACGACTTCCACAGGTTAAAGTCGGTCTCGAGTGTCTTCCACGTGTACTCAGGGTGCCATTGCACGCCCAGACAGAACGGCTGGCCTTCGACTTCGATGCACTCGGGAACGCCGTCGGTTGCCTTGGCGACCAAGCGCGTGCTCTTACCCAGACGATCGACGCAGCAGTGATGTGCCGAGTTGGTCTGGATCAGCCTGTGCCCGCCAACCGCGAGCTCCAGCAGCGAGCCCGGCATGACCTCGACAGGGTGCACGGGGTCGTTGAGCACGTGGGTATGGCGCCACTGCGTACGGCCCTCGCGAGCGCCCAGGCTCGGCACGTCCATGCACAGGGTGCCGCCAGTGGCGACATTGAGCAACTGCGTGCCGCGGCAGGTGGTAAAGAGCGGCTTTTTGGCACGGAGCACCTCGCTGACCAGCTTAAACTCAAAGCTATCGCGGATCTCGCAGCAGAGGGTGGGGTCGTAGGGTCGATCATCGCCCCAACGTTTGGGATTGACATCGGGGCCGCCGGGAATGGCGATGCCGTCGGCGATATCGACGTAATGACGGATGACCTCAATGTCCTCGGTGATGGACATCTGCAGCGGCAGGCCGCCGGCGGCAAGGATGGCATCGACAAAGACGCTCGCAATCTCCTCGTTGGGGGAGAGCGTCTCGCTCAAAAACGGCTTTGCCTCTTCCCAACGCGGTGCGACGAGGATGAGTGGGCGGTCGGCGGGGTCGACGTCGACATGCGGGGTGTAGGACGATGAGGTGCGGGTTCCGATCATGGGCGTAGCTTTCGAATTCGGGTGGACATGGCACAGGGGTGGCGCGGAGCAAACGTTACTGATGAATTTGCCCGCGTGGCAATTGGGTTAGTGGCCCTTGATGGAGTTGAGGAAGTCCTGGGCGCGCTTGGTCTGGGGGTGGTCGAAGAACTCGTCGGGCGTGCCGGTTTCCACAATCTGGCCGTCGGCCATAAACACGACGCGGTCGGCCACGCGGCGGGCAAAGTTCATCTCGTGCGTGATGACGATCATCGTCATGCCCTGCTGGGCCAGACGGACCATGACCTCGAGTACCTCGTTGATCATTTCGGGATCAAGGGCGCTTGTGGGCTCGTCAAAGAGCATGGCCTTGGGCTGCATGGCGAGTGAACGGGCGATGGCCACGCGCTGCTGCTGGCCGCCCGAGAGGTGTGCGGGCACCTTATCGGCCTGCTCGGCAACGCCCACGCGGCTCAGCAGGTCCATGGCGCGCCCACGAGCCTCCTCCTTGGACACGCCCAGTACATCGACCGGCCCCAGCATGACGTTCTGCAGTACGGTCATATGCGCAAACAGGTTGAACTGCTGAAACACCATGCCCAGCTCGGCACGCATGCGGGCAAGATCCTTGCCCGCATGCGGCAGGGGCTCGCCCTCGATGAGGATCTCGCCCGAGTCGATGGTCTCCAAGCGGTTGATGGTGCGGCACATGGTCGACTTGCCCGAGCCCGAGGGGCCGATCACAACGACGACCTCGCCGCGGTCGACCGAGAGATTGATGTCGTTGAGAACGTGCAGGTCGCCATAGTGCTTATCGACGTGTCTGAGCTCGATCAGCGGCTGATTGCCGGTGGAAGAGGTGCTCTGTGCCATGGTGCTCGGCTCCTTATGACTCGAAATGGTAAAGCGTTAGCGGATGATGGTCGCGCCGGTCTTGTGCGAAACATAGACAGCGGCCTTGTTGATCGCGACGTTGATGAGGATGTAGATGACTGCGATCACCAGGTAGACCGATACGAGGGCGTCGTAGTTGGTAATGAGCACGCGGGCGTTTTGCATGAGGTCGGGGTAGCTCACCACATAGGCGACGGTGGTGTCTTTGACTACGACCACGAGCTGCGAAATCAACGACGGAATGATAAACCGAATCGCCTGCGGCAGCACGATTTTAAAGGTGATTTTAGCCTTGGAGAGACCGAGCGCCTGGGCCGCCTCGACCTGCCCGCGCGGTACGGCGTTGACGCCGGCACGGAAGATCTCGGCAAGTACACCGGCTGCAGCGAGCGCGACAGGCAACGTGAGCATCCAAAACGACGGCAGCGCGATCTTGTACTGGGGCAGCACCAAAAAGAAGAAGTAGATGAACAGCAGGCTCGGTACGCCACGGAAGAAATCGGTGAGCACGCGGCAGACCAGCTGCAGCGGCTTAATGTCGCTGGTACGGCCGAGCATAAGGGCTAAGCCCAGCACCAGCGCGATGGCGCCAGCGGTGAGTGCGACTTTAACGGTGCCCTCAAAGCCGGCAAGCAAGAACTTCCAGGTGGTGAGGTGCGTAAAGAAATACCAATAGTGGACCGAAAGCTGGCCGGTCACATAAAAGCGCTGCAGTACCAGGGCGACGAGCGCGGCGACGGCGACGAGTGAGATGGCGGTGCCGATGCGAATCTTGGCGCGCATCTTGGGGCCGGGAGCCTCGTAGAGCGCATCGCGCATGGTAAGCGCAGGGGAGGAGTGCTTGCTCATCGGAGGATCCTCACCTTCTTATCGATATAGTTGCCAATGTGGCTCACCACAAAGGCCGTGCCCAGGTAGCCGAGCGCCGAGATAAAGAACGCGGCGACGCCTCCGAGCGAGCGCGTGTTGATGTAGCTCACCACGCCGGTGAGCTCCTGCGGTTTAAGCGGCACCTGGCTGCCGAGCGCGGTGGTGAGCATGACGGCGATAAAGAGGTTGGTCATGGGCAATACACTTGAGCGCAGTGCCTGCGGAATCACGATCTTGGCGAGGATACGGTTAAAGCTCATGCCGAGCGAACGGGCGGCTTCGACCTGGCCGACGCCGACGGTGTTGATACCGCTCATAAAGTTTTCGGAGCCAAAGGCCGAGCCCAAAAGGACCGTGGCGACGATAACGCAGGCGCGGTAGGGCAGAACGACCTTGAGCGGCGGCAGCGCATAGACGACGATAATGAGCAGCGCGATGCCGGGGATGTTACGGAAGACCTGGACATACAGGTCGCCAAAGACGCGCAGCGGCTTGAGCGGCGACACGCGCATCACGGTGACGGCGACGGCCAACACCATGGCGATGGCAAACGACTCAAGCGTCATGCCCCAGGTTGCTAGCAGCGCGTCGATATAGTTCTGGCCATAGAGCGACCAGAGCTCGGAGAGACTCATGCGGACCTCCCGCCGATAAGGAAAGGGGCTCCCGTGTGTACGGAAGCCCCGACAACTCAGTGAGGAAACAGTTTACCGCAATAAAGCGGATCGTGCGTTTCCATATGGTTTCGTTGCGGCCGTTACCAGGCTCGCTGACTAGGCGCCGATCTCGGGCAGCTCGGGAACATTGGTGTCGCCCGTACGGTCGCCGATGCAGATCTGCCACAGCTCAGTCCAGGTGCCATCGTCCTCAATCTTCTTAAGGAAGTCGTTGACAAAGGCGACGCCGTCGGAATCGAGCGGCAGACCGATGCCGTAGGGCTCCTTGCTGCCGAAGGGCTTGCCGGCGATCTTGTACTTGCCGGGCTCGCGGACCAGGGCGCTCTGCTGCATGTTGTTATCGATGACGTAGGCGTCAACGCGGCCCTGCTGGAGCGCCTGGCGGGCCTCCTCGTCGGTCTTGAACTCCTGCTGGCTGGCCTTGGGAGCGAGCTCCTCCAGGATGGCGGGGCCGTTGGAGCCGGACTGGACGGCGACGTTCTTGTCGGCCAGGTCGTCGACGCTCTTGATGTCGTCGTTATCGGCGAGCACCAGGATAGCCTGCTGCGTGTAGTAATAGGGACCGGCAAAGGAGACGAGCTTCTTGCGCTCGTCAGTGATGGTGTAGGTGGCAAAGACAGCGTCGACCTGGCCGTTCTGCAGGACGGACTCGCGCGTGTCCGAGGTCACCTGGGTGATCTCGACCTTGTTCTCGCCCAGAATGTAGTTGGACAGGAGCTGTGCGATACCGGCATCGAAGCCGCGGGTCTGACCGTCTTTCTCGTTGAGGAGGGAGAAGAGCATGGAGGTCTGAACGCCACCGATCTTAAAGACGCCGGCGTCCTTGACGGCCGTGGCCCAGGTGCTGGCGGTGATGGCGTCGTCATCGGCCTTGGGGCCGTCGTTGACGAGCTTGTCGAATGCCTTAGCGTCGAGTGTGGTGGAAGCCTCGGTATCCTCGGAGCTCTTGGAAGAGGCAGCGGAGCCCTTGTCGGCCTCGGCGCTGGTGTCGGAGCAGCCGGCAAGACCAAGGCCGGCGACGGTTGCGAAGGTGGCGGCAACGAAGCCGCGGCGGTCGAGAACGACCTGCTGGGAGAGGTTCTTGCTCATGGTAGAACACCTTTCTCAATAAAATCCCTAGCGGTTGAGTAGAGTTATACCCTATCCCGCTCAAATGGGTCAACACGAAATAACTCAGAAACATACTTGCCTTATGGGTTATTCTACCTGCCAAAAAGGGACAGGCACCTTTGTGGTGGTTCTGGCCGATGCGGTGGCATGCCTTGCTGCTTTGTCTCAATCTGTAACATCTGCAGCCATTTTTGCCGAGTAACTGTTACAGATCGAGATTTTCTCTTCAGGGGAATTCGAATGTCTCAATCTGTAACATCTGGACGGCCAAAAGGTCCCTATCTGTTACAGATTGAGACAAACGTCGGGGACTAAGACGTCTTGTCTCGATCTGTAACAGTTAGACGGGAATTCAGGCCATAGATGTTACAGATTGAGATAATCGCGTCGCGAAAATAAAAACCTCCGCAGGGATGCTTTCCTTGCGGAGGTTTTCTTACTCGTTGAGTAGCCTTACGGCTTCGGCGGCCATGTTCTCGACCGTCATGCCGTTCTGCGCGAGCAGTTCGTTGGGATCGTAGCGGTCGGGAAAGCCCTTGGCGATGCCAAAGGTGCGCGTGCGCAACGGCGTGCATGCCAGATAGCATGCCACGCGCTCGCCCCAGCCGCCGTCCAAGATGCCGTCCTCGAGGGTGACGACGACGCGATGCTCGGCGGCAAGACTGTCGAGGAACTCGCGGTCGAGCTCGGTTGCAAAGCGCGGGTTGACGAGCGTGGCCTCGATGCCGTACTCGGCAGTCAGACGGTTTGCCACGCGCTCACCCAGCTCAAAGAAATCGCCAAGCGCGAGCACGGCAACATCGCGGCCCTGACGCACCACGTTGTAGCGAACGGCGCTGTAGTCGGTGTCTTCGGCGGGCGCAAGGTCGGGGCGGCTTACCAGGCCGATGCCCGGTACGCGGATTGCCACGGGATGCTCGCGGTGGTCGAGCGACCAGCTCAGCATGGACAGATATTCCTCCATGCAGGCCGGCGCCAAGTAGTGCATGTTGGGAAGACCGCCCAACATGGAAATATCAAAGAACGAGAGGTGCGTCTCGGACGTGGTGCCAAAGATTGACGCACCAAACACCAAAATGGTTGCCGGGGCGTCGTTGAGGCACAGGTCGTGCCAGAGTTCGTCGTAGGCGCGCTGCAAAAACGTGCCGTACACACCAAAGACTGGCTTGGCGCCCGAGCGCGCAAGCGCGGTGGCAAAGGTCACGGCGTGCTCCTCGGCAATGCCCACATCGACGAACTGTTTGCCGGCGGCAGCGCGAAGCTCGGGTGTAAAGCCCATGATGTAGGGTGTGGCGGCCGTGATGCCCACGACCTGCGGATCGCGCTCGATGGCGGCGCTGAGCGCCTCGCCCGTAATGTCGGCGTAGGTGCGCGGCGCAGGCTCGCTCGGATGGCCCGGGCAGAGCTTGCGCCCGGTCGCCATGTCAAACGGACCCACGTGGTGCCAGCGCTCGGGGTCGTTTTGGGCTGGCTCAAAGCCCTTGCCCTTGGCGGTGGAGACGTGCAGCACGATGGGATGATCGATATTGCGCAGTTCCTGCAGCGCGTCGACCAGGGCCAACACGTCGTTGCCGGCGTCCAAATAACGGTAGTCGAGTCCCATCGCGCGGAAAACGTTGCGCTCACAGGTGCCGTTGCTGGTGCGCAGCTCGGCCAGATTGCGATAGAGGCCACCGTGGTTCTCGGCGATGGACTGGTCGTTATCGTTGACGATGATGATCAGGTTGCTATCGAGTTCGGCGGCATTGTTGAAGCCCTCAAACGCCAGGCCACCCGAAAGCGAGCCGTCGCCAATGATGGCGATGACGTTGTATGCATCGCCCGCCAGATCGCGGGCGTGTGCCAAGCCGCAGCCCAGGCTCACCGATGTGGAGGTGTGGCCCATGGCGAACAGGTCGTGCTCGGACTCGTCGGGATTGGCAAAGCCAGAAGCCTCGCCAAAACGTTCCGGATCGATATAGGTATACGCGCGCCCGGTCAGCGCCTTGTGGGCGTAGGTCTGGTGCGAAACGTCAAAGACAATCTTGTCGATAGGGGAGTTAAACACGCGATGAAGCGCAACCGTAAGCTCAACGACGCCCAGGTTGGGGGCAACGTGTCCGCCGACAGCGGCGGAGCTTTCGAGGATGGCGTGGCGAATCTCGCCGCAGAGCAGCGGAAGCTCGGCGCGGTCGAGAGCCTTGACGTCCTCGGGCGTTGTCGTTTGCGTAAGCAGCATCGTTGTGGGTTACTCCATGCGAATCGAGCGCCGGCGCTCCCTCGGCCGACACAATTGCACAAGACAGTCTCGCACATTTTGGCGTTTGATATGTGACGGCGGCGCGGTAATTCGACAACTGGTGGGGCAAAACGTTTTGTCCGATGCCATACTGATAGATTCGATGATGATTTTTTCAATACGTGCAGGCCGTGGCTTGCCGCCGTGAGCCGCTGGAAGGAGGCAGCATGTCCGATGCCGTTCGTGCCGAGAAAATCGCGCACGAGGTCGACGATGCCGCCCGCCAGCTCGCCCAGGCGGGCCGTCTGGACCTGACGCGCGAGTTTATCCAGCATGGTGACGTAACGGTCTATACACATGTGACCTCGGTAGCGCGGGCGAGCCTGTCCTTTGCCGAGCGCCTGGGCCGCGTCGGTGTCTCTGTCGACCGCGCCTCGTTGCTGCGCGGAGCCTTGTTACACGATTACTTTCTCTATGACTGGCACGATCCCGACCCAAGCCATCGGCTGCATGGCTTTCGCCATCCGTTTTTTGCCCTGGCGCGAGCCGAAGAGGATTTTGAGCTGACGCCGCGCGAGCGGAATATCATCGCGCGCCATATGTTTCCGCTGGTACCGGTGCCGCCGACGTGTCGCGAGGCATGGATTGTGTGTCTGGCGGATAAATGGTGCGCGCTGCGCGAGACGGTCGCCGGACGTCTGCCGCGCAAGGACGAGGCGGACGATGGTATGAGCAGCGAATCGAGCGAGAAGAGGAGAGGGTAGACGGTGGGGACCGCGATCGACATGGCATTTGACGGCGCGACGCTTGCTGCCTGCCCGCTCTCGGCACTGGTGCTCTCGTTTGCCTTTTACGGGTTTTGCGGTTGGGCATGGGAGTCGACGGTATGCGCCATGCTCAACCACGGACGCTTTGCCAACAGCGGCTTTTTGCTGGGACCGTGTTGCCCCATCTATGGCGCGGGCGGCATTGCCTGCTGGCTGCTGTTGCGCGGAATTCCGGATGCGTCGAGCCAGTTTGTCGCTGCAGCGCTCGTATGCAGCGTGATTGAGTACAGCGTAGGCGTGCTGCTGGAAAAAACAACGGGCGCTCGCTTTTGGGACTATTCGCACCTGCCGTTTAATCTGCACGGACGTATCTGCCTGTACTGGGCATGCGCGTTTGGCTTGGGTGCGTTGTGCATTTGCCGTTTAGTGGAGCCGGCATTGCTGGGGCTGCTTGGCCATCTGCCGGTGCTGATTGTGCGGCTGTCGGCCTTTATCGTCGCGGTCGCGATGATGGTTGACGCAGTGTGCTCGTTGGCGAGCTGGCGGCGTCTGTCCAATCAGCTGGAGCGCGTCCGGGCCGACCTTGCCGACCGCATCAATGAGTCGCTCGCCGATGCGTCCGACTCCATGCTCGAACGTATTCCCGATTCTACGATTGACTCGGTGGCACAGACGCACATCCGTAGCCGTGCCGTTAACGCGTGGCTGGCCGAGCTGGGTGACGCCGCGCTCGATGCCCTGCGCGAGAAGGCTTCGATGCCGACGTTTATCGCGGATGGTGCTCGCGGCCTGGCGCTTGCCGCCCGCCGCGTGGCCGATGCCGCGCCGAACATGCCGCGTCCGTCGCTCAGCCGTCGCCTTGCCGGCAAGCGCATGAGCCGTCCGGTGCCAAGCGTGTCGCTCAGCCGACGCGACCTGCGCTTCTTCAATGCCTTCCCGCGCTTGCGCATCAACCGCTACGAGGGCGTCATCCGAGCTACCGACCTCCGTGACCGAGCCCGCGAGCTGTTCCGCCGCTAGCCGGGACGGGCGCGCTCGCGGCTTCCTTGCTCGCGTATTTCCCGTTCGTTTCGCGCCCGTTGCCGCGCCGTTTCCAAGATTGCGGCACCGTTTCCATTCGACAACGCTGCGTTTAACAACGCCGTATCTGGTCTACACCAGTTGTCCCTCAGCCGCATTATGGGCGCCGACAACGTTCATGCGATCAAGGGGGAGCGAATGTACGATACGGGTTCGACAACGTTTATGCTCATCTGCACCATGCTCGTGTTTTTAATGACACCGGGCCTGGCGTTTTTCTATGGTGGCCTGTCCAGGCGCAAAAATGTCATCAACACCATGCTTATGTGCTTTGGTGCCATTGGCCTGGTTGGTGTGCTGTGGATTGTTGCCGGCTGGTCTCTGGCCTATGGCGGCGACGGTTCCAGCCCGTTTATTGGAGGCCTTGACCAGCTGCTGTGCCTGCCGGTACTCAACCAGGTGCTGCAGGCGGCCGAGGGCACCGCGTCGGACGGCGCCGTCTACCCGGAGATTATCAACATCGCCTTCCAGATGGCGTTTGCCATGATCACTGCTGCTATCGTCACGGGCAGCCTGGCCGGCCGCGTTAAGTTTGGTGCCATGACGGCCTTCCTGGGCATTTGGCTGCTCGTGGTCTATGCGCCGCTCGCCCACATGGTCTGGGGCGGCGAGGGTTCCTTTATCGGCGACATCATCGGCGCGCTCGACTTTGCCGGTGGCGACGTGGTGCACATCTCGTCCGGTCTCACGGGTCTGATTCTTTGCTTAATGCTCGGCCGTCGTCGCGGCTTTGGCATGGTGAGCTACCGTCCGCATAACGTGCCGTTTGTGGCGCTGGGCGCCGGGCTGCTTTGGTTTGGCTGGTTTGGCTTTAACGGCGGCAGCGAGTTTAAGGCCGACGCCGTGGCGGCGCTTGCCATCCTCAACACCGTGACGGCCAGCGCGGCGGGCATGGTCTCGTGGCTTGCCGTCGAGCGCGTGCATACCGGTCGCCCCACGCTGGTGGGCGCCAGCACCGGTCTGGTTGCGGGCCTTGTGGTGGTCACGCCGGGTGCGGGCTTTGTCGAGCCGTGGGCGGCGCTGGTCATGGGCCTGATCGTCTCGCCTGTCTGCTACCTGGCCATCAGCCATCTTAAGACCAAGTTTGGCTACGACGATGCGCTCGACGCGTTCGGTTGCCACGGCATCGGCGGCATCTTGGGCGGCGTGCTCACGGGCCTGTTCTGTGTGCCGGAGCTCTCGTGGACCGGTAAGGGTGGCCTGTTCTACACGGGCGACGTGTCGCTGCTCGTCTCGCAGATTTTGGGCATTGTGGTGACGGTCGCTATTGTACTGGTGCTCGACTTGGTGACCGCCGCGATGGTCAAGGCGCTGTTCCACGGCAGCCTGCGCGTGGACGAGGCCGACGAGGCGCTGGGCCTGGACGCGAGTCAGCACGGCGAGAGCGCGTATCCTTCTTTCTCCGGACTTGACTAACGGCTTCCCCAGGCACCGCACCTTGCCGTTCAATCGTCGCTCACGTACTTAAGTACGCTTTGCTCCTCTTTCGCGGCAATCTGCGGCACCTGGGAAACCCGCGTCTCATGTAAAGGGATACGTTGATTATTGAAAGGACTTCATTATGAAAAAGATCACGGCTATCGTGCGCCAGGAGAAGCTCGAGGTTCTCAAAGACGCGCTGTTTGCTGCTGATGTTCGCGGTATGACTATCAACCAGGTGCAGGGCTGCGGTGCGCAACATGGCTGGAAGGAATACGTGCGCGGCAACGAGTTGCTTGTTAACACGATCCCTAAGATGCAGTTCATGCTCATTTGTGCCGATGAGCATGTCGACGGAATTGTCGACATCATCTGCAACGCCGCTCGTACCGGTGCCGTTGGAGACGGCAAGATTTGGGTCGAGCCGGTCGAGGAAGTCATCCGCATCCGTACCGGCGAACACGGCCCCGCCGCGGTGTAGGACAATCTTTCGCCTGACGGGCGTGCCTCTCTTGGGGCGCGCCCGTTCTCGTCTACAATATCGTGCAGACGAAGGAGAGGCACGCCCATGATCAAGATGTTTGCGAGTGACTTAGACGGAACGCTGTTGAACGCCCTGCACGAGGCGGATGGGACCATCCGCCGTGCCATCCGCGAGCTGACCAAGGCTGGCCTGCATGTGGTTCCCGCGACCGGACGCTCGACGCTGCCGATTGGCGAGCATGGCTTTACGGGCCTGGCGCTTGACGCCTGCTGCTCCAACGGATCCATCGTGCGCGACAGCCATGGCGAGGTGCTCAAGACCTGGACCATCGACCCACAGATCACCGAGGAGCTGCTCAAGGAGTTTCCGGATATCTGTTTTGACTGCTCCACGCCCGACGGCATGTTTTCGAGCGGATCGTTCGAGATGCACCAGGCGGGCTTTAAAAAGGACAGCCCTATCAAGCGCATCGTGATGCGCGGCATGCGTGCGCGTGGCGGGTACCACGAGGAACAGTACTTCGACCAGTCGATCGGCGACATCCTGCGTCATGACGTGTGCAAGATCAACTGCCGTGTGACCTCGCCCGAGCTGGAGCGCGACCTTAAGGCGTATTTGGCCGAGCGTTCGGACCGTGTGGTCAACGCGCCGTTCGATCCGGTGATGTTCGAGATCACGGACGTGGCGTGCAACAAGGGCGAGAGCGTGGCCTGGCTGGCGGGCTACTACGGTATTGCCGAGGACGAGGTCGCGGTTTACGGCGACGGCGGCAACGACATCGCCATGCTCAAGCGCTTCCGTCACAGCTACGCGACCAAAAACGGCAGCGATGCCGCCAAGGCCGCCGCGAGTACAACTATCGGCAGTTGCATGGTTCATGCCGTCCCCAAACACATGCTCGCCACCATGCGCAAGCAAAACTCCCGCACCATCATCGAATAATGTGACAAAGGGACAGCCCCTTTGTCACAGGGGTCTGTGTGCTTGGAATACGAACATATATTCGTATATATAACTAGGCTCTGGTAGAATCGGTATCGTTGACGGCAGTTCCATGTGCCGGGCAACGCCCTCCATCTGATGGGAGGTGATGCCCATGACCGATCTGATTGATTTTGTGAGACTTCTGACCGCTTTGGTCTCGTTCTCCACAGCGCTCGTCGGGCTTTCCGAGGCACTCAAGCAACGTTCGAAGCAACGTAAAAGGGGTCGCCGCCGCTAAGGCGTTGACCCCTTAATCCAAGCAACGGCGCTGCCCAGCTTTCCAGAACTTGGGCTGCCGTCGACACTATTCTACCCACGAATGACATTTTGGACAATCGGTAATGCCGCTCTAAAAGCCTGGCACAACCGGCACAACCTAGGCGGTCGCTGGATGTGACAAAGAGGCTGCCCCTTCGTCACATCCCAAATATTGCCTTTACGTGTTGATGCACACGGTGTGCAATAATACTCGCACTGTGCAATAGCGCACAGGTTGAGTAACAAGGAGGACGCTTGTCCCAGCTCGAGAAATGCGATCGCCGGTCCCTTCGCTCGCAGCGTGCCCTTCGCCAGGCACTTGCCAGCGAGCTTGCCGAAAGCGGCGACCTTTCGCGCATTAACGTCGCGTCGCTCACCGAGCGCGCCGGTCTTACACGCCGCACGTTCTATTCGCACTACCGCGATATCCCCGACTTTATCAGCCAGATCGAGGACGGCCTGCTTGCCGAGATTCGCGAGCGGGTGGAGCTTATCACCGCAGCTCAATTACCCGATCTTTACCGCAATATCGACGAGCTCGAGCCGGCACCCGGTTCGGTTGAGCTGCTTCGCTATCTTGCGGCTAATCGCGACCTTATCGGGGCCCTGCTGGGCCCGGGCGGCGACCCCGCCTTTATTAAAAAGATCATCGATACCGCACGCGAGGCCGTGGTGCCGCGTGCACAGACGGGCATTTTGGGCTTGGCGCTGGGCACCTTCTTTGACTACTACGTCACCTATGTCGTGAGTGCCGAGGTCGGCATGATTCAGCGTTGGTTTGAGCGTGGGCTCACCGAATCGCCCGAGGCCATGGCACGCATTATGACGGTGCTCGCTTTTGTGCGCCCTGGTGACCTGTATGGCCAACCCATCGATATCAACGTGCCGGAATACGGCATGAAGCTATTGAACTTGCAGCTCGAGGACGCGGCCGACACCGTCGCAACCGTCGAGTCCAACAACTAAGAGGAGAGACAATGAGCAAGCTCGTCGAGGGCATTAAGGACCGCATGGTCGCTGCCGCACGCGAGGCCGCGCCCACCGTGATGGACGCCGCGCAGAAGGCCGCGACCGCGGCTGTCGAGAAAGTTGCCGAGGCAGTTGCTGATGCCAAGAACGTGGCAGGGGAGACGTCCGTCGCCGCCGAGCCCGCTACCGCCGCTGAGCCCGTAGCCGCCGCCCACGCCCCCGAAGGCGCGGTCTTCAACCCCGAGAACGCTCGTGGCAACCTGCACCTGGGCATCGACGTGGGCTCCACCACCGTTAAGCTCGCTGTGCTCAACGACGACAACCAGATCGTGTACGCCAAGTACCAGCGCCACCACACCGACGTCCGTGCCTGCGCCCGTGATCTGTTCGAGGGCGCTGCGACCGTGCTGCCGACGGCCCAGATGACCTGCGCCATTACCGGCTCGGGCGGTCTGCTGTTGTCCCAGTGGCTCGACCTGGAGTTTGTCCAGGAGGTCATCGCCAGCAAGCGTGCCGTCGAGACCCTCATCCCTGCCACCGATGTCGCCATCGAGCTGGGCGGCGAGGACGCCAAGATCATCTACTTCGATAACGGCATCGAGCAGCGCATGAACGGCACCTGCGCCGGCGGCACGGGCGCGTTCATCGACCAGATGGCAACCCTGCTGCACACCGACGCGAGCGGCCTCAACGAGCTCGCGGCCAACGCCACCACCATCTATCCCATCGCCAGCCGCTGCGGCGTCTTTGCCAAGACCGACGTCCAACCGCTGCTCAACGAAGGCGCCCGCCCCGAGGACGTGGCCGCCTCCATCTTCCAGGCCGTCGTGACCCAGACCATCTCGGGCCTGGCGTGCGGCCGTCCCATCCGCGGCAACGTCGCCTTCCTGGGCGGCCCGCTGCAGTATCTCTCCGAGCTGCGCCACCGCTTCTACCTCACGCTCAATCTGGACGAGGAGCACCGTATCGTGCCCCAAAACGCTCACCTGTTTGTGGCGAGCGGCGCCGCCATGGCGCACGAGTCCAACAAGCTCAGCACGTTCCCGCAGCTCATCGAGGCTATCGATGCCCTGGGTGACACGCAAGGTGCCGAGGTCGAGCGTCTGGATCCGCTCTTTGCCACCGACAAGGACTTTGCCGAGTTCAAGGCCCGCCACGACCAGGAAGTCGTCCCCAAGGGCAAGCTCGACGGCTACACCGGCCGCGTGTTCATTGGCATCGACGCCGGCTCCACCACCATGAAGGCCGCACTCGTGGGCGAGGACGGCCAGCTGTTGCACACCTGGTACGGTAACAACAACGGCGACATCCTGGGCACGGCCAAGGTCATCATGGCCGATTTCTACAACCACATTCCCGTCGGCTGCACCATCGGTCACGTGACCACCACGGGCTATGGCGAGGCGCTGCTCATCGAGGCCCTCAAGGCCGACTCCGGCGAGATCGAGACCGTTGCGCACCTGCGCGGCGCTAAGGCGTTCCTGCCCGGCGTCGAGTTCATTCTGGACATTGGCGGCCAGGACATGAAGTGCCTGCGCGTCAAGGACGGCGTCATCGAGCACATCATGCTCAACGAGGCCTGCTCGTCGGGCTGCGGCAGCTTTATCGAGAGCTTCGCGGTCTCTATGAACATGGACGTGCGCGCGTTCGCCGATGCCGCCATCCATGCTAAGGCCCCGGTCGACCTGGGCAGTCGCTGCACGGTCTTTATGAACTCGCGCGTCAAGCAGGCGCAAAAGGAAGGCGCCACGGTGGGCGACATCGCGGCCGGCCTGTCCTATTCCGTCATCAAGAACGCCCTGTTCAAGGTCATTAAGCTGCGCGACCCCAAGGAGATCGGCAGCCAGGTGATCGTTCAGGGCGGCACCTTTATGTCCGATGCCACGCTGCGCGCATTTGAGCAGCTCACCGGCGTACATGCCGTGCGCCCCGACATCGCCGGCTGCATGGGCGCCTATGGCGCTGCCTTGCTCGCCCGCGATCGCGCTGGCGCCGACGGCACTTCGACCATTCTTTCTGCCGAGGACATCGCACACCTCACCGTGACGCAAAAGCATGTCCGCTGCGGTCGTTGCTCCAACAACTGCCAGCTCACCGTCAACGATTTTGGCGGCGGTAGGCGCTTCATTACCGGTAACCGCTGCGAGAAGGGTGCCGGCCACAAAAAGCAGAAGACCGAGGCCCCCAACCTCTTCAAAAAGAAAAATGAGCTGCTCTTTAACCGCGAGATCCTGAGTCCCGACGAGGCCCCGCGCGGCACCGTGGGTATCCCGCGCGCACTCAACATGTACGAGAACTACCCTTTCTGGCACGCGTTCTTTACGCGCCTGGGCTTTAGCGTGCAGCTGTCCGACCAGTCGAGCAAAAAGACCTACCAGGCGGGCATCGAGTCCATGCCGTCCGAGAGCGTGTGCTACCCGGCAAAGATGAGCCACGGCCATGTGATGAACCTCATCGACCGCGATGTCGACTTCATCTGGATGCCGTGCGTGCGCTGGGAGCGCAAGGAGGATCCGACGGCTGGCAACTGCTATAACTGCCCCATCGTCATGAGCTACCCCACGGCGTTGGCACTCAACATCGACGAGATCCGCGAGCAGAACATCGAGTTCCTGTATCCGTTTGTGCCGTATCACGACAAGACCGAGCTCAAGCGTCGCCTGTACCAGGTGCTCGCCGTCGACCGCGTGGCCGATGCTGAGGCCGGTCGCGGTCGCGTGCGTGGACCCAAGATCACGCGCTCCGAGGTTGATGCCGCCGTCAACGCCGCCTTTGAGGCCGATGCGCGTTTCCACGAGGACATCCAGACCATGGGCGAGGAGGCCCTTAAGTGGGTCGAGGACCACGGCGGTCACGGCATCGTGCTCGCCGGTCGTCCCTACCATAACGACCCCGAGATCAACCATGCCCTGCCCGAGCTTATCTCGAGCTTTGGCTTTGCGGTCTTTACCGAGGATTCGCTCGCGCATCTGGTAAAACCTGAGCGTCCGATTCGCGTTGTCGATCAGTGGATGTACCACAGCCGCCTGTACGCCGTCGCCCGTTTTGTGACGATGCGCAACGACCTGGACCTGATTCAGCTCAACTCCTTCGGCTGTGGCTTGGACGCCCTGACAACCGATCAGGTGCAGGAAATCCTTGAGGCCAGCGGCAAGATCTACACCGTGCTCAAGATTGACGAGGTGTCCAACTTGGGCGCCGCGCGCATCCGTATTCGCTCGCTCATGGCGGCGCTCAAGGACCAGGAGGCCGAGCGCCTGGCAGAGGCCACGGCCGCGGGCGAGGCCTACGAGCAGGGCGATGCTGCGCCGGTGGCTCCCTCCACGGACGCCCCCGCGTTCGCGAGCCGCAAGTACACGTTCGAAGCGCAGCGTGAGAGCGCTTCGACCGCATGGCCCAAGGTGCCCTTTACCGAGCAGATGCGCGAGGAGGGCTACACCATCCTGTGCCCGCAGATGGCGCCGATCCACTTCGACCTGGTCAAAGAGGTGTTCCGCGGCGCCGGCTACAACTTGGAGCTGCTGCCCTCGACCGATCACGACGCCGTCGAGGCTGGTCTGCGCTATGTGAACAATGACATTTGCTACCCGTCGATTCTGGTAACGGGCCAGATTATGGAGGCCATCGAGAGCGGTCGGTACGACCTGTCCAAGACGGCTGTGGTCATCAGCCAGACCGGCGGCGGCTGCCGTGCCACCAACTACATCGCGCTCATCCGCAAGGCCCTGCGCGAGAGCGGCCACCCCGAGATCCCGGTGATCTCGCTTTCCGCCGTGGCGCTGGGCGAGGACAACCCCGGCTTTAAGATTACGCCGGCGCTGCTTAAGCAGGCAGTCTACGCAGTGCTCTTTGGTGACGTCATGATGCAGATGCTCTACCGCTGCCGTCCGTACGAGGCCACGCCCGGCGCCGCCAACGCGCTCTATGAGCAGTACATGGCGCGCGCCCGCAAGCTGGCGCCCAAGTTCAACCGCCACAACTACACCAAGCTGTGCCGCGAGGCCATCCGCGCGTTCGACACCATGCCGCTCGTGGGCGAGGGTGCTAAGCCGCGCGTGGGTGTGGTCGGTGAGATCTTGGTCAAGTTCCACCCCACGGCCAACAACCACGTTGTCGATGTCATCGAGCGCGAGGGCTGCGAGGCCGTGGTACCGGGCCTGCTCGACTTCTTCCTGTACTCCATGAGCAACGCCGAGCTACAGAAGGACGAGCTGGGAAGCTCTGCCACTACGCGCGCGGGCATGCAAGCGCTCATCAAGCTGGTGGACTGGATGCGCACGCCTGTGGAGGAGATGCTCGAGAAGTCCCGCCGCTTCGAGGCGCCCGAGCGTATCGGCACCATGGCGGACAAGGCCCGTACGGTGCTTTCGGTGTGCAACAACATGGGCGAGGGCTGGTTGCTTACGGCCGAGATGCTCGACCTGATCGACCATGGCGCGCCCAACATCATCTGCACGCAGCCCTTCGCGTGTCTGCCCAATCACGTGGTAGGTAAGGCTGTGATCAAGGAGCTGCGCCGCCAGCATCCCGAGAGCAACATCGTCGCGGTGGACTACGACCCCGGTGCGTCCGAGGTCAACCAGCTCAACCGCATTAAGCTCATGATTAGCGTGGCGAAGGAGAACATGCGCGCCGGTAAGGGCTTTAAGCTCGAGAAGGTGGCGCCGCTCGCGATGGACGAGGTCACCGGCCAGATGCGTGCCCACGATGGCTGCGTGAGCTGCGGCTCGGTCGACGAGAGTGCCGTGGCGTCGGTCGCTGAGCGCCTGGGACGCGGCATTAAGAAGTAGCTGGCCTGCTATGGGCTGGATATGAGACAAACGGGTGGTGGCCGTACCGGCTACCACCCGTTTTTGCTTGGACATATGTTGCGTAAACGCCCCGACTATCACCCTTTGCGAACTCAGATTTCGGAAGTATGCGGCAAAATCTGAATAGACCGAGCACACCGAATATGTCCAAGCCCTGTACCTGCGGTTTTATTGGCGGAAAATCGGGGGGTGCTCAAGGGTTCCGGAATTTGCCGCATACTTCCGCAAACGACGTCTCGGTGGCACAAAAAATCGCCCTCGGAACCCTGAGATAATGAACGGATGTAGCCGTTCGCCGCAAATTACCGTCCGTTTATAGAACCCACCCCCAGTGTGCAGCCCTCTTACGGTTGAATAAATACACATCTATGGAATTACGTAAGAGAGGACTGTTCCTATGAGCTACAAGACCGTTTGCGTTGCCGGCGGCGGCGTGTTGGGAAGCCAGATTGCCTTTCAGGCTGCCTACTGCGGCTTTGATGTAACGATTTGGCTGCGCAGCGAGGGCAGCATCGGCCGCACCCAGCCCAAGATCGATCATGTGCGTGAGGAGTACATCGCTGCTATCGAGGGCATGGCGGACGGCACGGGCGAGTGGTGCGCCGGTATCGCCGATAGCGGCCAGCCCTTCGACAAGGAGGCGGCACTCGCTGCCGTCGAGTGTGCCTACTCCACGCTCAAGCTGGAGCTCGATCTTGCCAAGGCAGTGGCCGACGCCGACCTGGTCATCGAGTCTATGGCTGAGGACACTCAGGCGAAGATCGACTTCTACAAGAAGCTCGCCCCGGTTCTGCCGCAAAAGACCGTCATCGTGACCAACTCCTCCACGCTGCTGCCGAGTACCTTTGCCAAGTACACCGGCCGCCCCGAGAAGTACCTGTCGCTGCACTTTGCCAATTCCATCTGGAAGAACAACATGACCGAGGTCATGGCTCAGGACCAGACCGACAAGCGCTATTTCGATGAGCTCGTCGACTTTGCTAACGATATCCGTATGCTTGCCCTGCCCGTCAACAAGGAAAAGAACGGCTACCTGCTCAACTCCATGTTGGTGCCATGGCTGCTCTCGGGCCTTGACCTGTATGTCTCGGGCGTCAGCGACCCCAAGAGCATCGACCTCGCGTGGACGCGCGGCACCGGCGCTCCCAAGGGTCCGTTCCGCGTGTTCGACACGGTGGGTATCCAGACGGCCTATAACATCGTCATGCAGTATCAGAAGGTCCCGGGCCTGGTGAGTCCGCTGCTCAAGAAGATGATGATGCCCTACAACTTTAAGGCTATGGCCTCCGTCCTCAAGAAAATGCTCGACGAAGGCAAGCTGGGCGAAAGCTCGGGCGAGGGCTTCTTCAAGTACTAAAAAATGATCCCTCGGGGACGGAGGAAAGCGGATCATTTTCGGCCGCCAACAGTGAGAAGATGGACCCAGAAATAGAAAGGAGTGGCAATGGGCCGGCTCGGGCTTTGAGGACAAGTTGCTGCAGGCCCAGGGCGATTTTTCGCTCAACGCGGGCCAGCACAGCGTGACGTATCTGCCGAGTTCTGACACGGCAACGACTGGTCGCTACCAGGTGCTGCTATACGACAACAACTTTGGTGCGGCCGAAAGCTATCCCAAGTTCGACTGGGGCCAGCTGGGCGCCGCGGTGGTGACCGACTACAGCCGCGGCTCGCATTCGTTTGGGCGCATCTTTACGGTGGACGAGGTGGCACGCACCTACGGGCTCGAAGACCAGATCGCGGTGCCGTTCTCGGGCTACGTTAGCAGTGTGCAGCGCGTCGGCAATTCGAACAGCATGCTCGTGGCATCGGGTCAGGCCAAGACCTTCACCGAGTACGACCGCTACGGTCTGCCCATCGCTACCTACGAGATGGAAGCCGAAAAGTATATCTACCGCGTGTACAAGTACGAGCTGTAGGGCTGCGCTTAGGTTTGACCAATGGAGTATGAAAACACGCCGCTCGCCGATACCCCCTCCGCGAGTGGCAGCCATATGGTTTGATAAAAGAAGCATATAGTTGTCGCCAGCCTGCTGGGGACGTTCCCCTCTGACATTGGAGGCTCCAGGTATGTTTCGCGCTCCGTTAAACAACTATCGGTTGGGCTAACATGGGCCGCCGTGCTATTTCGATAACCCTTGCAGTGGTCTGCCTGGCTGTGCTCCTGGGCGCTACAGGGCTGTTTGCTATAAGCCGAGAAACGTCCTATATGCAGGAGTGCGCTTCCGAAGGGTTTGCCATTGACGGTTACTATCGGGACGACAAGACGAGTCTGGAAACCCTGGCCTTTCTTGAAGAGGATAACCATCGGTGGCAACTGGTCGACAAAGACGGCAGCTGCGTTGACGGGCAGTTTAAGCGTACGGACGATCCCAATATCCTGGTATTAAAGAAGGAAAACGGCGAAGAGTTCGGCACGGTTCACGTTGCATATATATCGCGCCGACGCAATCAAGGGCAGATTTACCTAATTAGAAATACTAAGGTGACCCGATTTTATCTTGTGAGCACCGATCCGGCGTTTACGGTGGAGTCTGGCGAGGTCGATTCGGACAGTTGATTCACGGCAATAAAAAAGCGAGCGGGGCGCGGGTGTGAACTGCACCCCGCTATTTGCTCGTGTCCGTATCGCACCTGCGCCTCGTCGTAACTTGCGTCCGTGCGAGCATTCATCCCGCGCTCTGCATCACTTCACATCGAACTCCACGCGATCGAGTTCAGGCACGTTGAGGTCTATGAGCTTGCGGGCGACGTGGCGGTCGTGTGCCCCAAGCGCCTCGCCTGTCGTCACATGGGCGACAATCTCACGCTCGACGACGCCCTCCTCCTCGCCTTCGGTAGCCGAGGTCTCGACGGCGACGGTGTAATCCTTAAAGCCCGGCAGCACCGCGGCAAGTTCGCGCGTAGTTTCGGTGACACCGTAGCCGTCCTGCACGCCGGTCTGCGCCGAGCCAATAGACCCCGCCGTCATAACGATGCAGGGGATGGCAAAGACTACCGTACCCACAATGATGCGGCGGCGCACCTTGCGCGATAGCTCGTCGACCTCGGCATCTTCTTCGGCGGTTACAATGCCGTCGCCGTTGAGGTCGCGCTTGAGCGGCACGCGCAAGATAAGTAATACGGCTTCGGCCGCGAGTGCGATAAAGACCACGTTGATGCCAAACTCGTAAAGCGCCGAGAGAAACAGCGACCCGCTTGCGATGGCGATGCCATAGCCCGCCGCGCACAGAGGCGGCATGAGCGCGGTCGCCACGGCCACGCCGGCGATGAGCGTGGCGGGTTCCTGGTCGCGCGAGTTGCCCAGCCCGCCTGCAAAGCCGCCTGCGAGTGCGACGGTAAGGTCCCAGACGGTGGGTGTAGAGTTGTCGATGATGGCGGCCGTGGTGGTGCCAAGGGGCGAGAGCTTAAAGTACAGCGTGGACGTGACCAGGCAAAAGGCCATCTGCAGCGCAAGGCTGGCGACGGCCTCGACGGTAATCTCGCGGTCGAGCGTGGCGATGCCGTATGCCATGGCAAGGACCGAGCCCATGAGCGGGCAGATGAGCATGGCGCCCACGATGGCGATGTCCGAATCGATATCGAGGCCGATGCTCGCGATCAGCATGGCGATGATGAGGATGCATAGGTGGGAGCCAGTCAGACGCGCCCCGTTTACAAAACGCTTGCGGATCACGTGATAGGGCGCGCGTCCCTCGCGAATGTTGAACGCGCGCTTTAAAAAGCGACCAGCCTGCTCGGCAGCCTCACTATGAGCAGGGCGGATGCCGTGGCGCCGGTGATGGCGTTCGCGTAGTCGCTTGATCTGTTGTTTGTCGAGTTCCATGTCCACCTCGTTCCAGCGCGGTCCGCGCAACGCGCCCGTTGTCCTAACTCTACACCGTGGCGGGCGGGGTGTCTGTTGGATGCGGAATCCGATGGGGCAGATGACGCGGGGGCAAATGCAAATCATAGGCTCAATTCGATCCCGCAAGAATATGATGCACCAGCTCCTACATATGTGACGAAATTGTGAAGCACGAGAGCGTGAATTTCAAAAAATACGCTGGTCGCCAATGTTGCGCAACAGAATTCAAAAATCGACAGCTACCGTTTGATACGTATGGATACATCCGTGTCAAAGGGAGAAAGCCATGGCAAACTACAGTCCACAACACTTTGAGCCTCGGGCCAAGGCCGTCAACGTCAAGGGCGTTGCCAACCGCGCCGTCGCAACCGTTTTGACGGCGGGCCTCATCGCTCAGCCGCTCATGTCGCCGCTGGCGGCAATCGCTGCACCGTCAACCGATAACGGCGATTCTGTTCAGGGGGGGGGTAGTTCTGTAGAGAATACCGTTGCCGCCGGTAACCAAGCGGTCGTAAAGACGGCTGCCCAGCTGGCCGAGGAGTCGGCAAAGCAGCTCAAGGACGCTCAGGCCGCCTACGATGCCGCCCAGAAGAAGGCCGACGCGGCGGGCCAGTCTCAAAAGCAGGCGCAGCAGCAAAAGAATCAGGCCTCGCAGGCTGTGAGCGATAACGAAATCGAGCAGAACGCAGCAGAAGTCGCCGCGCTTCAGAAGAAGATTGACGAGCTTAAAGCGGCCGTCGACAAGGCAGAGCAGCAGCAGAAGAAGCTGGGCGACCTGAACGATCAGCTCGAACAGGCCAACAAGAGTGTCGAGGATAAGACCCAGGCGCTCAAGGACGCCAAGGCAAAGCAGGATGAGGCCAAGAAGGCCCTCGATGATGCCCAGGCCAAGCTCGAGGCCATGGGTATGGACGAGTACGAGGCCGCCAAGAAGGCCGTCGAGGACGCGCAGGCAAAGCTCGATGACGCCAATAAGGCCGTTGCTACTGCACAGGCCAATCTGGACCAGGCCAAGGCCGCCGAGGCGAGTGCTCAGCAGGAAAAGAAGGACACTGAGGCCGCTCTGACTTCCGCCCAGGCCAAGAAGCAGGAGACTGCCGCTGCTCTCGCAGCCGCAACCACCGCGCGCGATAACGCCCAGCAGAAGTTCAACCAGGCGCAGGCCGCGCTCGATGCTGCCGTCTCGGGTACGGGTGTCGACCTGAGTGCGCTTGAGGCCGCCAAGAACGCTGCTGCTGGTGAGCTCAAGACCGCGCAGGCGGAGCTCAATGCCGCGACGGATGCCGACGCCACCGCACAGACAAATCTGCAGGCCGCCCAGGCTGCCGTCGCTGCCGCGCAGGAGAAGGTCAACGCCGCCAACGCTGCTGTGGCATCTGCCCAGTCTGCATACGATGCGGCAAACAAGGAGTACAAGGACGCGGCCAGTAAGCGTGACGCCGCGAAGACGGCATACGAGCAGGCCCAGCAGACCGAGGCCGACAAGAAGGCGGAGTACGACCGTCTCGTCGAGGTTTGCCAGCAGAAGCGTAGCGAGTGGGAGACGGCATGTGCTGAATCCACTACCGCCGAAAACGCTTACGATGCCGCAAACGCCGAGGTCGATAAGCTCAACCAGCAGATTGCCGACCTCAAGTCGCACATGACCGTAGACCAGGATGTCATCAACCAGGGTATGTTCGGCTTCATGAACTACATCATCGGCGGCAGCCAGTTCACGGCCATGCAGAAAAAGAACGCCCAGGATGCCGTATCGATGCTGACCGGCGTCGATGACAAGGCCGAATGGTATGACAAGTACGTCGATCAGGACATGTCGCGCGACACCAACCCGCTTTCATTGGAGCAGATGCGTAACGCCCTGACATATCTCGACACCCAGAACAACCTCCGCAAGGCGAACGGTCAGTCGGCGCTCAGCGTCAGCCTCCGCATGACTGTGGCAGCTGCCCTTAATACATCGTATTCATCGAACATCTGGGGACACTCTGGCTGCTACTATGATAACGGTGAAAATCTTGCCGGCGGCGGCGGTGCATATACCGGCGGAGAGACTGAGGACACCCTCGGTTGGCCCTATACCGGTCTCTACACTCAGGAGAAAGAGGCATTCGATAAGTATGTCGCGCAGTATGGCGACAAACTCGGCAAATACCGATATGAGGCCTATTATATCTCCCAGAACTACAACAGCATCTATCAAGAGTGTGGGCATTATCTCAACATCATCGATGCCGGTACGAGGGCTATCGGCATCGCGACCGGTAGCGGAAAGAACACCGATTCCGAAGTAACCATCTTCGATTACAGCGCTGATGATACCCAAGCCGATTTCACTGTCTCAGAGTTCAAGAAGCTCCTCAACGACTATATCGATTCCGCTTACAACGCAGGCGGCACGCAGGAGCAGAAGGAGCAGCTGAAGCAGCTTCAGAATAAGTTGGCAGAGGCGCAGAAGAACTTCGGTACTGCCAAGGAAGCTTACTTCGCAGCGGTAAATAAGCAGGATGCGGCACATGACGCTTATACCGCGGCCGACACGAACGTGAACACCGCGAAGGGCGAGTACGAGAAGGCCAAGTCCGGCACCGCCGCCGCGAAGACGACATACGACGCCGCGAAGGACGCACTCGGCGGAATCGACATCGAGTCCCTCAAGCAGAACCTCGATGCCGCCAAGGCCGAGGCCGCTACTGCCCAGGCGGCTCTCGATAAGGCAAACGCCACGCTTGCTGACAGTAAGACGAAGGCAGCCGAGGCCGCTGCTCACAAGGCGAAGGCTCGCAGCGCCCGCGATGCCGCCAAGGCAAAGTCCGAACAGGCCAATGAGGCGTATGACAACGCTACCGCTTCGGTCAAGGACCTTGCCGCCAAGTGCGATGCCGCCAAGACGGATCTTGCGAACAAGCAGGGCACGCTTAACGATGCCAAGAAGGCCGACGACACTGCCCAGGCTGGCGTTGACAAGGCTCAGGCCGCAGATGTGCACGCTGCGACCGCTCTTTCGGGCGCCAAGCAGGCAGTTGCCGCCAAGACGCAGACCCTGTCCGACGCACAGGCGAAGGCCAAGGCTGCCGAGGGCGAACTGGCCGGCGCAAACAAGGCCTTCGAGCGCTTCGCTGGAGCCCAGAAGGCGGTCGACGACGCCAAGGCCGCCTATGACGCCGCCGTCGCCGGTGTCGCCGATGCCCAGAAGCAGCTCGAGGCCGCCAACGAAGCCGTCGTCGATGCGACCTTCGAGATCGTCGAGGCCAAGGCCGAGCTTGCCAACGACGAGGCGCTCAAGGCCGATCTTGAGGCTGTCGACCACAAGGCATCCCTTGCCGCGGGCACGACGGGCAACGAGAAGCTGGTCAAGCTGAACGCTGCCTACGCTCGCTATAAGGCCGCCGTCGATGCCGCCGCTGGCCTCAAGGCTGCTCTGAGCGATGCCGATGCCAAGCTGTCCGATGCCAACGACGCCTATGCCGCCGCGCTTGCCGAGCTCGGAGATGCCAAGGATGCCCTGGCTGCCGCTCAGGCCGAGTACGACAAGTATCATCCCAAGGCTGAGCCGCAGGCCAAGCCTCAGGTTGCGCAGGCTGCTGCAAAGGCCCCCGTTGCCAAGAAACAGGCTGCGCCTGCCGCGCTCGCCCAGACTGGCGACAATTCCGCGCTTGCGGGCGAGGTGTTCGTCATCGGCGGTGTGACGCTCGTGGCAGCGGGCGTGACGCTGGGCGATCGTCGTCGCAAGCAGATGTAGCGTTTCGAGCGTAGATTCTGCAACGAACTTCGGTTCATAGCAGGAACGCTTCGATAGCTTAACCGATAAGGCCGGCGCGCTGTTAAACGCAGCGCGCCGGCCTTTCTTTGTTTCGATATCAAAAAGCCCGGTCAGCAGCCGTGAAAGCTACCGGCCGGGCAAGCCGTAGGCAATATGGTTGCTGTCGAGCAGCTGCTCGACTTAGCCCAGCAGGCTTAAGCCCACGGAGACAAACGCCAGGATAACGCCGACGATGGACTCGCCGCCGAGCAGGCCGCTGGCGACAACCAGGCCCTGTTCCTGGAAGGCGGCGTCCTTGGCAGCCCTCTCCTCGTCAGAAAGACCAGCGGTGGCGTCGCGGTGGGCGGACCATTTGTCGTAGGCGAGCTTGACGCAGGAGCCCAGGAATGCCGTGAGTGACATGTAGAACGGCAGGTACACGCCCAGGCCGATCATCATGGCTGGAATGCCGAGCCAGTACATGACGATGCCGGCGATAAAGCCGCCAACGAACCACGGCACGCTCGGGATGCCCGAGACCATGGTGGCGACGACGCTTGCTTGCGCGGCAACAAAGCTCTTGTCGGGGCCAAAGGCGTCCGGGCCATAGGCGGTGACGAGCGCGACCATGACGGCGGCGGCGACCAGGGCGCCCACGATGCCGCCGATGGCTTGACCGATCCACTGCGCACGCGGGTTGGTGCCCAGCACGGCGCCGGCCTTAAAGTCGTTCATGACGTCGCCCGCAAGGCCGCACGCCACGGCTACGATGCCGGCGATAAAGAACAGCTTGACCTGAGCGATCTGAGCGAAGGCGGCCACAATGAGCATGACGATGAGGCCAAAGATCTCCATGGGGTCGATGCCTGTCTGGCCGCAGCTTTGTGCGCTCATGATGGTGGTGACAAAGGTGAACAGCGTCACGATGACGGCCGGAACGGGACCAAGGTCAAGCACGATGGCGATGATCACGGCGATGGCGGCAGCGCCCAGGCCGATGATGCCGGCGTCGAGCTTAAGGGAGCCCGAGATGAGCGACTGCTCGTCGGTGTCGGTGGAGCTGTCGGCGGCAAGACCGCGGACGATACCGGCGACCTGCGGCAGGATGTCTTTGAGGACGACGGCGACGCCAAAGCCCATCATGAGGCCCATGCCCAGGGACTTGACGATGCCCTGCGCAGTCACAACGTCGAACAGGCCGGCAGCGGTGCCGCCCACGATGATGCCAAAGTTGCCCAGCAGCGCGCCGGCAAACCAGAAGGCGACCGGGGCGAAGCCCACGAGGAAGCCGACGGAGAGCAGCATGGGCGAGTTGTAGATACCAAAGGTCACGCCGGGAATGTTGAGCGTGCACAGCATGCTGGGCACAATGCCCAGGGCGTCGCGCAGCACGCTATAGATGCCGGCGATGGCCATGGAACCAAAGAGCTGCTTGCCGGTTTTGCCGCCGGCCTCGGTAGCACGCAGGGTCTGAGCTGCGGCGTTGCCGGTGGGGAACTCAAGCGCGGCGTCCACGATAAAGTGACGGTGGATGAGCGCGGTGGCCAGCAGGCCCAGGATGGTGCCGGCGAGTGCCACGATAAACATGTCGAGCCAGCTGATCTGGTCGGCATAGCCCAGCATCCAGGCGCCCGGGATGGTAAACGCCAGACCGCCGGCGACCATGGCGCCTGCGGACATGATGGTGTGGGTGACGTTGGCCTCGTTGAGGCTGGCGTTGCCCATGAGCTTAAGGAAGAACAGCGAGATGACGGCAGCGAAGACGATCGGCCAGGGGAGTGCGCCCATCTTGAGGGCGGTGTAGGCCGAGCTTGCCGTGATAATCACGCAGCCAAGGACGCCGATGACGACGCCGCGCAGCGTGAGTTGCCCGCGCATCGAAGCGCGGTTCGAGGGATTGCTCATATAGAACTCCTTTGCGTATATCCGCTTCCCCCGGGAGCGCCGCTACGGATACGGCGCGGGAAGTCGGGTTACCAAGGGCCGCCGCGTGAGCTCGCGCACGACCGCGCACCAGTATAGCCGCAAGCTAGTCATTTTGGGATGACTGGTTTAGGTAGGCGATATACTGCTGGGCAGACGAAAGGAGCGCCGACGATGCTTAATGGGTGCGCATATATATTGACGGTCGACGTGGGCAACACGTTCATTCGCTTTGGCCTGTTTGCAGAGGATTCGGCCGCGGCGCAGGAATGTCCGCTTGCGACGTGCGAGATCACCACGCCATCGAGCATCACGGCAGACGAGGCGCGCATGCGTCTCGTGCAGGTCATGGCCGCACTGGCAGCCGATGCGGGCATGCCGGGCGCGCTTGTGCCCACGGCTGCCGTGCTGAGCTGCGTGGTGCCGGCGCTCGAGCGCCCGTGGAAGGCGGCGCTTTCCCGTACCTGCACGGGGCGCGTGCTCACCGTGGGACCGGGCCTCAAGACCGGCATGCCCGTCCACTACGACGACCCGGCCGAGATCGGCCCCGACCGCATCGCCGACGCCGTGGCTGCCCGCGCCGTCTACGGCTCGCCGTGCATTGTGATCGACCTGGGCACGACGACCAATATCGAGGTCATCGACGCACACGGCACCTTTGTCGGCGGCGTTATCGCGCCGGGGCTGGCGCTCGGCGCCCGTTCGCTCTCGGCCGCTGCGGCGCGCCTGCCTCAAGTTGAGCCCTCGGCGCCGACACACGTCATCGGCCGTAACACGCGTGAGGCCATGCGCTCGGGCGTGGTTCTGGGCGAGGTGGCACGCATCGACGGCATGCTCGACATGGTGCTCGCCGAGATGCGTGCGACCAAGGCCGCGGGGGAGGGCGATGTGCCCATCGTCATTACCGGCGACGATGCCGAGGCGCTTGCGGCGCTGGTCGGCCATAGCCTGACGGTCGACGATGCGCTGACGCTGCGGGGCCTCGCCGAGCTCTACCACATCAACCAAAAGCCCCGCCGCGCGTAGCGATGGGGGCAATGGGACAAAAACGTCTCCACCTTCCACCTGCTACAATGGGTCAAACTATTGCGATTTCGGAGGTGTCTGCCATGTCGGACGATCTTCATCAAACCGCGTCGGGCAAGCGCCGCGACGTTATTAGCTGGGATGAGTTCTTTATGAGCGTGGCCATCGCCGCGCAGCGCCGCAGTAAGGACCCCAACACGCAGGTGGGCGCGTGCATCGCCAGCACCAACCACCGCATCCTTTCGGTGGGCTACAACGGTACGCCCTCGGCGCTCAACGATGACTTTTTCCCGTGGGGCACGAGCGATGACCCGTTGCAGGACAAGCACAACTACGTGGTCCATGCCGAGGCAAACGCCGTGCTCAACTACCGCGGCTCGCTCAAAGACCTTGAGGGTTCCACGGTCTACGTCACGCTGTTCCCGTGCCACGACTGCGCCAAGATCCTGGCGCAGGTAGGTGTAGGCGAGGTCGTCTACCTGGACAACAAGTATGCCGATACCGACGACGGCCGTATCAGCCGCCGCATTCTCGACTCCTGCGGCATCAGTTACCGCCAGGTCATCGTCGATGTCCAGATTGGTACCGGGGGACAGGCTCAGCAGTAGCGCGTGCCAACGCCAGCTGGCGGCAAAACAGCCAAAAGAGCCCCGTCCCAAATTGACTACTCGTGAAAGTCGCGTCCGCGCGCATGGACGGCTCGTGAGCGGGTACATGGCTGTAGTAACATAGCTTCTGTCCGCGGGCGTGCCCGCGTTATTGTGAGAAAGGAGCCCCTGTGGCTGTTAACGAAGAGCTGCTTAAGAAGGTTCTTGAAGAGATTCGCCCCAACCTGCAGGCCGACGGCGGCGATATGGAGTATGTGGGCGTCGACGACGAGGGCGTCGTCAAGCTGGAACTGCAGGGCGCCTGTGCCGGCTGCCCCATGAGCTCGCTGACCCTTTCCATGGGTATCGAGCGCATCCTGAAGGAGCACGTGCCCGGCGTTACCCGCGTTGAGCAGGTCAATGCTTCCGGCGAGGCCGAGGACCTGTACGACGAGTACGCACCGTTCTAAGATGCGAAAGCTGCGGACGGTACGCTCCGCATAGACGTTACGCCCAAATATGCGGCTGCGAGCGCAAGGCCCGCGGCCGCATTTGTATGTAGGGAGCAGGGGGATCGATATGCTCAACGACCTCTACCATATGCTTGACCCCGTTGCGATCTCGGCGGGCCCCATCACCATCTACTGGTACGGTCTGGCCTATGTGGTCGGCGCCCTGCTCACGGCGGTTGTTATGTACCGCACGCAGCGTCGTTGGGGCTTCGACATCACGATCGATGACCTGACGAGCGTCGTGGTCGGCGCGGTCTTTGGTCTCATCATCGGCGCGCGCCTGTTCTACGTCGTCTTTTACGGCGATGGCTACTATTGGACCCACCCGCTCGAAATCTTTGCCACCAACGAGGGGGGTATGAGCTTCCACGGCGGCCTGGTGGGCGGCATCTTGGGCGGCATCATCGTGTGCCGCATGTATAAACTCGACGCCTGGACCATCGCCGACCTTGCTGTGATCGGTGCTCCGCTGGCGCTGTGCCTGGGACGTTGCGCCAACTTCGTGAACGGCGAGCTGTGGGGCAAGCCGACCGATCTGCCTTGGGGTGTGGTCTTTGGCGGCACCGCGGGCGATATGCCGCGCCATCCCTCCCAGCTCTACGAGGCGTTTCTTGAGGGCGTCGTGCTCTTCTGTATTTTGCAGGTGCTCAGCCGCAAAAAGCCGCTACTGCCCCAGGGCACGTTTATGGGCGTGTTCGTGATGGGGTACGGCATCGTCCGCTTTCTCGTTGAGTTCGTGCGCGTGCCCGATGCCCAGCTGGGTTATCTGCTGGGCGGCGTCATCACCATGGGTCAGCTGCTGAGTTTGCCGCTCGTAATCGCGGGCCTGGCACTCATCATTTTCGCCCGTCGCCGCAACCAGCCCCAGCGCGTCTACCTGGACGCCTAACCACCAAAACCACCACAAAGGGGACAGACACCTTTGTGGTGGTCTTGCCGAGTTTGATAGGTTTCTAGAAAGGCTTTCGGACTGTGAAGGATTCCGATCTCTCCACAACGGCTGCGCGCGACGCTGCCCGCATCGTCTGGTTTAAGCGCTACCCCGCTAAGCAGACGCTCATCGCATTTTTGCTCGCGCTGTTGGCGACCACGGCGTTTTCCATCGATCCCGCCCCGGTGTCGAGCAACGCGGTCTTGGCGATTGACCCCAAAGCCTCGGGCATGCTGTACGTGTGCTACGAGGTGCTCCTCTCGTTTGCCGGCCATACCGACGCGGTCATGCTGCTTGCGCTTGCCTGCCTGCTTACGCTGCCGTTTCGCTACGTATTCTTTGGCCGCGGCGACGCTTGGCGTCCCTCGGTGATCCTTCCGTCGCTGTTCTTTGCCGTCTGCATGGTGTTTGGCCGCAGCTACGACCTCACCGATTCGGCCGAGATCGTGCTCGGCGACAAGGCCCGCATTATCTGTGCCTGGATAGGCGGTGCGGGCTGGATGCTCTTGGCGGTCGTTGCTTTCTACCTGGCTTTTGAGTGTCTAGATTGGTTGAGCTCTCGGCGCATTCCGTTTTCCGAAGCGCACTTTGGCCGCGTATGGCGTGTGGCTCACGCCGTGCTCTCGGTCCATCCCTTTGCCGGGCCCTTCCTGGTGCTTATGGTCGCCTGGGCGCCCACGCTCATCGCTTCGCTGCCCGGCCTTTTTATGGGAGATACGGGTGCGCAGATTCGCCAGTGGTTCAACTACCCCAACGGCACGAGTGACTACCTGCGTCTGCTCAATCCCAATGTGCTGCTCAACGGACATCACCCCGTGGTGCATACGGCTATCATCGGTTCGTGCGTCCAGCTGGGGCTTTCACTGTTCAACAGCGCCAACGCAGGTCTTGCCATCTACACCTGCGCTCAGTTCGTCATTACGGCCGCCTGCATGGCCTATTCCATCTCGTCGCTGCGCAAGCTGGGCGTGAGCCTGCCGGTCCGCGGCGTAATCCTGCTGTTCTTTGTGTTTATGCCCATGTTCTCCAACTACGCGGCCTTGCTTACCAAAGACGTGCTGTTTGCCGACGCGTTTTTGGTGCTGTTGGTGCAGACCGTGAAGCTCGTGGCCTGCGGCCTGCCCCGTCGCGATGCCAATGTCGAGCGTGCAGGCGAACAGAGGCCTGTGCTCTTTGCGCGCCACGACTGGCTGCTGCTCGCTCTGGGCGCCATGGGTTCCACGTTTCTGCGCAACGGCGGCCTGGTGTTTCCCCTGGCGGCATGCGTAATCGCGGCGGCGCTTTGCGCATGGGACGTGCATGTGGCTCGTCGTGCAGCCAAGCAGGCTGGTGCTGCGCCTTCGGGCGCCACCCCGCGTTTCCGCTGGGTGGGAGTTCTTGCGGTGCTTGCGCTCTGCCTTGCCTCTAATATGTACTTCACCAAGGTCTTTATGCCGGCACACGACATCACGCCTGGTTCCAAGCGCGAAATCCTCTCGATTCCGTTCCAGCAGACGGCTCGTTTTGTCCAAAAGCACGACGGCCTCAACTCGGGCGTCAACCCCACGGTTAAGGAGGACGGCACCATCGTGGAGGCTCCTTGCGACGGCTTGGTGACCGACGAAGAGCGCGCCGTGATCGACCGTGTGCTCAAGTACGAGAATCTGGGCCGCCGTTACAACCCAGATAAGTCCGATGCCGTCAAGAACTGCTTTAACGAGTACGTCTCGCAGGAGGACATCAAGGCCTATTTTGAGGTGTGGGCCCAGATGTTCAAAAAGGATCCCGAGTGCTATATCTCGGCGCTCATCAATAACTACTACGGCTACTTTTATCCGAGTGCCCGCGATGCGTGGGTCTACAGCACGGCGCGCAGTGCCGAGATAATGGCAAAGCCCGATAACCTCAAGTACTTCGACTTCCATCCGGTCGATAGCAAGGTTGTGCGCTGGTGCGACCACCTGATCAACCTGTACCGCGTGGCGGTGCAGCGCATCCCGTTTATCTCGCTCACCATGAGCTCGGCCACCTATGTGTGGATCATGATCGCCGTGGTGGTCTATCTGCTACGTCGTCATTCGTGGCGCGGGCTGGCCATTTGGGTGCCGCTGCTGGGCGTGCTCGCCGTGTGCCTGATCGGTCCCTGCAACGGCTCGACCTACATGCGCTACCTGTATCCGGTCATCGCCTGCATGCCCTTTGCCATCGGCGCCACCATCACCCGCAGCGACCTCCTCTGGTCCTAATTTGGTGCAAAGGGGACAGGTTACTTTGCACCAAGGGGCTGTATCATCACGACGCCTTCATTTTGGGGTTTATCTCGCAGGCCAGTAGGTATATCATAACGACGTTTGTTTATATTGCCCGAGCATCTGCGCTGGGCTTTAGGTCGAAACCGATAGGAGACACGTATGTCCGGACACTCTAAGTGGGCCACAACCAAGCATCGTAAGGGCGCGCAGGACGCCAAGCGTTCCGCCCTCTTCTCCAAGCTGAGCCGCAACATCACCGTTGCTGCCCGTCTCGGCGGCGACCCGCTGCCTGAGAACAACGCCAGCCTCGCTGCTGCCGTTGCCAAGGCCAAGGCTCAGTCCATGCCTAAGGACAAGATCAAGTCCGCTATCGACAAGGCCTTCGGTTCGGGTGCCGACGCCGCTGTCTACGAGAACATCGTGTACGAGGGCTACGGTCCCGCCGGTGTCGCCGTGTACGTTGACTGCCTGACCGACAACCGCAACCGTACCGCCGCTGATGTCCGTTCCGCCTTCTCCCACGCTGGTGGTAACCTGGGCACCTCGGGCTCCGTCGCCTTCCAGTTTGAGCGCAAGGGCCAGATCGTCGTCGCCAAGGAGATCCTGGACGAGAACGCCAAGAAGGAGACCATGATCGCCAACGGTGCTGCCGGTGACGAGGATGAGTTCATGATGGCCATCGCCGAGGCCGGTGGCGAGGACTACGAGGACGCCGGCGAGGAGTGGATCGTCTGGACTACTGCCAACGAGGTCATGGCTGTCTCCAAGGCGCTCGAGGAGCAGGGCGTCCAGGTCAAGGGTTCCGAGACCACCATGGTCCCGACTACCCCGACCGAGGTCTCCGGCGCCGACGCCAAGAAGGTCCAGCGCCTTATCGACCGTCTCGAGGAGCTCGACGACGTCCAGGACGTCTACAGCACCATGGACATGACCGACGAGGTCATCGCTGCCCTCGAGGAGGAGTAGCGCCTGCACGGGTTAAGCCGTGCATATCTGGGCATAATGAAGCGAGCATGCAAGCCTCGTGGAATAGATGAGCCGGATCCGCGTGCGTATGGCACCGGACCCGGCTCTTTTATAATGATGCGAATCGTTTTGCATTCTGTGGACCGAAACCTGAAGGGAGCGCGCGTGCGCGTACTCAAACGAGCCCTAGCGATCGTGTATCTTGCCGCCTCCATCGTGGCGCTGGGTACGCTTGTCTGCCAGTTCTGGGGACCGTATACGTATCGCTTTATGCTGCTGTTGCGTGACACCATGCCTCGCGTCGTCGTTACGGTGTGCGCCGCTATCGTGGCGCTTGGCGTGCTCATCGGTTTTTTCCGCCTGATGTTCGCGCGTCGCGAGCCGTCCTGCGTGCATCCGGCGGGGGAGCGCAATATCGAGGTCACGCTCGCAGCGCTTTCCTCGTGCGCCCGTGCCGCGGCAGAGTGCGATGATCGCGTGATGGTTGAGCATATCGAGGCGCGCGTTCAAGGCTCCGACGAGTCGCGCGTTCGTTTTAAGGTCGAAGCCATCGCGCTCGACGACCGGGACGTGGCCTCCCTTGCAGCCGCGATGCAGCAACGCATCGAGAAGGCCTGCGACACCATGCTCGGCACGCCGGGCACGACCGCGCGCGTCCGTTTTTTGCCGTCCAAGACTACCGTCCAGACCGTGGAGGTTTCCGGTGAGTGATACCAACCAAGACAAGACCGCCCGCACGCCGCGCCTGACGATCGACCAGAACGCTACGCCGGCAGGCGAGTCCGCCGACGCCAAGCCCGAGGCCGGCGAGCAGCACGACAGCGCCGCCAACGACTTCGACGAGGCCATGGGTCTCATCAAAGGTACGGGCGCTGCTATCTGGAGCTATGCCGTGCGCCATCCCAACACTACGCTCGGCGCCGTGGAAGGCTTTATCCTCGCTGTGCTGGTACTTACGTTGGGCCTGTGGGACACGCTCGTCATCGCATTCTTTGTGCTGATCGGCGCCGTGATCGGCCAGATTCGCGACGGGGAGAACGGTATCGTCAACTTCTTCGGCCGCCTGTTTAGCGGCCGCTAATACGTATTCGACTGTCGCATCCGCGGCAGGCATAAGGAGGAACCATGGCTTTTAACACGAAGGTCGATGTGGCCGATACCGAGCTCGAGGCGAATGAGGCCGTCGCCGATGCCGGGGACGTGACGCTCGAGGACGAGGCGCTCGTCGAGGCCGAGTCCGATGCGGACGAGGACAACGAGGAGATGGACGACGAGGAAACGGACGAGTCCGAGGACTCGCTGACCTATTCCAACGGCGTGATCGAGAAGATCGTTGCCATGGCCACCCGCGAGGTTCCGCACGTCCTGGGCATGAAGGGTAACCTCATGCACTTTGTGCAGGAGCAGTTTGGTGCCGAGAACCTGACCAAGGGCGTGACGGTTGAGGTCACCGATGACAACCGCGTGGTCGTCAACATCTCGGTCATCATCGAGTACGGCGCCTATGCGCCTGCGATCTTTGACGACGTTAAGGCGCGCGTCACCGAGCGTCTGGCCGCGATGACCGGCCTTGAGGTGGCAGGCGTCAACCTGCGCATCGAGGATGTCATCACCCCCGAGGAGTACGAGCACCGCACCAGCCAGCACGAGTAACCTACCAAAAAGGGACAGGTTTGTTTTGGCAGGTTTTATCTGCGTAAACGTCAAACGGCCGGTCGCGCATGTAAAAGCGCGGCCGGCCGTTTTCTATATGCCCTCGATGCGGTCATACCGCTCGTCTAACTAAGGGTTGCAATCTTCGCGTTCCGCGTTACCCTAATGGGCGCATTGTTTCCAAATTGTTAACGAGGGGTTGCCGTAATGGCCGACGAACACGAGACCGAAAGCAAGGCATGGGCGATTGAGGCCGCTGCGGCAGAGGCGGCGTCGCGTGCTGCCGAGGAAGTGCATCGTCCTCCCGTGGTGCCGATGGAGCGCGTGGTCGATCGCGATGTTATTGAGCAAGGCGAGCGCGCCGGCCGCAAGCGCAGCCAGGAGCCAGGCTTTCCGCGCTTTTTTGCCGAGCTCAATCTGGGCCTGATTCTCACGGCGTTCGCCATCGTGGCCTTTAAATCCCCCAATCACTTTGCCTTCGGCGGCACCTCGGGCGTGTCGGTCATTCTTTCCACGCTGTTCCCGACTCTGCCCGTCGGCGTCTTTATGTGGATTATCAACGCGGTCCTGGTCGTTCTGGGCTTTATCTTTTTGGAGCGCAAGGCAATCCTTTGGAGCGTCTTTGCCTCGTTTGCGCTTTCGGCCTACGTCTCGCTGTTTGAGCTCTTCATTCCGACCGATGTCTCTCTGACGGGTGATATGTGGCTCGACCTGTGCTTTGCCGTCATCTTGCCGGCGCTCGGCAGCGCTATTGTCTTTGACATCGGCGCCTCGACGGGTGGCACGGACATTCTTGCCATGATCCTCAAACGCCGCACCACGCTCGAGATTGGCCGCGCGCTGCTGCTGGTCGATATCGGCATCGTGACCATCGCGGCTTTCCTGTATGGCCCGCGCGTCGGCCTGTACTGCGTGCTTGGCCTGTTTGCCAAGACGCTCGTGGTCGATAAGGCTATCGAGAGCATTCACCTTCGTAAGGTCTGCACGATTATTTGCACCGAACCGCGAAAAGTCGAGGAGTTTATTGTCAAGCATCTCAACCGCACGGCAACGATCAGCCGTGGCTACGGCGCCTTCTCGGGCAAGTGCGTCACGGTGATTATGAGCGTGCTGAGCCGTCGCGAGGCAGTGCAGCTGCGCCGCTATACCCGCGAGATTGACCCTGGCGCCTTCATCACCATCGTCGATAGCTCCGAAATCGTCGGCAAGGGCTTCCGCGGCACGAACTAGCCCTGGTGCGCGCTTCGAATCATTGAATAAAGCCACCTGCGTTGCAAATCGGCCATCTTGGAGTATTTGTCCCCACATTGGGCGATAATGTTGCCAAAGACATCGTTTGCGATCCAGGTGATTCGCTCTAGATACGAAGGGATGATTTCGATGTTCTGTTCGCAGTGTGGCGCCCCCATGGGCGATAACGACAAGTTCTGTGGCGCGTGCGGCGCTCCTAATGCCGAGGTCAAGGCCGCCGGCCCCGCTCCGCAAGCTCAACCTCAGCCGCAGGGTCAGCCGTTTGCCCAACCGCAGCCGCAGCCGTTCGTTGCGCCCCAGCCGGCTATGAGCGTGCCCAAGGGCTGCATGGCGCAGGCCTTCAACGACATGATTAAGGTTCCCGGCGCCCTGGTTCGCGTATGTCAGATTGCCTTTTTGCCGGCGCTGATCTGCGTCGTGTCGGTGCTGGTGCTGTTTATCCCCGTTATCGGTGGCATCGCGGCGGCCATTGGCTTTTTGCTCGCTTACGTGGCAAGCGTGTGCGGCGCTGGCTTTGCTATCGAGTGGGGTCGCGACCTGTCGCTCAAGGACGATAACGGCATGGAGCGTCCGCTGCTGCGCTCGACCTCCTTTGGACTGGGCATCTTCTCGTCTGTCATTACGAACGTGCTCGGGTTCGTGGCCATTATTCCAGTGATTGGCGTGGTGTTCTCGGTGCTTGAGAGCGCTGTGATCGGTGCCGTTGGTTCGTACTATTACTTCGGTTCGAGCGGCCTCGAGGGCGCACTCATCGGGTCGATGGGTCTGCTTGTCTTTGCCATGATCGTATCGGCGGTGTTGGGCATTTTCTTTAAGATGTTTGGTGATGCCGCTGTGATGCACTTTGCAGTCGCTGGCCGCGTGGAAAGCGCGTTTTCGCTCGAGAAAGTCTGGAAGTCCTATAAGGCCAACCTGGGCAAGCTGTTCTGTGCCTCGATTCTTCCCGAGTTCTTGACGGGCATTGTTTCCAATATCATCACCTGGATTTTTACCGCCATCTTTGGTTTTGTTGCCGCGCTGGGCATTAGCAGCTATGGCTACTACGGCTACTATTCTCGTCCGTCGGGTATCGAGGCAATCATCGAGGGTGGCGGCATTACGCTCATCCTGTTCCTGATGATTATCGCCTTTGTCACCGTGTTCCTGAATGTGTTTGGCACGATGCTCAAATATCGTGCCGTTGGCTACTGGGCCGCGCGCCATGCCAGCGGGTGGGCCGATGAGGATACCGATGATGTCCTGACGTTTGTGCTCCCGGGTGAGAAGAAGCCTGCTCCTGCGGGGTTCAATCCCACGGCCGCCACTGGTGCTGCCCCTGCGCCTGCCCCGGCACCCGCGCCTGCACCTGCCCCTGAACCCGTACCGGCGCCCGAGGCGACGCCTGCGGAACCCGATTGGAATGCCGTTGCCACGCCGGCGGATGAGCCGGGCGATAATCCTGCTGCCGAAAACAATCAAACCGAATAGTCGGTCGAGGCGCCCTGGGCAACTGAGCCCGGGGTGCCTTTTTCTACTGCGAAAGCAAGAAAATGCCCGGGAAAACGGTTGCAGCAAAATTTCTCGGAAATTGGTCAATGTTGCGCAACAACGTCGCGGCTATTGTTGAGAACATAGACGTGTAAGGTTTGAAGGCGTGCAACGCCTTAGGAAAAGGAGAAGCTTATGTTCTGTCCCACTTGTGGTTCTCCCATTTCGGATGATGCCAAATTCTGCCCTGTCTGCGGTTCTGCCGTCGGTGCCGCTTCCGCTGCTCCTGCTCCGCAGCCCGCGCCTCAGCCCCAGCCTGCTCCGCAGCCCACGCAGATTCAGCCCGCTCCGGTTCAGGCAGTTCAGCCTCAGCCTCAGCAGCAGTACACCGGTCAGCAGCAGTATGCTCAGCAGCCTGCGCCTGCCCCGATGGGCTATGCTCCGATTAAGACCGACCGTGGCGTGATCGGTTGGCTCCTGCTTTCCATCGTGACCTGCGGCATCTATTCGTATTACTTCCTCTATTGCCTCGCCCGCGACATCAATGTCATGTGCCAGGACGACGGCGATTCCACGCCGGGTCTGGCGGAATTCATCCTGCTGTCGTTTGTGACCTGCGGCTTCTACGGACTCTACTGGTACTACAAGATCGGTAACCGCCTGCAGGCTAATGCTCCTCGCTATGGCCTGATGTTCCAGGAGAACGGTACCACCGTTCTTATGTGGCAGATTGTCGGCGCGCTGCTGTGCGGTCTTGGCCCCATCTTTGCCATGAACATCATCATCAAGAATACCAATGCCATGGCAACGGCTTACAACACCCGTCTTGGCGTGCGTGCCTAACGATTAAGACATTGTGAGTGACACTCAGGGACATAAGGGCGCGGCGGAGCTCATTCGCCGCGCCCTTTCTTGCATCGGCGCGCTCTTTGTCGCTTGGCTCGCACTCTACCTGCTCGATATCGGCTGCGTGTTTCGCCTGATGACGGGCATTCCCTGTCCGGGATGTGGCATGACGAGGGCCTGGCTGGCAGCACTGCGCCTCGATTTTGCGGCCGCCTTCGCTTATCATCCGCTGTTTTGGGTGGTGCCGATTGCGTTTGCGCTCGCGTTCGTGCGCGAGGAGGTGGCATCGAGCAAGCTAAAGCGCGGCATCGACATTGCGGTTGTTGTTCTGTGCGTGCTGGTCGTTGCCGTATGGATTGTGCGCCTCATCAATCCGGCAGATGCCGGTCTACTCTTTGGCGGCCATGCGCCCGCCGGAGTCCCCGACGATATCATCCACCTCGAAACCCCACGCTGGCTCACCATCCTTCGCTCTTACCTGTCGTGACGGAGGACGCGCTAGAAAAGCAGTCGACACATAAGCGGGGGCGAACGTTGAGATAACGTTCGCCCCCGCTTTGCTCTAGCCAGGTTGTTATGGGTGGGCGTGACGGCTACTCGCTATGCTTCTCCTCGTGGCGAGCAGCGGCGCGAGCTTCGTGGATGCCCTTGATTGCGGCATGGCGAGCCGTGCGGGCATCATGGATGGCGTCGCGAGCCTCGGCGGTCGTCGCCTTGGCAGAGCGCAACTTGGCGGCCAGATCGGGGTTGGTTTCGGCGACCGCGGTAATCGCGGGGCCGTCGAGCTCCTCTTGCGTGGGCTCGGCCAAAAAGTCGATAGCATACTGGGCGGCCACCATGGAGCCCTTTGCCAGCACGGTCTCGTCGATCTTGTAGAAGCAGGAATGTTGGGCGTACGTGGCGCCAATCTTGGGGTTGCGCGTACCTACAAAGGCGAGCACGCCCGGTACGCGACGCAGGTACTCCGAAAAATCCTCGCCCGAAAGCGTGCCGCGATAATGGCCTTGGCCGGTGGGGCCCAGGCACTTGATTACAGCCTGACGGCAGCGCTCGCTCGAGGCGGCGTCGTTTTCGACCTTGTAGTTGGCGATGGTGTAGTCGGTGAGCTCTGCCTCGGCACCCAGAGCTGCCGCGGTATGCTCCACGATGCGGCGCATGAGCTCCGGCATTTCCTCGTGGGTCGAATCGCCGTAGGTGCGCACTGTGCCGGCGAGGTAGGCCGTGCCGGCGATAACGTTGCGCGCGGTGCCGCCGTGCAGCTCGCCGACGGTGATGACGGCCGGCTCGTAGGGGCTGATTTCGCGCGAAACGATGGTTTGCAGGGCGTTGACGATCTCGGCGGCAACCATGACGGCGTCGTGACCTCGCTGGGGCATGGCGCCATGGCACGAGGTGCCGCGGACGTCGATGCGGAACCAGTCGGTATTGGCCATGCGCGGACCGGGCTCGCAGCTCACGGTGCCGGCGTCGACCTCACTCCAGATGTGCGCGGCGTAGGCGCCATCGACGCCGTCGAGCACACCCGTGCCGATCATGAGCTTAGCGCCCTGGCCGTTTTCCTCGCTGGGCTGGAATACGATGCGGACTTCGCCGTGGATGTCGTCGGTCATATGGCGCAGGATTTGCAGCGTGCCGAGCATCATGGCGATGTGGCAGTCGTGGCCGCAGGCGTGCATGCAACCCTCGTTGACGCTGGCGAACTCCTCGCCGGTCTGCTCGGTGACGGGCAGGGCGTCGATATCGGCGCGCAGCAGGATACGGCGGCGCGGCGTGCCGTCCTCGCGGTAGGCATCCGGCGCGGTACCGCGAAGCGTTGCCACCAAGCCGGTCTTGAGCGGACGCTCGTAGGGGATATTCATGGCGTCGAGCTGGTTGGCGATGTCAGAGGTTGTGCGCTCCTCGGCAAGGCTCAGCTCCGGGTGCTTATGGAAGTGCCGGCGCTGCTTGATGATATAGGGCTCAAACTCGGCGGCGATATCTCGGATGGCCGCGGTGACGTCGTCTGCCGCGCGAGCCTCGGTCGCCGCCATAATCTGCTGTGCCTTGGTCTTCGTCATGGTCGATTTGCTCCTTGCTGGGTTGATCGCAAAATCGTACAGGCTTTCTCCAGTATGCCACCTGCCGCTAGGGCTGGTAAAGTTGCCGTTTGCCGCTTGGGGTTTTGTTGCAAGGGCGGGGGAGTACACTCGGGGGTGTTGAATTTCCTGCCAGAGATGGGGATGCCCATGCAACATATCGATCGGATTATCCGCTCCAAGAACGTCTTTACCGCGCAAGACGGCATCGATACCACCCGCGAGCTGGCGATTGCCATCGCAGGCGACCGTATCGTCGCAGTCGGTGCGCCCGATGACGTGATCGCCGCCGCTCCTGCCGCTACGTCGGTTATCGACTACGGCGAGCAGTTTGTCTGCCCCGGTTTCCATGACGCTCATCTGCACTTCTTCCATACCTCGGTCGGTTCCTCGCCGTACATGCTCATGGATATGGGCACGTCCGAGGCGGCGCTGGTGCAACATGCGCTCGAGTTTTCCCAGGACCTGCCCGACGACGCTTGGGTTGTGACGCAGGGCTGGCGCGACTACCGTTGGGACCCGCCCGAGCATCCTACCAAGGCGTCGCTCGATGTGGCATTCCCCGATCGTCCCTGTGTTATGTATTCGGGCGACGGGCACACGCTGTGGCTCAACAGCCGCGCACTCGATGCACTCGGCGTCACGCGCGACAGCGAGCCACCAGCGGGCGGTAGCTACGACAAGGACGCAAACGGCGAGCTCACGGGTATTGCTCACGAGGCGGCTGCCATGCAGCTGCTACCGCGCTGCCTTGAGTGGCTGGGCGAGGATCGCATCGCAAGCGCTTACGCCGATCAAATGAGGCGGATGGCCGAGCAGGGCATCACCTCGATATGCGATATGTCGCTCATGCCCATGCCGGGCTGCGATTTTATCCGCGACGACGTCTACGACAAACTGCAGGCAGCCGGCAAGTTGGGCATCCGAGCCCATTTGTTTCCCACGCTGCTGGATGACCAATCGCGCTTGGAAGAGCTGCAGGTACGTTACGCGAACAACGCGCTGCTTTCGGCGCCAGGCTTTAAGCAGTTCTTCGACGGCGTGTCGAGCGAACACACGGCCTATCTCACCGAGCCCTATACCAACCCGCGCTTCCCGGGCGATCAAGGTCGCCTGACGGTTCCTGCCGAGCGCATGCGCAAGCTGGTTCTGGCGGCCGCGGAGCGCGGCCATACCGTGCGCATCCACGTCATCGGCGACGGTGCGATTCATGCCGCGCTGGATATCTTCGAGGAGGCCGCCGACCTGTACGGCCTGCCCCAGCACGGCCATAACACGCTCGAGCACCTGGAGAACCTCTTGCCCGAGGACATCGATCGTCTACGCAAGCTTAACGTCGTTGCCTCGAGCCAGCCCTGTCACATTACACTCGACCCGGGCGGCCCCGAGCGCGATCTGGGCCTGGAACGCAGCCGCATCATGTGGCCGTTTGCGACCTATAAGCAGCGCGGCATCCGCCAAGCCTTCGGCACCGATAGCCCCATCACAGCTGTTACAAGCATGAACGTGCTCTACACGGCTATCACGCGCCAGGATCCCAAAAGCCACTGGCCCGAGGGCGGCTGGTTACCGAGCGAGCGCATCGATGCAGCAACAGCCCTGCGCAACTACACCCTGGGCAGCGCCTATGCAGCGGGCGACGAGCAAAACCTCGGCAGCCTGGAGCCCGGCAAGTATGCCGACCTGGCAGTCCTGGACCAAAACCCGCTCACCGTTGACCCCCAAGAGCTCCAGGCTACCAAGGTTCAAGCCACCTACCTGGCAGGTAACTTAATCTACGAGCGTTAACCCCACATCCCACCCCTCAGTTGCGGTGAAATAGTCCCTAAAATCGGCCTTCAAGCCCAAAAACAGGAACTATTCCACCGCAACTTAAAAGAGCACGTCCCAACAACGTGCCCCTATCTTGTGCATTCCATCCGCATCGCCATTTTGCTGCACTGACTTTTCTGAATGCCGGGCCCGAATTAGTTAACCTGGCTCCCGGGGCGGACCGGAGGGCATGAAGTTTGTCGCGAGTTCCGCACGCAAAGGAAAGCACTTAATGTGCTTTCCGTCTTGCGCAGGACTGTAGAGCAGCAAACTTCATGCCCTCCGGTCCGCCCCGGGAGCCACCTCTAAGTTATCCCCCGGCATTCAGAAAATCTAAGTGCCAAAAAATAAGATTTTTTGACTCCGTGTTGTATAACCCGCCATTCGTGGGTACCATTCAACGCGTACGCAAACAAAAAGGGTTAACCCGCGCGGCATGACCGCGCGGCCCAAAAAGGAGGAAACAAGCATGTCGTCTTTGAAGCCGCTTGCAGATCGCGTCCTGGTCAAGCCCGACGAGGCCGAGCAGAAGACCGCTTCTGGCCTGTACATCGCCAGCAACGCTCAGGAGAAGCCGCAGCGCGGCACCATCGTTGCCGTTGGCGCCGGTAAGGTCAACGACAAGGGCGAGCGCATCCCCATGGACGTTCAGGTCGGCGACGTTGTCATCTACGGTAAGTTTGGTGGCAACGAGGTCAAGGTCGACGGCGAGAAGTATCTGCTCATGCGCGCCGACGACATCTACGCCGTCGTCGAGGCCTAGTCTCGTCAGAATCTCTGATTCGTCTTTGAACGCGTCCGCCGCATAGGACTCGGAAGCGGCGACGCGAGTCACATTTCTTTTGGAGGATTACCTACCATGGCAAAGAACATTACGTTCAACACCGATGCCCGCGCCAAGCTCGCCAAGGGCGTCAACACTCTGGCCGACGCCGTTACCGTCACCATGGGCCCCAAGGGCCGTTACGTCGCTCTGCAGCGCACGTTCGGTGCCCCGACCATCACCAACGACGGCGTTTCCGTCGCTAAGGAGATCGAGCTTGAGGACAACATCGAGAACATGGGCGCTCAGCTGGTGAAGGAGGTTGCCACCAAGACCAACGACACCGTGGGTGACGGCACCACCACCGCAACCCTGCTCGCTCAGGCTATCGTCAACGACGGTCTGCGCAACGTCGCCGCTGGCGCCAACCCGCTGGCCATCCGTCGCGGCATCGACAAGGCCGTCAACGCCGCCGTCGCCGAGATGAAGAAGCAGGCCAAGCCGGTCGAGACCAAGGAGCAGATTGCTTCCGTCGGTACCATCTCTGCCGGTGACCCCGAGGTCGGCGAGAAGATCGCCGAGGCCATGGAGGTCGTGGGCAAGGACGGCGTCATCACCGTCGAGGATTCCCAGACGTTCGACATCACCATCGACACCGTCGAGGGCATGCAGTTCGACAAGGGCTATGTCTCCGCTTACTTCGTCACGGACAACGACCGCATGGAGGCCGTGATGAAGGATCCGTACATCCTCATCACCGACCAGAAGATCTCCAGCGTTCAGGACATCATGCCCGTTCTCGAGGCTGTCCAGCGCGCTGGCCGTGGCCTGCTCATCATCGCTGAGGACATCGACGGCGAGGCTCTGCCTACCCTGGTCCTCAACAAGATCCGTGGCGCCCTCAACGTCTGCGCCGTCAAGGCTCCGGGCTACGGCGATCGCCGCAAGCGCATCCTCGAGGACATCGCCGTCCTCACCGGTGGCCAGGCCGCTCTGGACGAGCTGGGCGTGAAGGTCGCTGACATCACCGCCGATATGCTCGGTACTGCTAAGTCCGTCACCATCTCCAAGGACAACACCGTCGTCGTCGGCGGCGCTGGCTCCAAGGAGGCCATCGACGCCCGCATCGCTCAGATCAAGGGTGAGATGGAGAACACCACCTCTGACTTCGACCGTGAGAAGCTCCAGGAGCGCCTGGCAAAGCTCTCCGGTGGCGTTGCCGTCATCAAGGTCGGCGCTGCTACCGAGTCCGAGCTCAAGGAGATCAAGCACCGCGTCGAGGATGCCCTGCAGGCTACCCGCGCTGCTGTCGAGGAGGGCATCGTCGCCGGCGGTGGCGTCGCCTTCATGGACGCTGCTCCTGCGCTCGACGCTGTCGAGATCGACGACCCCGAGGAGAAGATCGGCGTCGACATCGTCAAGAAGGCTCTGACCGCTCCGGTCGCTACCATCGCCAAGAACGCTGGCTTTGAGGGCGCTGTCGTGGTCGACAAGGTTGCCGAGCTGCCCGCCGGCCAGGGTCTCAACTCTGCCAACGGCGAGTGGGGCGACATGATCGAGATGGGCGTCCTCGACCCCGTCAAGGTCAGCCGCGTCACCCTGCAGAACGCTGCTTCTGTCGCCAGCCTGATTCTCATCACCGAGGCCACCGTCTCCGATGTGCCCAAGAACACTCAGCTTGAGGACGCTATCGCTGCTGCTACCGCTGGTCAGCAGGGCGGCGGTATGTACTAAGGCCGACAAGGTCTAGAACTCCCACCGGGAATCCGGGGGCGTGACGGGGTTTCTCTCCGGAACGTCCTCGGACATGCAAAGAGGCTCCTATTTGGCAAGGTGTTTTTTAGAATCCATTTTGCGCTCGGCCTCGAAGGCCTGCCTGTCCCAATCGAGCGGAAGTCCGGCCTCGACCCATGCCTCGTAGGCCCTCCTTATGGGCTTGAGCTCCCTTTGCCCCTCTCCAGCATCGAGATGTACTTCTCGCTGGTGCCCAGTATGGACGCCGCC
>CABUPE010000007.1 GCA_902493515.1 uncultured Collinsella sp.
ATCGGGACTTGCAGCGACGGACCTCAGGACGCTCTTACACCACGTCTGCGCGCGCGACCTCTCAAAGAGCAGAAGTCGGTTAATTTAGGCTCAATTGAACTGTTTTCGCTTTCCTAATGAGGCAGATATGCTTACTCAAGGGCGGAAAAGGCTTATCGCTGGGTCCCAGTGACTCAAAAACCGAGATGATTAAGCAAAAGCCACTGCCAAAAAAATACAAATCTGAACTAACTGCCCACCACCCTCTGTCAACCTTTCTATTCAAACCAAATCAGCCAACGTATGTCATAGCAATCCCCGGTAGGTCGCAGGGTGGCGGCTGAGCCTTTTCTTCGGGAAACTTCGCGAAGTCCAGTTCCCGAGGGAAAGGTATGGTCTGTGTAATACCAGATAAACAGTACATTTTTGCTTAATTGATATTTGGGAGAAGAACCAATTGGTGTGGCTTATTAAGCCCACTTTGCCATTGACGCTCATTTTAATACCACTGGGAGAATTCCGAACTTGGTTGCGCAACTGCTCCTGTATGCTGACTCCACCTAATAGGTGGATATCTGGTTACTACCAGTTGACCACTTGGTAACGGGTGGGCCCACTGCACGGAATGTACCGAACACCCCTCCCGTTTGATGCGTGCGCCATGCTGCAGGGCGTGCGTCCGCGACACTTCCGCATGTCGGAGGAAAGGAGTCCAGGTGTGTAGGAATTCCATTTTTACGAAACGGTGGGTGAAGGGAAGCGCGGTCCTCGTTGCCACTGCAGCGACGCTTGTGTTTGCCAATCCCCAGCAGGCGATTGCCACGCCACTCAAGGGTGTCGACTCAGCGACCGTGTCTCAGTCTGCCTCGAACGTCGTCGACATCGATTTCGCTGACGGCATCAAGGGCCGTATTACGTTCCTCGAGGACGGTATTTTCCGTTATAACGTCGACCCCAAGGGTGAGTTTTCCGAGTACGCCACGCCGCGCAGTAAGTCCCACACGGCTAAGATCCAGGCTCAGCCCGATACCTCGGACACCTACAGCAAGCCGAGTGCGACGGTTGCCGACAAGGGCGACACTATCGAGATCACCGGCGGAAAGGCGACCGTGATCCTGGACAAGGCGACTGGCAAGATGAGTATCAAGTCAGGCGACCGTGGCGTGGTTTCTGAGTCTGCGCCCCTCGACCTTGATAAGAAGGGTACCGTCCAGACGCTCGCCAAGGAGAAGTCCGAGAACTTCTTTGGCGGCGGCACCCAGAACGGCCGCTTCCTGCACACCAACCAGACCATCGCCATCTCCAACACTAACAACTGGACCGATGGCGGCGTTGCCTCGCCCAACCCGTTCTATTGGACGAGCGACGGCTACGGCGTGCTCCGAAACACGTTTGCAGAGGGTTCCTACGACTTCGGTTCCACGGACTCATCGACGGTCACGACTTTGCACAGCGAGAATGAGTTTGATGCCTATTACTTCGTGGCGACCAACGAGGGCGCCTCGAACGTGGCAACCGAGATGCTGCAGGACTACTACAAGGTGACTGGCAATCCGGTGCTGCTGCCCGAGTACGGTTTCTACCTGGGTCATCTTAATGCCTATAACCGTGATGGCTGGTCAACGACCTCGGGTCAAAAGAAGTGGGAGACCAAGGGCAGCAAGTCCTCGAGTGAGAAGGGCGACGTTAAATACGAGTCCGGCATGTCGACGGGCTACAAGCTCGACGGCACGCTTGCGGCCGAGACGCTCAACGGTGAGGGCCCTACGGTTGATACCGAGAACATGAAGGCGACCGATTTCGACCGCCAGTTCTCCGCCCGGCAGGTTATCGATGACTACGAGGACAACGACATGCCGCTCGGCTGGTTCCTGCCGAACGACGGTTACGGTGCTGGCTACGGCCAGAACGGTTACTACAAGACCGGCGGCGTCAACTCCGACGGAACGAGTTCTGCCGAGCGCCTCAACGCCGTGCGCGCCAACGTCGACAATCTTAAGAAGTTCACCGAGTATGCCAACTCAAAGGGCGTGAGCACCGGTCTCTGGACCCAGTCGAACCTCGAGCCCGATAGCAACTCCGAGACCCCGTGGCATCTGCTGCGCGATTTCGATTCTGAGGTTAAGACTGGTGGCATCACCACGCTCAAGACCGACGTCGCTTGGGTCGGCTCCGGCTACTCCTTTGGCCTCAACGGCATCAAGACGGCCTATGACACCGTGACCACCGGCGCCAACAAGCGCCCCAACATCATCACGCTTGACGGCTGGGCCGGCACGCAGCGCTTTGGCGGCATCTGGACCGGCGACCAGTACGGCGGTAACTGGGAGTACATTCGCTTCCATATCCCCACGTATATCGGCCAGAGCCTCTCGGGCAACCCCAACATCGGCTCCGATATGGACGGCATCTTTGGTGGCGATCCCATCATCTCCGCTCGCGACTACCAGTGGAAGACATTCACGCCCTCTATGCTTGACATGGACGGTTGGGGCACCTACCGCAAGTCGCCCATGACGCACGGCGATCCATACACGGGCATCTCGCGCTTCTATCTCAAGCTCAAAGCACAACTCATGCCCTATATCTACACGAGCGCGGCCTCGGCGGCCAACATCGACACGGGCAACGGCGATACCGGCCTTCCCATGATCCGCGCCATGCTGCTTTCCGACAACTCCGAGTACGCCGCAAGCACCTCGACGCAGTAGCAGTACATGTTCGGTGAGAACTTCCTGGTGGCACCGGTGTATCAGGATACCCAGGCAGATGAGAACGGCAACGATGTCCGCAACGGTATCTACCTGCCCAACTACGGTACCGACGAGAATCCCACCATCTGGATTGACTACTTCTCGGGCAAGCAGTACCGCGGCGGTCAGGTCCTCAACAACTACGAGGCTCCGCTTTGGAAGCTGCCACTCTTTGTTAAGGCCAACGCCATCGTGCCGATGTACGCCGAGAACAACAACCCCGAGGCTGTGACCGAGACCAACACCAAGGGCACCAATCGCAGCCAGCGTATCGTCGAGTTCTTCGCCACCGAGGGTGAGGGCAGCTTTACGCAGTACGAGGATGACGGCTCCTCCATCGAGAACAACACGACCGAGGACGATTCCTACGGCACAATCGACAATATTTCCTACGGTGAGCATGTGAGCACCGTCTATAAGTCGAGCGTGGTGGGCGGCACGGCGACCTTTACCGCCGAGGCATCGCAGGGCGGCTACAGCGGCTACGACTCCAACCGCACCACGACCTTTGTGGCCAACGTCTCCGCCAAGCCCACGAGCGTCTCCGCCAAGAACGGCGGATCCGCGCTCAACGTGGTTGAGGTCGACTCGCAGGAGGCCTTTGACGCCGCGACCCCCGAGGCCGGCCAGGCGGTCTACTTCTACAACGAGACCCCCAACCTCAACCACTACGGTAGCGACGCAGGCAGCACCGAGGCCGAGCAGGGCGAGAGCTTCAACAACACCAAGATCACCACGAATCCCAAGGTCTACGTCAAGTTCGCGAAGACCGATGTCGCCACGGCAGCGCAGACGCTCGAACTGGGCGATTTCGTGAACGCCGATGCCACGCTCGCGGCCGACCGCTTCAACGAGAACCTCTCCGCACCCGCGAACCTTGCTGCCCCCGAGGACGCCACGACCCCCACGAGCATTAAGCTCACCTGGGGGAAGGTCGATGGTGCTACCTCCTACGACCTTAAGGTAGACGGCACTGTGTTCGCCGTGGGCGATGCAGCAGAATTCACGCATACCGATCTTGCCTACAACAGCAAGCATACCTACCAGATTCGTTCGCGCAACGCCGATGGCTACTCCGCATGGAGCGACGTGCTTGAGGCGAACTCTGCGCTCGACCCGTGGCGGAACGTGCCTGAGGCCGAGGAAATCACTTGGGAGGGCTCGCTCTACGGTAGCCATAAGGCCGAACTCGCCTTCGACCATGAGTTCCAGTCGGGCGACGGCGGTTTCCACTCCGGTGGCAACGATCTGGGCAAGGCGCTTACCGTTGACTACGGTCGCGCTTACAAGCTCGACAAGCTCGAGTACTATCCGCGCGATGATGCCGGTAACGGCACTGTGACCAAGATGCGCATCGAGACGAGCCTCGACGGCGTGCATTGGACGACGCAGGAGGTCGACTGGGAGCGCTCCGCCGCTTGCAAGACGGTGGCGTTCGACGGCGCCGTGGCCGCGCGCTACGTGCGTATGACGCCGCTCGCGTCCGTGGGCAACTTCTTCTCCGCCTCCGAGATCGCCATCTACAAGACCGACGGCACGGACGGCTTCGCTGTGGGCTCCAACCTCAACAAGGCCACGGTCTCCGACGGCGACTACTCCAACATGAAGAATTACCTGGGTCTTGAGAACCGCGAGCCCGACACCTCGACGTTCGACTCCCAGATCCGCGCCCACTTCGCCGACCTCAACGGCAACGGCGTCTACGACGTGTACGACTACTCCTTCACCATGGCGGCGCTCGACGGCGGCACCAAGCAAAAGGGCAAGGCTGCTGGCACCCTCGCGGTGATCCCGAGCAAGATGGAGGTCGAGGCCGGCGACGAGATCACGGTCGACGTCTACGCCACCGACGCCGAGAACATCAACGCGCTCGGTGCGCTCGTCAACTTCAACAGCGACCAGTTCGAGTATGTCTCCGAGAGCATCGCGCAGGATGCGTCGACGGCGGGCATGGAGAACCTCTCGCGCGAGAAAGTGCAGTTCACGGATGGCCACCAGACCATCAACCTGGCCTTCGCCAACCGCGGCGACGCCAAGCTCTTCAACAGTACTGGTGTGGTCGCGAGCTTTAAACTCAAGGCTAAGACGGCCGGCAAGGTCGAGCTGCCCTCGACGTCTTGGCTCGTCGGCCCGGCGTGCGACGCGCTCGAGTTCGTGAGTGATGGCACCGTGACGATGCCCGGTGTCCCGCAGCCCACCAAGTCCGAGTACGGCCGCGACGCCTTTGACATCACGATGACCAACGACGAGCTCCCCACCGACGACGGCACCAACGTCGAGAAGCTCATCCAGCAGAAGAGCTATGACGGACTGTTCGACAACAATGAGGGCGGCAACGACTTCGAGTTCCTGTGGAACTATGGGCCCAACTGGATCGACGGCAAGATGCCGACCTACGTCAAGCTGCCCGCCACGATGACGTTCGCCTTCAAGACGCCGTCGAAACTCGATAGCGTCGAGGTCGTTAACCGCAACGGTGGCAACGGCACCGTGCAGAAGATTAAGTCCGTCGTGACGTTCGAGGACGGCTCGACCCAGGAGTTCTCGGGCGGAAGCTTTGATTCCTATCAGGCTCGCTACGCCTTTGGCCTCTCTGCCGAGAACAAGGGCAAGAAGGCGACCAAGGTCGAGATCACGCCGCTTGAGGCATCGGGTGACCAGATGCTCACGCTGCGCGAGATCAACTTCAACTACACACAGGGTGTCGAGGCCATCGAGGGTGTCGAACTGGGCAAGAACCAGACCGAGTTCTTCGAGGGCGATGTGACGCTCGTCGACGCCAAGGCCACGCCCGAGAGCGCCGGCTACCCCTATGTGACGGTCGAGAGCTCCGATCCTTCTGTGGTGAGCGTCTCCGCTGTCCAGGCCGGCGATAGCGTGAGCTACTACCTGCGCGCCAACAAGGCCGGCAAGGCAACGATCACGGTGGCGTCGGTGCTCGATCCCTCCAAGACCGCATCCTATGAGGTCGAGGTCAAGGCTGGTGTCGACACCTCTGCGCTCATGGCAGCGCTTTCCAAGGCCGCGGGCTACAGCGAGTCCGTCTACACCAAGGATTCCTATGCAGCCCTCACCGCTGCGGTCGAGGCGGCTCAGAAGCTCCTCGATGGCGGCCAGGGCAGCTATAGCAAGAAGGATGTCGCAGACGCCACGGCCAAGATCGAGAAGGCAATCGACGGCCTCAAGATGCGCCCCGTCGATGAGAAGAGCCTCATCAACACGCCCGAGAACCGCGAGAACGTCAAGGTGACCGGCTTCTCGAGCGAGGCCGACTATGAGGGCAGCAACGCCGTCAACGCTCTTGACGGCGATGAGCAGACGCTCTGGCACAGCGACTGGGCCTATAAGGCCGGTATGCCCCAGTACCTGACCGTCGACCTGGGCCGCGACTACGATCTCACCGACGTCACGTTCCTGCCGCGCCAGGACGGCGGCACGAACGGCGATATCTTTGAGGCCGAGGTGCTGGTTTCCGACACCGCCGACGGTTATGAGATGGGCACCGCCACGTCGATGGGTACGTTTACCTTCGACAACGACGGCCGCGTGCTCACCGACCGTGGCGACTGGAAGCAGATGAGCTTTGGTGCCGCGCGCGGTCGCTACGTGACCGTCAAGGTGCTCCACGCCGGCGGTGGCAGCGTTGACGCCTACTGCAGCATGGCGGAGCTCAAGTTCTACGGTACGGCCGTTCCCAATCCGGTGGCGAAGGACGACCTCACTGCCGCGATTGAAAAGATTGATGCCGAGGTTGCAGCCGGCGACCTTAAGGCCAGCGACTACACCGAGGCTTCCTGGACCGCGTTCCAGAACGCCTTGGCGAGCGCCCGCGCCATCCTGAACGACGAGAACGCCACGCAGGACGAGGTCGACCAGGCACTCAAGGCACTCGAGAGTGCTCGCGACGCGCTTGAGAAGACTCCGGTGACCCCGGTCGAGAACCCGACCAAGAAGCAGCTCAAGGCCTTGGTCAAGCAGGCGAAGGAGACTGACACCAGGGGCAAGACGGACGAGTCTGTCAAGGCCCTGACGGATGCCATTACCTACGCCGAGGACGTCTTGGGTGATGAGAATGCTTCCGACATCCAGCTCCAGGCGGCCTATGACCAGCTCAAGCTGGCCATTGAGAGCCTCAAGGATGCCGATTCCGGCAACCAGGGCGGCTCGGGCAACCAGGGTTCCGGCAATGGCTCAAACGGCGGCAACCAGGCGGGCAAGCCCGCAGGCGACAAGGCCCAGGGCAGCAAGAAGAGCGGTTCGGCGATCCCCAATACCGGCGACCAGACGGCGGCGACCGTCGCGGCCGTCGGTGGTCTTGGCGCCATCATCGCCGCGATCGGCGCTTTCTTCCATCGTCGCAGCAAGGCTAAGTAGTCCCAGCGACAACTAAGCAAACGTGCCCGCCGCTCCGTCAAGGACGGCGGGCATTGCTTTATTATTTCAGCCAACGTACGTCATGGCAATATCCGGTAGGTCGCAGGGCGCTTCGCGGGCGGGCCAGGCTCTATCTGAACGACTTTGCGAAGCAACCGGAGTGAAGATAAAGCCTGGCCCGCCCGCGAAGCGCCACAGAGACCGCAGGGACGGGAGCAGCTATACTACTCTCAGTAGTTAAGGGTCGCGGATCCGCCGCGTCACCGCTCTCAACAGGAGGTCTTTGTTTATGGCAGATCAGAAGCCGGTTGTCGGGATCATCATGGGCTCCAAGTCCGATCTGGGCGTTATGGAAGGTTGCACCGCCGAGCTCGAGGCACTGGGCGTGCCCTATGAGCTCGTGATTGCAAGCGCACACCGCACGCCGGCGAAGGTCCATGAGTGGGCCTCGACCGCTGCCGATCGCGGCATCAAGGTGATTATCGCTGCTGCCGGCAAGGCTGCTCACCTGGGCGGTGTCGTTGCTGCGTTTACGCCGCTGCCGGTCATCGGTGTGCCTATGAAGACGAGCGATCTGGGTGGTATGGACTCGCTGCTGTCGATGGTGCAGATGCCTTCGGGCGTGCCCGTTGCCTGTGTGGCCATCAACGGTGCCAAGAACGCTGCCATTTACGCCACGCAGATTCTGGGCGCCTGCGACCCCGAGTACCGCAAGGTTGTCGAGAAGATGAAGCAGGAGATGGCTGACGCTTAAGCGCTCTGCCAGTCCATTTGCAGCATAAGGAGAGCCATGTCCGACTATCAGGGAAAGCGTTTTTCGGCTTCTCGGATTCCCGATCCAGCCAAGTCGGGAGCGGCCCGCGCGCCGCAGCGGGGTCGGACATCCTCTCCTCAGCAACCGCGCGCGCCGCGCCCTGTGACGCCGGCGAAGCATCGCCGTCAGGATACACCTGCTGCATATCGCCCTTCGTCATACAGTACGGCCAAGAAGTCACCTCGCTCTTCGGCGCATACCGCGCCATCGAGCTATACCGAGCCGCCGCGCAAAAAGCGCCGCTCCATTATTCCCATTCTGCTCATCATCATCGGTATTGGCCTGATCGTTGCTGCGGCCGCTATCTTTATCAACGCGCAGATTGGCTACAAGCAGGCGAGCGAGTCGTATCAAAAAATCGAAAAGCAATATGTGAGCGACAAGGACGCCAGTGGCGTGCCAATTATCGACTTCAATGCGCTTGCCCAGACAAATCCCGAGGTTGTGGGTTGGATTTACGCGCCCGGCACCAACATCAACTACCCCGTGGTGCAGACCAACAACAACTCCAAGTACCTCAACACGCTGTTCGACGGCACCGCCAATGCGTCGGGTGCCATCTTCCTGGATAGCGACGACACCGCGCCGGGCATGGTGGATCAGCAGACCACGATTTACGGTCATCACATGAACGACGGTTCGATGTTCAACGTGATTTCGGATACGACCGATCAAGCGACGTTCGACAGCATGGACTACGTGTACTACATCACACGTGACGCGACGTATAAGCTGCGTCCGCTGGCGACCAAGGTGGTCGAGGACACGTATGCCAAGGCGCGCACGCCCAACTTTGAGGGCGATGACGGACTGAAGAATTATCTGTCCGAGATGCTCGACGGTGCCTCTGCCGTGGCGAGCGATGCCACCGATCGTGCCGCTTCGGCAACCAAGGTCGTAACGCTTGTGACCTGCCGTTCGCTGTCATTTAGCAATACGCGCGCCGTCATGGTGCTCACGCCGGTCGAGGAATAAAGTGTCCGGGCCCCGTCCCAAAAAGACTACCCTGGAAATCAAAAGGAGAAATGATGCTTGAGAACGGCAAATCGATGCCTTCGGTTGATGCTTGGCTGCGCGAAGCCAAGGCCGATGTTTCGGCGGCTGATTGTGGGATGTACCTGACACACAACGGCGTGGTGCGCGCGACGCCCAAGGCCGAAGTGCGCGGAGTCGAGACCGATGGCGTGGCGCCAGGCCACAAGGTGGGCGGCATGGTGTTTGGCTTCGATGCCGAAAAGGTGCAGGCCGCTATCGAGGCGACGCGCACGATGCCGGGTATCGGCTATGTGCGCGTGTGGCTGGCGAGCGGCGAGCTTACCGTGGGCGACGACATCATGCTCGTGCTCATTGGCGGAGACATTCGCCCGCATGTGGTCGATGCGCTGCAGTCGCTCGCCGGCACCATCAAGAACGAGTGCGTGAGCGAGGTCGAGCGCGAGGCGTAAGGCCTCGTCGGCAATCCGAGTCTGTCTATAGCGAAAGCCCGCCGGCAGTTCATGTAGATCTGCCAGCGGGCTTTGATGTGTTGGAGCTATTTTGCTCTGGCGTTTGCTACACGCGTGTGGCGTCCTTGGGGCTCATGGTCATACTCTGAAAACGGTTCTCCATATATTCGTTATCGAAATGCTTGTCATAGAACTGTGCGACGGGAATATTTCGAACGGTTCCGTTGACGCGCTGATACCAATAGTCGAGCGATTGCAACGTCATGACGCCGTCGATCAACATGACGGCGGTCAGGATGACGGTAGCAGAGTAGCGGCGTTTCCATGGAATCATATTGATGAGCTTAAGCAGGCGCGGCAGCAAGACCTTGATCCAGATGAGGCCACCCAGGCCCCACATGCAGGCAAACGGCGTGCATGTGCGTCCCCCGGTCAATACCGCGATGGGATCGGGCATGCCGAATAGCCTAATGTGTGAATAGCTCCACGACACCACGCCAAATGAGGTCTGCATAAACCAGCCTACAAACACCTCGAAAGCGCCGCCGATCAGGGCACTTACCAGGAAAATGATCAGAGGATTCTTTTTATAGAAGCGGTTGAGCGCCATGGTCATGAGCACCGCGCCAAATCCGTAGATGGGGCTAAAGGGGCCAAATAGCATACCGGCACGGTCCTGATAGACGCCGGGATCGACGACGACCATATGCCAGACTTCCTCGAGAATGAGACCTAACACGCTGCAGACGAAGAATACCCAGAACAGGTTGAAGTAGTTGAGCTTGATGTAGCCCTCGCCGGTTTCGTCGCGGCCGAGCATCCCCTCGGCGGCGGCATCGCGGTCGAGCATCTCTTGCAGACGGCGCTGCAGTTCGCGCTCCTGGCGTAGCGTGGGGTCGACGGTGGCCGACAGCGCAATGAGGATGACAAGCTGGACGGCGGGGCGCAGCAGGAAGGGTCCGATGCCCTGGAGCATCACGTCAACTAAAAGCTCCACGACGGTAAATGCGATGAGGACGTAAGACAGGCGGGCGGCATTGCGCCGCTGGTCCTTGATGAGGTCCAGGCCAAAGACGATCAAGATGATCGCGCTTGCCGCCGAGAGCATAATGCCGGCGACGATAAGGCCAACCGCGACCAGGGTGTTATCACCGAGCTTAGCGGCGACGTTGCCGTTAATGAGTGCGGTGATGACCTGCCACATAAAGACGGCGACTGACGGGAGCGTGCCCACGCCAGATAGGGTGCACAGGACTGCGTAGACCTTGATGATAAGGGGGATCTTCTTGGCCTCCGTGGTGCTGGGGACACTGGGGTCGAGTTGATTTCGATCCATACGCTACCTTTCTCGTCTTGTAGTAGCCTACAAGGATACGCCGACGACCAGCTAAAAGACAGGACGAACGTCCCAATTGCAACAATGTAGCCCCTAGCGCGGGCGAGACACGGCGCACGGGAAGTCTTCGAGGCCGTTGCCCCTGAGAGTGGACTACCCAATAAAATGTTTGGTCGCAAAACGGATAATAAGCTCGGTGGGCTTTTAAAAAGCGCTGCTCATGCGCGGGGGAGCGCGTCGCGCCGTGCGTATAATAAGGCGGGTAACGCCAAAATACGAGGCTCTGAGGGGATGCCATGTCTCAAGAAACCATCCGCGCGGCCGAGCGTGCCGCGGGACAGGTGAACGCCATGTCGACGTATGATCCGGACTCTGACCAGCTGCATGAGGAATGCGGCGTTTTTGGTGTCTGGGCGCCCGATCGCGACGTGGCTCGACTGACGTACTTTGGCCTGCGTGCACTGCAGCATCGCGGCCAAGAATCGGCGGGAATCGCCGTTGGTGACGGCGGTACGGTTATGGTCCGCAAGGATCTGGGCCTGCTCGACCGCGTGTTCTCCAATGCCGACTTGTCGACGCTCTCCGGTCAGCTGGCCGTGGGTCATGTGCGCTACGGCACCGCCGGCGCCAAGAGCTGGGAAGCCTCTCAGCCGCACCTCTCTACCATCAATAGCGTCATTATCGCGCTCGCGCACAACGGCACCCTCGTCAACACCGACGAGCTGCGTCGCCAGCTGATCGAGCTGGGCGTACCGTTCCTCTCCAACTCGGATTCCGAGGTCGCGACCAAACTCATCGGCTACTTTACTCAGCGTACTGGCCATCTGCGCGAGGGCATTCGCAAGACCATGGAGCTCGTGCGCGGCGGCTACGCCATGACGCTCATCAACGAGCAGGCGCTCTACGCATTCCGCGATCCGCACGGCATTCGCCCGCTCGTGCTGGGCAAGCTGGTGGACGAGGGTCTGGACCAGGCCGATGCCGCATCCGTTTCGCAGCTGCCCTCGCAAGACGGCGCCGCGACGGTCGACTCCGCCGTCCATGTCACGCGCGCCGGCGGCTGGGTCGTTGCTTCCGAGACCTGCGCACTCGACATCGTGGGCGCCGAGTACGTCCGTGACGTCCGTCCCGGCGAGATCTTGCGCATCAGCGCCGAGGGTCTGGTATCCGAGCAGGGCGTGCCTGCAGCCGAAGAGCCCGCCAACTGCATCTTTGAGCAGGTCTACTTCGCCCGTCCCGACTCCATCATGAACGGCAAGAGCGTTTACGCCTGCCGTTACGACATGGGTCGTCAGCTGGCACATGAGGAGCCCGTCGAGGCCGACCTGGTCATCGGCGTGCCCGACTCCGGCCTGCCGCCCGCGGAGGGGTATTCGCACGAGAGCGGTATTCCCTTTGGCGAGGGTCTTATCAAGAACCGCTACGTGGGCCGTACGTTTATCGAGCCTACGCAGGAGTTGCGCGCCATGGGCGTGCGCATGAAGCTTAACCCGCTGCGCGACAACATCGAGGGCAAGCGCCTCGTCGTGATCGACGACTCCATCGTGCGTGGCACCACTATGGTGCAGCTCGTCAAGATGCTGCGCAACGCCGGCGCCAAGGAGATTCATATCCGCATCAACTCGCCCGAGGTCATCTGGCCGTGCTTCTACGGTATCGATACCGACGTGCAGTCGCAGCTTATCAGCGCCAACAAGACGGTCGACGAGATTTGCGAGTATATCGGCGCCGATTCGCTGGCCTTCCTTTCGGTCGAGGGCCTGCTTAAGGTCATGCCCAAGGGCGGTTACTGCGATGCGTGCTTTACCGGCCGCTACCCCGTGGCGATTCCCGAGAGCTTTGGCCGCGATAAGTTTATGGAGGGCTTTAAGCCTCGCAACCTGGACAAACCGCTGCACGTTGACGACGACGCCGTGGTCGAGAAATACGACGACCGCAGCTGGGAAGAGGAGCACGGCGAGGCCTAAAACCTGCCATGTAGGGACAGGTTTATTTTGGTAGGTTTTACCTGCTGTTTTGTTGATATGACGGCGCGTGCTGTTATGGCACGCGCCGAAATGAACGCAACTATGAGCACCGTTTGGCGCCCGCGCGGCGCCACGGTAGTGGGAGAGGAAGGCTCAGATGAGCGACAGCAAGCATGTGACGTACGAGGACGCCGGCGTCGATACCGCCGAGGGCGGCCGCGCCGTCGACGCGATTAAGCAGATGGTTAAGGACACCAACCGTCCCGAGGTCATCGGCGGTATCGGTGGCTTTGGTGGCTTATTCTCGGCCGCCGCGCTTAAGGATATGGAAGACCCGATTCTGATTAGCGGTACCGACGGCGTGGGCACCAAGCTCGTGCTTGCCCAGATCATGGACCGTCACGAGACGGTGGGCCAGGACCTGGTCGCTATGTGCGTCAACGACATTTTGGCTTCGGGCGCCGAGCCGCTGTTCTTCCTGGATTACGTTGCCATCGGTCACATCGAGGCCGGGCACATGGCAAAGATCATCAAGGGTGTGGCCGACGGCTGCAAGCTCGCGGGCTGCGCGCTCGTGGGCGGTGAGATGGCCGAGCACCCCGGCGTCATGGCTCCTGCCGACTACGACCTTGCCGGATTTACCGTGGGCGTCGTCGACCGTCCCAAGATGCTCAACCCCGCGAACGTCCGCCCGGGCGATGTGATCCTGGGCCTGCCTTCTACCGGCGTGCACTCCAACGGCTACTCGCTCGTGCGCAAGGTCATTGGCGTTGACGGCATTAAGCCGGGCACGCCCGAGGCCGCTGCTAAGGCGGAGGAGCTGAGCCGTCCGCTCGAGGAGCTCGGCGGTGCTTCGCTGGCAGACGCCCTGCTGGCTCCCACGCGCATCTACGTCAAGCCGATTCTGGAGCTGCTGCGCGGCGGCGCTCCGGTGCACGCCATTGCCCACATCACTGGCGGCGGTATTACCGAGAACCTCAACCGCGCGCTCGCCGACGACGTCGACGCCGTGGTCACCCGCAACGGTGCCGAGATGGGTTGGGACGTTCCTCCCGTCATCACCTACGTGTCGCGCCAGGCCGAGCTCGCGCCCAACGAGGCATGCAAGACCTTCAACATGGGCGTCGGCCTGTGCCTGATCGTCGCTCCCGAGGACGAGGCCGCGGTGACCGAGGCCCTGGTCGCGCTGGGCGAGAAGCCGTTCCGCGTGGGCGAGTGCGTCGAGGGCTCCGGTAAGGTCGTGTACTCCGATGAGCGCTAACGAGCAGATGACTGCTGCCGAGGGCCTGGATTTTGTGCCCTACACCCGTCCGACCGGCACCGATACGGCCGAGCCGCTCAAGATCGGTGTGCTCATCAGCGGTTCGGGTACCAACCTGCAGGCGCTGATCGATCTGATCGCCGCCGGCAAGCTCAACGCTTCGATTGAGCTTGTGGTGTCGAGCCGTCCTTCGGCTAAGGGTTTGCAGCGCGCTGAGCGCGCGGGCATCCAGACGCTCACGCTGTCCAAGGATGTCTACGCCGACCCCATCGCCGCCGACGAGATCATCGCGCACGAGCTTCTCGAACGCGGCTGCGAGTATGTGGTCATGGCCGGCTACATGCGCATGGTGCACACGCCGCTGCTGGCGGCGTTTCCCAACCGCGTGGTCAACTTGCATCCGGCGCTGCTGCCGAGCTTTACCGGTGCGCATGCGATTGACGATGCCTTTGCGCGCGGCGTCAAGGTAACTGGCGTGACCGTGCATTTTGCCAACGAGATCTACGACAACGGTCCCATCATCGCCCAGCGTGCGCTGGCTGTCGAGGAAGGTTGGGATGTCGACACGCTCGAGGAGCACATCCACGCGATTGAGCACGTGCTGTATCCCGAGGTCGTGCAAATGCTCGCCGACGGCCGCGTCCACGTGCTGGAGAGCGGCAAGGTTGCAATTGACGCGCCTCGCGGCTAGCGGCGCACAGTACAATTTAGCCGAGTAGTCAGGGTGGTCATTGGCGCCAAGGCGCGCGTGGCCACCCTTTGTTTTGGGTAGTCATCGGGAACGGTCTTTAACGACTGGTCATTCAAGAACGTCACAGGTGACTAGATGAGAGAGGTGAGCGCATGGCGGATAACGAAGCGCTGTTTACGCCTGAGCTGGTGTTTTTTGATTGGGAGTGTGCAACACCGGATGAGGTGTTTGCGCGGCTCGAGGGCGAGCTTGCACCACGTGGCTACATTGCGTTCGGTTGGCTCGACGCCGTTCGCACGCGCGAGGATACCTATCCCACGGGTCTTGCCATGCCGGCGGCAAACATTGCCATTCCGCATACCGATCCGGGGTTTGTGGCCAAGCCCTATATCGCGGTGGTGAAGCCCGCCGCGCCCGTGACATTTAACGCTATGGCTGGCATGGGCGCTCCGGTGCCGGCGCAGATCGTCATCAATCTGGGCATCGCCGAGCCGGGCGGCCAGGTCGAGGCTCTGCAGGCGCTCATGAACATCTTTATGGACGCCGATGCCGCAGCCGACGTGCTCGGCCAGACCACGCCCCAGGGCATGGTCGACGCCATCCGCCGTCACTTCTAGGGTGGGGCTAAGCCGGCACTTGGGGACTGTCCCTAACTGCCGGCTTCCAGAGCTGTCCCCTTTGCACCAAAATGGTGCAGATTAACCTGTCCCCAATGCACCAAGCGTGCCGCGGGGGCTGCGTTGTGACACAATGGCGTTTGTTCGATTCGTTATGCGAAAGGCCAACTATGGCAAATAAGAAAAAGAACTCCGAGGCCGCGCCGACGCCCGAGCAGCAGGCTCGCGCTGCCTCCAGCTCTCGCAAGAAGCAGCGCAAGACGTACGTGTCTAAGACCGTCAAGATCGTCCTGGTGGTCATCGGCGTGCTGGCAATGCTGCTTTCCGTCTCGGCGATGGCGTGCTCCGGCCTTATGTCGCAGGCCGAGGACACCTCGGGCTACAAGCTGACCGGCGGTGTCGCTGCTACTATCAACGGCACCAACCTCACCGAGGACACCGTGACCAAGCAGATCATGAGCATGCGTACGTCCTACGGCTACACCAAGGACAAGGACTGGGCACAGTACCTGGTCGACAACGACCTCACGCCCAAGAAGTACCGCAAGCAGCTTATCGACTCCTACACGCAACAGATTCTGCTTCAACAGGCGCAGAAGGAGAACGGCGTGACGGTGTCGGACGAGGAGGTCGAGAAGGCTTGGAAGGACGCGTGCAAGAGCGCGGGCGGTGCCAAGGCCTTTAAGAAGACCCTCAAGACCTACGGCTATACCGAGGACACCTACAAGGATTCGCTCAAGGAGAGTCTGGCGCAGCGGAAACTCAAGGATGCCGTGGCGCCCACCAGCAAGCCCAAGGACAGCGAGATCGTCGATTACATCAACGAGAACCTGTCTAACTACAACGATGCTCGCCGCTCGTCGAACATCCTGATCAAGGTTGATTCCGACGCTTCCGACGAGGACAAGGCTGCCGCTAAGGCCAAGGCGCAGGAGTGTCTGGACAAGATCAACTCCGGTGAGCTGAGCTTTGAGGACGCCGTTGAGCAGTACTCCGAAGACACCGGTTCCAAGGAGAAGAAGGGCGATGTGGGCTGGGATAAGCTCACCACCTTCGTCGACAGCTACCAGACGGCGCTCGAGGGGCTCAACAAGGGCGACGTGAGCGAAGTCGTCGAGTCGACCTATGGTTACCACATCATCAAGTGCACCGACTACTTCCATGTCGATAATCAGGTCGATGACATCAACCAGGTGCCCAAGGACATCAAAAAGTACGTCTCCAACGTGGTGAAGACGCAAGCGGCCAGCACCGCGTACAGCGAGTGGCTGGAGCAGTACAAGAAGGATGCCGACATCACCGTCAACCCCATGCCCAAGGACGTACCCTATAACGTGAGTCTGAAGGGCGTCACCAAGAGTTCGACCGACGATTCGTCGAAGACTGAGTAACCATGGGGCGGTGCTCGCGTGAGTGCCGCCCACGCTATTAGAGAGGATTTGCAGATGACTAACGAAGAGCTGCAGAAAGAAATGATCGCGGCCATGAAGGCCAAGGACAAGGTTCGCCTGTCCATCATTCGCCAGGTTAAGGCCGAGGTGAAGAATATCGAGGTCAACGAGCGCCGCGATGTGACCGAGGAAGACGTCAGCAGCATGATTAAGCGTCTGATCAAGCAGACGAGCGAGACGCTGGAGATGTCCATCAAGGCCGGCACCGACCAAGAGCGTACCGACAACCTGACCGAGCAGGTCAAGATTCTGGAGAGCCTGCTGCCCGCGCAGGTTTCGGGCGAGGAGCTCGAGGCCCTGATTGAGCAGGTCATCGCCGAGCTGGGTGCCACGTCCAAGAAGCAGATGGGTCAGGTCATGGGTGCCCTGGGCAAGGCCACCGGCGGCAACTTCGATAAGCCTGCGGCTGCCAAGATTGTTGGCGCAAAGCTTGCGTAAGGGCCGAGCGGTACATAGTTGATGTTGAGGGGGCGTGGCCGTCATGGTCGCGCCCCTTTTTGCTGGGCTAGGCGCTCATTGGGGACAGGCTTAAATGAGTGCCCAATGAGTGGGTGCTCATTTAAGCCTGTCCCCAATGAGTGGGTTAAAGGTTGCGGGTTCTTTACGGGAATGTAGTGTGGGCGGCGGAAACGCGGTTCTTTCCGTACAATAGTTCAACTCGTGTAAACGCAGGGAAGGGACATTCATGGCAGACATGATCGAGATCAAGCATCTCAACAAGTGCTTTGGCGACCTGCATGTGCTCAAAGATATCAATCTCACCGTCAAGCGCGGCGAGAAGCTCGTAATGATCGGGCCTTCCGGCTCGGGTAAGTCGACGCTCATCCGTTGCGTCGATTATCTGGAGGAGCCCACGTCGGGCGAGGTCGTCATCGACGGTACGCCGCTCACCAAAAAGAATCACCTGGAGATGGCTCGCAAGTACAGCTCCATGGTGTTTCAGCAGTTCAACCTGTATCCCAACATGACGGTGCTGGGCAACCTGACGCTCGCGCCCATCAAGCTGCAAAAGAAGAGCAAGGAGGAGGCGACCGAGATCGCCATCGCCGCGCTCAAGCGCGTTGGCATGGCGCATAAGGCCGGCGAGTATCCGCAGAATCTCTCGGGCGGTCAGCAGCAGCGCATCGCCATCGCCCGTGCCCTGTGCACCAAGCAGCCCATCATCCTGTTTGACGAGCCGACCTCGGCGCTCGACCCCGAGATGGTCCAGGAGGTTCTGGACGTTATGATTGAGCTCGCGCAGGAGGACATCACCATGATCTGCGTGACGCACGAGATGGGTTTTGCGCGTCAGGTGGCCGACCGCGTCATCTTTATGGAGGACGGCCGCATTCTGGAGGAGGGCACGCCCGAGCACTTCTTCGATAACCCCGAGAACCCGCGCTGCCGCGAGTTCCTGTCCAAGATTCTGCACTAGGCGCGGTGATGGACATGACGGATATGACAAGGACGGCCGTGTCGCGCCGTTACTTTTTGCAGCTGGCGGGCGCCGGTATGCTTGCGCTGACGGGGATCGCGCTTGCCGGTTGCGGCAACTCCACCAGCGGCGAGGACTCCGACAAGGGGTCTAAGCTTGCGGCCATTAAGTCGCGTGGCCATCTGAATGCCGGCGTTAAGAAGGACGTTCCCGGCTACGGCTATTACGACACCGCCAAGGGCCGCTTTGAGGGCATGGAGGTCGATTTGTGCTACCAGATCGCCGCTGCCGTCTTTGGCGTGAGCTACAAGGAGGCCCGCGCCCAGGAGCTTGTCGAGTTTACCGACGTAACGCCCAAGACACGCGGCCCGCTGATCGATAACGGCCAACTCGACGTGGTCGCGGCGACCTACACCATCACCGACGAGCGCAAGAAGAGCTGGGATTTCTCGACGCCGTACCGCACCGACTACGTGGGACTCATGGTCAAGAAGCGTTCGGGCTTTACCTCGATTGAGGACCTGGACGGCAAGGTCATTGGTGTGAGCCAGGGTGCCACCACGCAGGGCTTGATCGAGCAGATGATCAAGGACAACGGCTTTAGCTGCAAGCCAGAGTTTAGGGCCTTTAGCGGCTACCCCATCATCAAGAGTTCGCTCGACGCCGGCAATATCGACGTCTTTGCCATGGACCGCTCCACGCTGGCCGGTTACATGAACGAGACCGTTGAGCTGCTGCAGCCCGAGGTCAAGTTTGGCGAGCAGGGCTACGGCGTGGCGACCAAGAAGGGCTGCGACCTTTCGGCCGTGGTCGATCAGGTGATTTGCGATCGCCTGGCCGACGGCTGGCTCGACCAAGAGGTCAAGACCTGGGGTCTTGTATAGGCGCATCGTCCAAGGAAGGAATCAAATGCTCGAAGGATTATTTGACGCCGACCGTTGGTCGACGACATTTCAAAACATGGGGCCCTTCTGGGAGGGCTTTGGCGTGACGCTGCAGGTGGTCGTTGCCGGTCTGCTGCTGTCGCTGGTGCTGGGCACGCTGCTGGGCGTGTTCTCTACCACTCGCTCGCGCGTGCTGCGCGCCATAAGCCGCGTGTACGTGGAGTTTTACCAGAACACCCCGTTGCCCGTACAGGTGCTCTTTATGTACATGGCCGGTCCGCAGTTTTTACAGGCCATAACCGGTGCCGACCAGCCGGTGCGCATCGCGCCGTTCGTGCTGGGCTTCTTGGGCGTGGGTCTGTATCACGCGGCCTACATTTCGGAGGTCATCCGCACTGGTATCGAGGCGGTTCCACGCGGTCAGATGGAGGCGGCCCAGAGCCAGGGCTTCACCCGTGCGCAGGCGTACTGGTACATCGTGCTGCCCCAGACATTCAAGATCATTCTGCCGCCGCTGTGTAACCAGGCGCTCAACCTGGTCAAGAACACGTCGGTGCTGGCGCTTGTGGCCGGCGGCGACCTTATGTACCGTTCCGACAACTTTGTGAGTCTGTACGGTTACCTGCAGGGATACATCGTCTGCTGCCTTATGTACTTCATCATCTGCTTTCCGCTCGCCATGCTGGTACAGTGGCTCGAGCGCCGCTCCAAGGAGCGTCCGCGCGGCGTGAGCCTGGCCGAGCTGGGGCTCGACAACGTAGAGGAGGCCTAGCGCATGGAAATCTTCAACGCGACCAACCTGCTCTACATTTGGGGCGGCTTTGTTAAGACGATCGAGATCTCGGCGCTGTCGATCTTTTTCTCGCTCATCTTTGGCACGGTGCTGGCGCTCGTTAAAAGTTATGCGTCCCGCCCGTTCCGTATTTTGGTGAGCGCCTATATCGAGCTGTTCCGTTGCACGCCAAACCTGCTGTGGATCCTGTTTATCTACTTTACGGTGCAGGGTTTGGACATTGTGATTTCGACCATCGCCTTTACGCTGTTTACCAGCGCTGTTATGGCCGAGATTGTGCGCGGCGGCCTCAACTCGATTCCGCGCGGCCAGTTTGAGGCGGCGCAGAGCCAGGGCTTCGGCTTCTTTGCCACCATGCGCTACATCATTCTGCCGCAGACGTTTAAGACGATCATTCCGGCGCTGTTTAGCCAGTGCACGACCGTCATCAAGGACAGCTCGTATCTTTCGGGCATTAACGTGGCCGAGCTCATGTACACGGCCAACGTCGTGATGGCCCACGCGATCGATCTGTCGCAGGTGCTTATGCTCTACGGCCTGGTTTTCGCGATGTACTTTGTGCTCAACTTTGGTATCTCGCTGCTGGTCCGAGCGTATCAACGTCGTATTGTGGCAGCGTAGAATGTGACAAAGGGACTGTCCCTTTATCACATAGAGAAAGGAATCGCGATGAGCGATCTGGAGAATAAGAAGAATCCTGTGGTCATTACCATCGCGCGCGACTTTGGCGCCGAGGGCCACGAGATTGGTCGTATCCTCGCCGATGAGCTGGGGATTCCGCTGTACGATAACGAGCTGCTGGTGCGTGCTTCGCTGCGCGCGGGCGAGTCGCTCGACAAGATGGCCGCCTACGACGAGCGCCTGGCCGTGGAGAACATGGCGTTTCTGCCCGACCGCTACGATGCGCGTTCGTACTCGGACAAGTTGTTCCAAAAGATGAGCCAGGTGATTTTGGATCTGGGTGAGACCGAGAGCTGCATTATCGAAGGCCGTCTGTCCGATTATCTGCTGCGCAACAACCCCAACCACATCGCCGTGCTGGTGACTGCGCCCTTTGAGGACCGCGTCGAGATCGTGCGCAAGAAGCGTGGACTTAACAAAAAGAAGGGCGCCAAGCTGGTCAAGCAGCAGCAGAAGGCGCGCGAGGCGTTCTATAAGCGCTACAGTGCCGGAAAGTGGAAGATGACGAGCGGCAAGGACATCGTCGTCAACCGCGCCAAGCTGGGCCGCGAGGGTTGTAAAGACGTTATCGCCGCTGCCTACCGCTACAAGGTGGCACAGCTCGAAGGCTAGCTGACCAAAACCACCACAAAGGGGACAGGCACCTTTGCGGTGGTAGGGCGATCGGCATAGAAAAAGTCCCCGCCGGGCGTGTGCTCGACGGGGACTTTGCCGTTTGATGGCTAACGCTGTAGGTGATTACTCGCCCAGCAGGCTCTTGGTGATGGAAGCGGCGGCCTTCTTGCCGGCGCCCATCGCCAGAATGACCGTAGCGGCACCGGTGACGATGTCGCCGCCGGCCCAGATGCGGGGATCGGTGGTCTGGCCGGTCTCCTCGTCAGCGACGATGTAGCCCCACTTGTTGAGCTCCATCTTGCCGCCGATCTTCTTTGCGAAGGGGTTGGCGTTGGTGCCGATAGCCGAGATCGCGACGTCGCAGGGAATCTCCTCGATGGCGCCCTCGATGGGCACCGGGCGACGACGACCGGACTCGTCGGGCTCGCCGAGCTCCATCTTCTGGACCTTGACGGCGCATACGGAGCCGTCCTCGCCAGGGACAAACTCGAGCGGGGAGACGAGCGGCAGAACCTCGACGCCCTCGGCCTTAGCGTGGTGCAGCTCGGCGCGACGGCAGGGCATCTCGTCCTCGGTACGGCGGTAGGCGATGATGGCGTGCTCGGCGCCCAGACGCTTGGCGGTACGGACGGCGTCCATAGCCACGTTGCCGCCACCAAAGACGACGACGTTCTTGCCGTGTTTGGTGGGAGTGTCGTACTCGGGGAACTTGTTGGCCTTCATCAGGTTCACGCGGGTGAGGTACTCGTTCGCGAAGAAGACGTTGGGCAGGTTCTCGCCGGGGACGTTGAGGAACTTGGGCAGGCCAGCGCCGGTCGCCACGTAGATGGCGTCGAAGCCCTGCTCGAACAGCTCCTCGGCCGTGGCCATGTTGCCCACGACGGAGTTGTACTCAAACTTGACGCCCATGTCCTCCAGGCCGTCAATCTCGCGCTTGACGACTGCCTTGGGCAGACGGAACTCGGGGATGCCGTAGACCAGCACGCCGCCGCCGGTAAAGAAGGCCTCGAAGACGGTGACGTCAAAGCCGTTGCGGGCGAGCTCGCCGGCGCAGGTGATGCCGGACGGGCCGGAGCCGACGACGGCGACCTTCTTGCCGTTCTTGGGGGCCATCTTGGGCGTGGAGGCGAGCTCGGGGCGATCGCCCAGGAAGCGCTCGAGCTGGCCGATGGCCACAGGCTCGGACTTCTTGCCGCGGATGCACTTGCCCTCGCACTGGTTCTCCTGCGGGCAGACGCGGCCGCAGATGGCGGGAAGCATGGAGTCCTCGCGGATGGTATCGAGAGCGCCGCCGAAGTCCTTCTCGCGGATCTGCTCGATAAAGCGGGGGATGTTGATGTTGACGGGGCAGCCCTCAACACAGAACGGTTTCTTGCAGTTGAGGCAGCGCTCGGCCTCGGCCAGCGCCATCTCCTCGGTGAAGCCCTTGTCGACGGGGCGGAAGTCGCAGGCGCGCTCGGCAGCCGGCTCCTCGTTATCGGGGGTGCGGGGCGACTTCATATCGGCAACGAAACGACCGTTAACTAGTGGCATGCGCAGCTCTTTTCCTCATAGGCCTTGAGGGACTCGCCCTCTTCGGAACGGTAAGCGGCCTGGCGGGCACGAAGGTCATCCCAGTCGACCAGGGTGGCATCGAAGTCGGGGCCGTCGACGCAAGCGAACTTGGTCACGCCGCCCACCTCGACGCGGCAGCAGCCGCACATACCGGTGCCGTCAACCATGATGGGGTTGAGCGACGCGGTGATGGGGGTGTCGTACTTCTGGGCGGTGAGGGTCGAGAACTTCATCATCGGAACGGGGCCGACGCAGAAGACCTGGCTCACGGCCTTGTCCTGCAGCAGGCGCTCCAGCGGAGCGGTGACAACGCCCTGCTCGCCGTAGGAGCCGTCGTTAGTGGTGATGTGGATGTGGTCCTCGTCGAGGAGCTCGCGGAACTGGTCCTCCATGAGCAGGAGGTCCTTGGTGCGGGCGCCCATGATGGCGTGCACCTCGTGGCCGGTCTCGACCAGGTGCTTGGCGACCGGGAAGGCAATTGCCAGGCCGACGCCGCCGCCAATGACGGCGCAGGGGCCCTCGGCCATCTCGGTGGGAACGCCCAGCGGGCCCACGACGTCGCGCAGCGACTCGCCGGCCTCGTAGGTGGACAGCATCTCGGTGGTCTTGCCGATCACCATGAAGATGAACTCGACCCAGCCCTCGTCACCGTTCCAGCCGGCCAGGGTAAACGGGACGCGCTCGCCCGTCTCGTTGGCGCGAACCATGAGGAACTGTCCAGCGTGCGCATGCTTGGCGATTGCAGGCGCCTCGATGCGGAACTTGAACACCTTCTCCGAGAACTGCGTCTTCTCCAGGATCTTATACATAGAACCCCTCTCTTGTTAGGGCTGCCGAACCGTGCCTCCACGGAAATGGACGGTAGCCCGAATAAAACCGTACGCGCACAGGCGTTGTGCAGACATACGGTGCAAATTATACCCTCATGGACATGTCGCTTACGTGTGTCTTTGGCAGGTGGGAGCAGGGTTTATCCACTTTGGCCTACCAAATAGGGGCAGGTTTATTTTGGTCAGCCTTATCGGGTAAAACGGCAAAGGGGGCCGGCCTCGGTTTATGATGAGGCCGGCCCCCTTTGGGGTGTTGCGTGCATATGGCGGCGCAGGGTTTATTGCGATGCGCTCACTGTGGCGTTTCCGCAGATAAAACCTGCCAAAATAAACATCCCTAAATGGTAGGTTTTAGTGCTTGCCGTTGGCGGAGGCGGCGCCGTTGACGTGGTCGCGGGCATAGACCACGCCGTGCACGATCGCCAGGCCGGCGGCGTCGGCCGCGCGGGCGCAGGTGTCCTGGAAATCCTCGGTCTCGCGGGCGCGCAGCTGCTTAAGCACGTAGTCGGCGACGGCCATCTTGCCGGGAGGGTTGCCGATGCCGGTGCGGATGCGGCTGAAGTCGCGGCTGCCCATCTTGTCGATGATGGAACGCAGGCCGTTGTGGCCGGCGTGGCCGCCGCCCACCTTGACGCGCACGTCGCCGGCGGGAATATCGAGCTCGTCGTGGATTACGAGCAGCTCCTCGGCCTTGATCTTGTACTCGCGACAGAGCTTGGAGATGGGGCCGCCCGAGGTATTCATGTACGACTGCGGCTTGACCAGCACAATCTGCCGCTTGCCTCCCTCTTCCTCGGGGTCGTTGATGTTGATGAGCGCGACCTCGGCACCGGCCTGGTTTTTCCAGTACGTGACGCCGGCCTGACGGGCCAGCTCGTCGATTGCCTTAAAGCCGGCGTTGTGGCGGGTCTCGGCATACTCATCGCCCGGGTTGCCAAGTCCGGCAACCATGCGAATCTTAAGCGGCTGTGCAGCTGCCATATTTGTCCTCCGTTACACAAAAAGTTTAATCAACGACAAAGGCTACCACGCTCGCCGAAGCCGAGACTTCGTTTCAGCGAAATCCCACCAGACAAAAGCGCGGCCGCGGCAGGGCGAGCCGTCGGAGCAGAAGAAACCCCCGCGCGACCCTTGTGAAGCAAGGGGGAGCGCGGGGGTTTCTTCTGCTCCGACGGCGATGCGCCGGGTTACAAGGACGATGCGACTACAGCGCGAAGTCGCCGCCGACGAGCGTGGAGACGGGCTCCTCGTGGTAAACGGCGGAGATGGCCTGAGCGAACTCCTCGGCGACCGAGATGGTCTTGATCTTGCCGCCGACCTCAACGGGAATGGCGTCGGTGACGAGGCACTCGACGATCGGGGCGTCGTTCAGACGCTCGATGGCCGGACCGGAGAAGATGCCGTGGGTGGCGCAGACGTAGATGTCGCCAGCGCCCATAGCCTTGAGCTCCTTGACGTTGGCGCACAGGGTGCCAGCGGTGTCGATCATGTCGTCGTTGATGATGCAGGTCTTGCCCTTGATGTCACCGATGATGCCCATGACCTCGGCGGCGTTGTGGCGCGGACGGCCCTTGTGGGCGATGGCCAGGTCGCAGCCGAGCATGTCGGACAGCTTCTTGGCGGCCTTGGCACGACCCACGTCGGGGGAGACGACAACCAGGTTGTCGGTGTCGAAGTGCATGTTGTTGTAGTACTGGCCAAACAGCGGCAGCGCGGACAGGTGGTTAACCGGGATATCAAAGAAGCCCTGGATCTGGCCCTGGTGCAGGTCGAGGGTGATGATGCGGTTGACGCCGGCGCGCTCGAGCAGGTTGGCGACGAGGCGGGCGGTGATGGGCTCGCGCGGGCCGGCCTTGCGGTCCTGGCGGGCATAGCCGTAGTGGGTGATAACGGCGGTGATGGAGCGGGCGGATGCGCGCTTGGCAGCGTCGGTGGCGATGAGCAGCTCCATGAGCATGTCGTTAACGTTGCCGCCGGCCACGGACTGAATCAGGAAGACGTCGGCGCCGCGGACGGTCTCGTCGTAGCGGGCGTAAATCTCACCATTGGCGAACTGCTTTAGCGTAAGGCCCGAAAGCTCGACCCCAAGGTACTCAGCAATCTTCTGAGCGAGGGGACGGTTGGAGGAACCGGAATACACGCGGATGGACTTGCGCATATTCTCCGACTTCTCGGGATCATTAATCGGCATTACCCTTCTCCTTTATATCGAATGCCATATAGATGCCTTGTTGCATTGTAACCGCGCGGCGGGGTTTATCGAGTCTTGATAACGTCTTTACCGTCAACGGACACGAACCGACCACTCATCCGGCCACGCAGGTCAGCATAGAAAAAGGAGCCGTCCCCCATGGGAACAGCTCCTTAGATGCTTGGTAAAACGTTATACCTCGTCGTCCTCGTGCAGACGGCGGCGATAATCGGCGGCCCAGCCCTCAATATTTACCTGACGGGCGCGGCCCAGTCCGAGCGCGTCTGCCGGGACCGGCTCGGTGATGACGGAGCCGGCGGCCACGAGCGCGCCGTCGCCAATTTGGGCGGGCGCGACCATCATGGTGTCGGAGCCGATGAAGGCATCCTTGCCGATAACGGTCTTGTGCTTGTGGACGCCGTCGTAGTTGCAGGTGATGGAGCCCGCGCCTACGTTGACGCCGGAGCCCATGGTGGTGTCGCCGATGTAGGACAGGTGGGGCACCTTGGAACCCTCGCCGATCGTGGACTTCTTGATCTCCACGTGCGTGCCGGCCTTGGAACCGTCGAGCATGTGGGTACCCGGGCGCAGGTAGGCGCGCGGGCCGCAGTCGACGCCGTTCTCGATGACGGCCTCGATGGCGATGGTCTCATCGATGGTGCAGCCGCTGCCGACGGTGGTGTCGGTGAGGCGGCTGTTGGGGCCGAGCTGGCACTCCTCGCCCACGGTGACGTGGCCGATCAGGTGCGTCTGCGGCCACACGACGGTGTCGCGGCCGATGGTGGCGTCGGGGCCGATCCAGGCCTGCGTGGGGTCGATGAAGGTAACGCCCTCGGCCATCCAGTGCTCGTTGATGCGGTCGCGCGCGATGGCGGTGAGCTGTGCGAGCTGGATGCGGCTGTTGACGCCCAAGCCGTCGCGGTAGTCGTCACAGTGGAAGATGGAGACCGCCTGGCCGTGACCCTTGAGGATTTCGAGCATGTCGGGCAGGTAGTACTCGGACTGCGCGTTGTCGTTGCCGATCTCGTCAATGTGGGCGGCGAGCTGCGCGCCGTCGAAGGCGTAGCAGCCGGCGTTGCACTCGAGCAGCGTGGCGGCCTGCTCGGGCGTGCAGTCCTTCTGTTCGATGATGCGCTCGATCTGGCCGTCGGCACCCAGCTTGATGCGGCCGTAGCCGAAGGGGTCGGGCGGGGTCATGGTCATGACGGTGCAGGCGAGCTCGCCGGTGGCGACGGTCTGTGCGAACTTGGCGACGGTGTCGGCGGTGATGAGCGGCAGGTCGCCGTTGAGCACGACGACCGGACCCTCAGCGATGCCGCGGGCCTCGAGCGCGACCTTTACGGCGTGGCCGGTGCCCAGGCGCTCAGTCTGCTCGACGCACTCGACCTTAGTGGCGCTGCTGGCGTAGGCGCCATTGATGAGGGCGCGCATTTCGTCGGCGTGGCTGCCGATGACGACCACGACGCGGCTGCAGCCGGCCTTGATGGTGGCGTCGACGATCCACTGAACCATGGGCTTACCCAGGATCTTGTGCGAAACCTTGCAGTGGTTCGACTTCATGCGGGTGCCCTCGCCGGCAGCGAGGATAATTGCGGTTGCGTCCATGTGATCTCCTGTTACGTTATAGAGACGTGTGTTTGGAAACGATACACGGCGCAATATGATACCGCAGGCATATGATGAGCGCGTAACGTTTGGGCCGCGGCGGCTGGGTTTGTGGTTCCGGCGCGTCGGTTGCGCTGCTTATGCGGTGTTTGCGGCACTGCGGCGTTGGTATTTGGGTGAGAGGACGGGGGTGCCCGTGGACAATATGCGAGAGAGGTCGGCCATCGAGCCCGTCGCGGCATTCTCGATGTCGCACCCGGCGGTGCCTGCGCTCTACACGGCGCTGACGCTGGGGCTCACCATGTTCTCGATGCAACCGGTGCTGATCGTGCTGTCGCTCGCGGGCGGGCTGGCATACGGCTTTGCGACCCGCGGGGCTGCTCGCACGCTGAGCGCGCTTCGCTGGCAGCTGCCGGTGATTTTGATTATCTCGTTGGTGAATCCGCTGTTTAGCGTCTCGGGCTCGACGGAGGTGTTCCGCATCGGCATGCGCGCAGTGTATTTGGAAAGCATAGTATACGGCCTGTGTATGGGCGGGCTGTTTGTGGCGAGCGTGCTGTGGTTTGAGGCTGCGGCGTCGATGCTCGAATACGACAAGGTGCTTGCGCTTTTGGGCAACGCCGCGCCGGTGATCGCGCTCATGATTTCGATGTGCATGCGGCTTATCCCGCAGTTTTTGCGCCGCGGCCGCACGGTGCTGGCGGTGCAGGATGCGATTGATGTGCCGGGGCGCGCTCCGGCCGACCCCGTGCGCTCGCGCTTGCGGGCCTCGAGCGTGCTGATGGGCTGGGGCATGGAAGATTCGCTGGAGCGCGCGGACGCGATGCGCTCGCGCGGGTGGGGTGCCGCGACGCGTCGTACGACGTATGCGCGGTATCGACTGGGGCGCGGCGATGTTGCCGCGCTGGTGGGGCTTGCGCTGTTTGGCGCTGCTGCGGTTGCGGTGGCGTGGGCCGCGACAACGCAGTATTCGTTTTACCCTCAGCTTTCGGTGCCGGCGCCGTGGCCTGGCTATATTGTGTACGCGGCTTGGATGGTGCTGCCCTGTGTGTTGCACGCGATTGACGAGAAGAGGTTTGGCTGATGACCCGGTTAGATAGCTGCTCGGTAACGGGCGGGGCGTGCGGCTCCGATGTGCCTGCGATTGAGGTGCGGGGCCTGAGCTTTACCTACCCCGGGGCTGAGGCGCCGGTGCTCGACGGGCTCGACTGGTCTGTTCCCCAAGGTGCGTTTGCACTGCTGGTGGGTGGTACTGGGTCGGGTAAGTCAACGCTGCTCTCACTGCTCAAGCCCGAGATTTCGCCGACGGGCGAATGCACTGGCGAGCTGCGCGTGCTGGGCGAGAGCGTCGCCGGTATGGACGTCCGGGCGTCTGCGGAGCGCGTGGGCTATGTGTTTCAGGATCCCGAGAACCAGATCGTGTGCGAGACCGTGTGGCACGAGATGGCGTTTGGTCTGGAAAACTTGGGGCTAGCGCGCGACGAGATACGCCGCCGCGTGGCCGAGACCAGCTATTTCTTTGGGCTGGAGGACTGGCTCCACCGCGATACCGATACGCTTTCGGGTGGACGCAAGCAGCTGCTGTCGCTTGCTGCCGTCCTGGCGCTGCGTCCGCGCGTGCTGCTACTCGACGAGCCCACGTCCCAACTCGATCCCGTTGCCGAGAAAAACTTCCTGCATGCGCTGTTTCGCGTGAACCGCGAGCTGGGCTGTACGGTTGTTGTGGCGACGCACCAGCCGCGCCCGATGCTCGAGTATGCGACGTGCGCGTACCGAATTGAAGACGGTCGCGTGTGCGAGGTCGCTGACATTGCCTCCTTGGGGCATCGTGAAGGGCTGGTTTCTGGCGAGGTGCCAGGGTGGGGTGCCTCGCGGCGTGCAAAAAACGGAGTTTTCAGCAGCGTCAGCGGCCAGCTGGGCTCTTTGGACCCGCGCGCAGGCGCTCCGGGTGCAAAAAAGGGACTGAAATCGGACAAATCGGGTGAATCTGAGGTACAAATTCTGTCGCAGAACGACTCAGGGGTGCCAGCGCGTGCCGGTGGAGGCAGAATACTCCAAAAAATGCACGCCGGGTCGGCTACCACCCTGTCGGAAGGCTGGTTTCGCTACGACCGTGTGTCCGGTTGGGTGCTGCGCGGGCTCGATGTGACGTTTTCTGCCGGTGCGGTGCATGCGATTGTGGGCGGTAACGGCTGCGGCAAGTCGACGATGCTTTCGGTGCTGGCCAAGACCGCCAAGCTGCAGCGTGGGCGCATGGTGCGCGGGGCGGCTTCGGCGGCGCTGCTGCCGCAGAACCCCAAGGCCCTGCTGGTCGCCGAGACAGTGCACGACGAGCTGATGGAATGGGCTTCGACCTGCGGATATGACGAGGCTGTGGCGCGGGAGCGTGCAGCGCAGCTGGGATTGGACGGCCTGGATGCGCGCCATCCGTACGATCTTTCGGGCGGTCAGCGCCAGCTGCTTGCGTTGGCAAAGCTGCTGCTGATTGGCCCCGAGCTGCTATTGCTCGATGAGCCCACCAAGGGTTTGGACCTGGCCAGCCGCCGCATCATCGCTCACGCCCTGCGTGACCATGCGAATGCCGGCGGTACCGTCATCATGGCCACGCACGACCTGGACTTCACCGAGCAGGTTGCCGACGACATTGCCATGATGTTCGACGGCGAAATTGCCTGCATGGAGCCGCCGGCGGATTTCTTTGCCGACAACGTGTTTTATAGGGCGTGATGGAATGGCGGATTATCGCGGCTTGCGCCTGCTTACAAAACTGGAGATTCCGCTGTTGTTGGCGGTGCCGGTGGTAATGGCCGCCGCATTGCTGGCGGGCATTGAACAGGCAGCGCTTGCCATGCTTGTTGTGGTGGCGCTCGTGCTCGCGCTGTTCTTTGCGGGCTACGAGGCGTCGCGACCGGGCCTGCGCCAGATTATGCCTACGCTGGTGTTGGCGGCGCTGGCCGCGGCGGGCCGCATCTTGTTCGGCCCCATTCCCGACTTTAAACCCGTGAGTGCCATCGCCATTATCGCCGGGGCGACGCTCGGTCGGCGTAACGGCTTTATGGTCGGCGCGCTGGCGGCGCTGACCAGCAATTTCTTTTTTGGACAGGGCATGTGGACGCCATGGCAGATGTATGCCTGGGGTCTGGTGGGCTACGTCGGCGGTGCGCTGGCGCATGCCAGTGCGTTTGACCGTGCGGATGGAACCGTGCGCATGCCGGCGCTGATGGCGTACGGCTTTGCCTCGGGTCTGCTGTACGGCGTGGTGATCAACGCGTACGACATTATCGGTTTTGTTCAGCCGCTTACGTGGGCGGGTGCCGTGGCGCGTCTTGCCACGGCGGTGCCGTTTGATATCACGCACGGACTCGCGACCTGCGTGTTTTTGGCCGCCCTGTACAAGCCCTGGTGTCGCCGCATCAACCGAGTCGTCGTGAAATACGGGCTGTAGGGCCGGTTGCGCCGGGGCGGGAATCAATACTGTCGAAGTACCATTCCAAAACTATGCCGGTTTACGGGGCCAGATTGGCACAGGCAGACCATACCGGCTTTTTTCGAAATAGAGCAAGCCGTTTACCTGCGGTTTTAGTATTTCGGAATTGCGTATGGTTGGGGGTTTGCGATTCAGCCCCGTAAACCGGCATAGTTTTGGAATGGCCGGCTTATATGACGGGCATCGTGGCCCTCAAGAGCCAAATTGATCCGTTTTCTTCCGTCTCCAGACGTCCCCGGGGAATCAGCTGAACCCGCCCGCCACGGAATCGGCCCATCTACTACGTTTGGCCCGACACCCCCAAGCACAACCGCGTTTTATGAAAAACCGCAGGCTTTCTACCTGCGGTTTTCTTTTTGCGCTGTTCGCTGTGGTTGAGGGTAGTGGCTTAAACGTAGTAGATGGGCCAGTTTCGTGGCAAGCGGGCGGCGTGGATGCCCTCGCGAGGTGAAAAAAATGATCCTTTTCCTCCGTCCCCAGGGGGTCAGTTGGGCTAGAGCTCTAGGGTGAGGGTGACGGGGCAGTGGTCACTGCCAAAGATGTCGCCGCGGATGCCGGCGTCGCGCACATTGCCGGCGATTGCGTCGCTCACCAGGAAGTAATCAATGCGCCAGCCGGCGTTGTTCTTGCGGGCATTAAAGCGGTAGCTCCACCAGCTGTAGACGCCCTCGACGTCGGGGTTTGCCGCGCGCCAGGTATCGGTAAAACCGGCGTCGAGCAGCTCGGTAAACTTACCGCGCTCCTCGTCCGAAAATCCTGCGTTGCCGCGGTTGGACTTGGGGTTCTTAAGGTCGATTTCCTCGTGCGCCACGTTAAAGTCGCCGCAGGTCACCACAGGCTTGCCGGTCTCGTGCTCAAGCGCGCTCAAAAAGCCGCGATAGGCATCGTCCCAGGCCATGCGCACATCGATGCGCGCGAGCTCATTTTGGGCGTTGGGCGTATAGACGTCGACAAACCAAAACTTGTCGAACTCGAGCGCGCAGACGCGGCCCTCGGTCGCGGCCTGCGCCACGAGCTCTGCCGTCTCGCCCTCGCTAGCGTAGGGTAGCAGCGCATCGGCGTGCAGTGTGCGCAGCGGTTCCTGGCGGCTAAAGACCGCAGTGCCCGAATAGCCTTTGCGCTCGGCGTAGCTCCAGGTTTGGTGATAGCCGGGCAGGTCGATATCAGCCTGCCCCTCCTGCAGCTTGGTCTCCTGCAGCGCCAGGATATCGACATTGAGCTCCTGCGCGATTTGAATGAAGCTTGGGTCCTTTTTGAGCACGGCGCGCAGGCCGTTGACGTTCCACGAGGCGAAAGTGTAAGTCTGAGGCATGGTGTCCTTTCGACGGGGTTGGCAGGCTTAAGATTAGCGCAACAGGGGCGGGGTGGGCTCCGCGCGTGCTGGCTCAAAGGCCGCATGCCGGGATGTCGCCCGACGCTGCCCGACCAACAAGGACGGAGGACTCATATGACGCAGGCGATATCGGACCCCAAGCAGGCCTCCGCCGCACTGGCGGAGCTGTTCGGTACCCACAAGCGTGTGGTGTTCTTTGGCGGCGCCGGCGTTTCCACGGCGAGCGGCATCCCCGATTTCCGCAGCGTGGACGGCCTGTATCACCAGCAGTTTGCCTATCCGCCCGAGACTATGCTCTCGCATAGCTTTTTCGAGGCGCATCCGGCCGAGTTCTTCGACTTTTACCGCACCAAGATGATCGCGCTTGGCGCCAAGCCCAACCGCTGCCACACCAAGCTGGCTGAGCTGGAGCGCGCCGGCAAGCTAAATGCCGTGGTGACGCAAAATATCGATGGCCTGCATCAGATGGCCGGCTCGCAGCGCGTGTTCGAGCTGCACGGATCGGTCCATCGCAACATTTGCCAGTCGTGCGGCGCGGTCTATAGCGCCGAGTGGATTTGCTCGCGCGAGCACGAGGACGCCGCGGGCGTACCCGTGTGTCCTGCGTGCGGTGGGCGCATCAAGCCCGATGTGGTGCTCTACGAGGAGCCGCTCGACGAGCATGTGCTGGCCGGCGCCGTTGCCGCCATCGCCGCGGCCGATGCCCTCATTGTGGGCGGGACCTCGCTCGTGGTGTATCCGGCGGCGGGCCTTACGCGTTACTTTACCGGCGATACGCTGGCCATTTGCAATCTTGCTCCCACCGATCAGGATGCAAATGCCGACCTGCTGATTTCTTGCGACATCGCGGCCGCGTTTGCGTTCTAGCCCGTGTGCGCGGATACAATAGAAAGACTGATTGCAAAGCGACCCCGCCGTCTGCGCCCGAGCGCGGCGGCGCGGGCATTTGAGGAGGATGTTCATGGCGAACGACAGCAAGACATGGCGGTGCGGAAAGTACGAGCTCAGCTTTGACCGTCCGCGCATCATGGGCGTCCTCAACGTGACGCCCGATTCGTTTAGCGATGGCGGGGAGCACTTCGACCCCGATGCCGCCATCGAGTACGGCCTGGCGATGCTCGACGCCGGCGCCGACATCATCGACGTGGGCGGCGAGTCCACGCGCCCTGGTTTTACCCCGGTCAATCCCGATGAGGAAGCGCGCCGCGTGCTGCCCGTGGTGCGCGCGCTGGCCAAGGAGGGCGCCATCGTCTCGATCGACACGCGTCATGTGGCGGTTGCCAAGGCAGCCGTGCGCTGCGGCGCCTCGATCGTCAACGACGTGACCGGCTTCACCGATCCCAAGATGGTCGAGTTTGTTAAGACGAGCACCTGCGGCGTCATCGTGATGCACGCCGGCGAGGTCGCCGCACCCGCCCGCACGCACGCGACGGTGCAGCTCGATACCTCGGCTGCGGCGTTTGTTGCCGAGAAGGCGCGCGAAGCGGCTGCCGAGGCCGCGCGCGAGGCCGAGAAGCCGGCCCGTCGCCGTCGTGGCAAGTTGCTGGGCGAGCCTAAGCCGGAGGCCAAGCTTCCGGGCGGCGTGGTGCAGCCCTCGTTGCCGTTTGGCGATCCGGAGCCCGCGCCGGAGCCTTCAAGCGAGCAGGAGACGCCGGCCGCCGAGCAGGCTACTGCCGCCGAGACCGTTGCGCCCGCGCCCGAGGCCGCGTCCGCAGCCACCGAGGCCGCATCGGAGCCCAATGACCGCCTGGCCGCCATGATGCGCCGCAGCGCCCGCCGCGAGGAAGCCTACGTGCCCACCTCGCAGCTCCGCCGCTTCACCCTGCCCGATTCGGCGCCCATCATGCGCCGCGTCATGGGCTTTCTGTCCGACCAGGCCCGCACGCTCATCCATGCCGGCGTGTCGCGCGACCGCATCTGCATCGATCCTGGCCCGGGCTTTGGTAAGTCGGCTAACGAGGACATCGTCATCCAGCGCGAGACTGCCAAGATGGCGTCACTGGGCTATCCGCTCATGTGCGCCGTGTCGCGCAAGCGCTTTGTGGGCGCCGTCTCGGGCGTGACCGAGGCCGCCGAGCGCGATGCCGCTACGTTTGGCGTGTGCCTGGGCGCCATCCAGGCCGGCGCCAACATCGTGCGCGTGCACGACGCCGCGGGTTTTGCGCAGTTCCTGAACGGTTACTGGGCGGTTGCCAAGCCGCAGCCGCGCCGCGCGTTTGTGGCCGTGGGCTCCAACCTGGGGCATCGCTGCGACAACATCCGCGCCGCACGCGAGATGATCGCCGAGATTCCACTCACCTGCGTGTCTAACTCCTCCAAGATTTACGAGAGCGAGCCTGCCTACGAGACGCGCCAGGACGCGTTTGCCAACGCCGTCATCGAGATCAAGACCGAGCTGGCGCCGTTGGTGCTGCTCGACGAGCTTATGAAGATCGAGGCTGAGCTGGGGCGCGACCGCTCCAAAAAGGCCAAGGCCAACGGCCCGCGCACCATCGACCTGGACCTGCTGTGGATGGACGGCGAGACCCACGGCGGCAAAAAGCTGCGCCTGCCGCATCCGCTGATCGGCGAACGCGACTTTGTGCTGGTGCCGCTCGAGGACCTGATGCACGACCCGGCGCGGTTCTTCCGCTACAACGGTGTCGAGGTCAAGGAGCCCGAGGACCGCGTGGGCCATATCGTGGGCGAATTGGGGCGTATGTAGATGATCGAGATGAATGCTGTTGCCGCCGGTACCGAGCTTGACGCCGCGCGTGACGCGGGCCGCGAGGGTGCGTCCGCGGGCTGGTGCGCATGGAGCGCGGGCGATGCCTCGCTGACGTTTTCGCTGGTCGTGCGTCCGGATGTGAACATGCATGCCTTCCACGGCCTGCCGTTTGTGGCTGCGATGGGCATGATGGACGCGCTCGTGGGCACGGCTTCGACGCCGGGGTTGGGCCTTGCCGGTAAGGTGGGTATCCAGTGGCCGAGCGATATCGTGTGCGGTGCGCCTGCGTTTGAGACGTCGCTCGCGCGTGTTGCCGTGAACGGCGGCGCCGGTGCTGCGGGCATGTTCGGTGCCGTGACGGTGGATATTGAGCGTTCGGCGTTGAGCGAGCTCGGTGTGGATGTGGCTGACGAAGCGCTGGTCGAGGCGCTGGCCGCCGCCATGCTGGCCCGCGTGGACGCCTGGGCGGTTGTTGCCAACACGCCGCAAGGCGCCGCAGGGCCGCTGGCTCCCGTGCTGGGCGAGTATTTCGACATGGTGCCGCTGCTCGGTCGCCAAGTTGCGGCGGTGTCGCCCAACGGCTTGCCGCTTGCGGTCGGTGTGTTTGCGGGCCTGGACATCTGGGGCCGCGCGACCATCAAGACCGATGCCGGCGAGCAAGAGTTTCCGCCCGAGGCCGTGCGCATTCGCGGACTGTAACGCGAGGCACTTGCGCTCAAAGATGACGATGACAACGAAGCCCTCTTCGGCCTGTGCCGGGGAGGGCTTTGCGTGACTGCGGGGTAGCACCTCGGACCTATTCCTCAAAACTGAAAATTTTTCGATTTTGAGGAATAGGGCCGATGCGTTGCCTAGTTCGCCGCTCGTGCTCGACTTAAGCCCCTGCTCTATCCCAGCTTCTGCATGCGGCGGTAGATTTCGCAGATGCCCTTAATGGTGAGCTGTCCGTCGACCACGTCGAAGGCGTCGGTCGAATCGGCGACGATGCTGGCGAGACCGCCCGTGGCGATAACGGTGGCATCGTCGCGGCCCAGCTCGCGCTTCATGCGAGCGACCAGGCCTTCGGCCATGGCGGCGGTGCCCATCACGGCGCCGACCTTGATGCATTCCTCGGTGTCGCGGCCGATGGCGTGCTCGGGCGCCTCGAGCGGCACGCTGGCGAGCTTGGCGGCACGGGCGGCAAGTGCGTCCATGGAGATACGGATGCCCGGCGCGATCGCTCCGCCAATGTAATAGCCGTCCTCATCGATGACGTCGATATTGGTCGCGGTGCCAAAGTCCACCACGATCGCCGGGGCGCCGTAGAAAGTTTCGGCTGCAACGGCGTTGGCGATGCGGTCGGCACCCACAGCCTGAGGGCGCGCCGCGCGCAGTTTGGTCACCGCGGCCGTCTGCGGCCCGATAACGATGGTGTCTGCCGCGATGCGGTCGGCCACGGTGTGCCACTCGCGCGAGAGCTGCGGCACCACGCCGGCGAAGGCGATCGCGTCGACCGCGTCGAGCGAGAGGTCGTACATCTTAAAGAAGCCCATCAGGCGCACATGGATTTCGTCGGCGGTATAGGAGCGGTCGGTGGGCATGCGCCACGACTGCACCAGCTCGTTTCCGTCAAACAGGCCCATGGCCGTCTGCGTGTTTCCCATATCGATAGCGAGCAGCATGTCTACTCCCGGTGTTGGCATAAAAGGACGCGCACCATTGTATACGCGCCGTCGGCAGCGCTAGGCTGTGATTCGTTCACGGCGATATGGGCTGAGGGTTTTAAATATGAAGGAATTATGCTCTACGAGATTTTCCTTGCCGTTTACCGAACTCCCACGTAATATTCTTTCTTGCGCACATGAAGCGCCCAGACATTGCGGGGTGGAGCAGTCTGGTAGCTCGCCGGGCTCATAACCCGGAGGTCGTAGGTTCAAATCCTGCCCCCGCGACCAAGAACTTGCAGCTCGTCGGCCTAGCCGGCGAGCTTTTTTGTTATTTCGGGACCGTGTTTTCGATCCAATTCTCGGCCTCTCAAACAAAATCTCGATCTGTAACATCTAGACCCGATTTGGGCGGCTAGGTGTTACAGATCGAGATATACCGGTGGGCTTGGTCGTGTTTGTCTAAATCTGTAACACGAGGGACGGTTTTTGCCGAGTAACCGTTACAGATTGAGATTTTCTAGCAGGCGGGTTTGGTTTGTCTCGATCTGTAACAGGTAGGGGTCAAAAGTGGGCCTAGCTGTTACAGATCTAGATTGTTGAGGATGGGCCGAGAGGAATGTCTCGATCTGTAACAGTAAGACCCGGTTTTGTCGCGTAACTGTTACAGATTGAGATAAACCGACGGGCCGCCCCGCCCATCCCCATCCACCTGCCGCTACCTGCTGTCCGCCGATTTCCGTTGCGCTGCTGTATTCCCATGCCATATCCTCTAGATAACTACGCGGCATCATCGCCGCCGCGCCTACAAGAGAGGAATGTCCATGACCACACCTGCATCCAAGCTGCTCCAGCCCATTACGGTTGGCCCCCTTGAGCTCAAGAACCGCATTATGTTTCCGCCGCTGACCACCGGCTACGAGGAGCGTGACGGTTCCATCGGCGAGCGCAGCCTGGCTTTTTACGAGCGCTTGGCCCGTGGCGGCGTGAGCTACATCGTCATCGGCGACGTCGCTCCCGTCATGACCGCAAGCCCCACGCCCAAGCTGGCAACCGACGCCCAGATCCCCACGTTTAAGGCGCTGGCCGACGCCGTCCACAAGCACGGCGCCAAGGTCGCGCTGCAGCTGTTCCACCCCGAGTACGATGTGCCCGGTGTCGGCCGCATGGTCATGGGATCCATGGCCGCCGCCAAGGCCGCGCAGGAGGCCAAGGCCGCCGGCGACGAGGAGACCTTTGCCGCCAAGATGGCCGAGTCCAACGAGATCCGCAACCAGGCCTACGCCAAGCTGCATCACGACATGCAGCACTTTGTGAACGAGGCGAGCGTAGAGCAGCTCACCCAGATCAAGGAGGCCATCGCTGCCTCGGCCGCTCGCGCACAGCAGGCCGGGATCGACGCTATCGAGGTCCACGGCGACCGCCTGGTGGGTTCGCTGTGCTCGGCCATCCTCAACCAGCGCACCGACGAGTACGGTGGTTCGTTCGAGAACCGCGTTCGCTACGCGCTGGAGGTCGTCGCCGCCATTAAGGAGGCCGCGCCGCAGCTGATGGTGGAGTACAAGCTCCCCGTGATCATGGAGAACCCCGACGGCACGCCGCGCGGCAAGGGTGGCCTGCAGCCCGACGAGGCCTGCGAGTTCGCCAAGCTGCTCGAGGGTACGGGCATCGATATGATTCAGGTCGCACAGGCCAACCACACCGGCAACATGGGCGACACCATTCCGCCCATGGGCGCCATGCCCTACAACTGGACGCTGCCCGTGGCCGAGCGCGTCAAGGCCCTGGTCTCCGTGCCGGTGGCAACCGTCGGCCGCGTTGTCTCGGTTGAGGCCGGCGAGAAGATTCTGGAAGACGGCGCCGCCGACATCATCGCCTATGGCCGCTCGCTCATGTGCGACCCCGACATTGCGCTGAAGGCCGCCACGGGTGAGCCCATCCGCGAGTGCCTCAACTGCAACAAGGGCTGCGTCGATGCGATTCAAAACCGCAAGTACATCTCGTGCGTGCTCAATGCCGAGAACGGCGATGAGGCAACCATCGCCATTAAGCCGGGCGAGGGCGACAAGAAGATCGCCGTGGTGGGCGGCGGCATCGCCGGTCTGGAGGCCGCGCGCGTGGCGGCCAAGCGCGGCTACGACGTGACCGTCTACGAGGCGAGCGATCATCTGGGCGGCCAGATTGTGCTGGCGGCCGCGCCTCCGCGCAAGGACGAGATCATGCGCTCGGTCGAGTACTACGAGAAGATTCTGCCCGGCCTGGGCGTGAAGGTCGAGCTCAACCATGCCGCTACCGCTGAGGACCTCAACGCCGCCGACGCTGCGATTGTGGCCGTGGGCGCACACGACGTGGTCATCCCCGTTCCGGGTGCCGATTCGGAGAAGGTCGTCTCGAGCTGGGACGTGCTGGCCGGCAAGGTGGAGCTCAGCGGCCGCGTCGCCGTCATTGGCGGCGGCCTGGTGGGCACCGAGACTGCCGAGTACCTGCTGCAGCACGGCTGCGAGGTGGCGATCGTGGAGATGCTCGACAAGATTGCCGCGGGCGAGTCCGAGACCATTCTGCCGCTGATTATGAGCGACTTTGCAGAGCACAACGTGGAGCAGCATGTTAAGACCCGCCTGACCGCCATTACCGACGAGGGCGTGGAGGCTGTTCGCACCACCGAGGACGGCGCCGAGGAGCCGGTGAAGATCGCCTGCGATTACGTGGTGATGGCCGTGGGCTCCAAGGCCAACGCGTTTGACCTGGATGGCGTGACGGTGCCCGTGACCTGCGTGGGCGACTGCTCGGGTGAGCGCACCGCCGACATTGCGAGCGCCATTCGCACGGCGTATCACGCGGCCAACGAGCTGTAGTTGAACATCGCGGCCAGGCGGGGCGGTAGCACGGATCCGTCTCGCCCGGCTGTGTCCCGTCGGGTGTCAACCGGTGCGGGGCCTGCAAGCGCAGCAGGTCCCGCCCTTTTTGTTTTGCTCCGATGAATGGCAATGCGCGGTAATCATGAGGAGTGAGGACGTCTACTGCCTTGCAGATCACTCAAAAATATTGGGGGAGGGGTTAATAACTATATCCTCTATACCAAAGGACATAAAGAGATGCCAATTTTGTTGACAAGCGAATGACGATTAGCTGCGAGTCAGCTACCAGCGTAAATAATCGATAAAGAAATGTCGTAATTTGGTGCCAAATGCCCAGATAACGCCGCGTCTATTTTAATTAACTGCTTTGAGCAAACAGTAAAATGCTACTATCTAACTTGCACGTAAGAAAGCAGATTAACGGCTAAGGCTAAGAAGTGGCAGGTATGTCGGAAGCAACTAGGACTCGCACGCATGCGCCCGAGGTTAGGCAGCGCGCCGTCGAGATCCTCCAAGAGGGGGTCGGTCATCGCGCCCTCGCCGCGGAGCTTGGCATTCCCCAGGCCACGGCTCGTCAGTGGGCCCGCGCGTATGCTGTGGGCGGTGCCGACGCCGTTCTCAACGCCGGTTCGCATCATCACACCTATTCGTACGACGTAAAGCTCGCTGTGGTTAAGGACCGTCTGGAAAACGGCTTGACGGTTCGCGAGGCCATGATCAAGCACAAGATTCCCAGCGAGTCTTCGGTCAAGGCTTGGTGCCGTCAGTACCGCGAGAGCGGTGAGTCCGCACTGGTCGATAAGCCGCGCGTTAAAAAGGCGGAATAGCAAACGGGATGGTGCGCCCACAGGGGCGCATTTTTCTTGCCGCCTCTCTGCTCCAAAGCGGACGTGCCCTTGCCCCGTACGCCTAAAACTCCCCAGTTGACCGAAAACCTGCCACCGCAACCCCGTAATTGAGCTATAACGTTAAACAAATGCAGCGTTTTTGCATGGGGGAGTGATGGTATGACGCTACTGTATTTCCTTACCCTGTTTCCGCTGGTACCGGCGCTGGGCATGCTGCTCGCGCGCGGTGACCGCGCCCGCGATGCGGTGGGGCTCATAGGCTCCGGCATTATTATGGCGGTGACAGTTGTAGTCGCCGTCATGTTTTTTGGCACGGGTCCGCAGAGCTTCGAGGTTGCCCCCGGCACCTCGCATGTGCTCTCGATCATCAGCTCCGCCATCGATGTCATCCTGTGCGCCGTCATCCTGTACAACGCGTACAAATATAGGAACGCGCTCACCACGGTGCTCGGCATAGTCCAGCTGGTGGGCTCGCTCGCCTTTGCAGCCATGACGCTGCCCGCTGCCGAAGCCGTCACGGCGACGCCGCTCTACCTGGACTACATGAGCGTGATCATGGTCCTCGCCGTCGGCATCGTCGGCAGCCTGATCTGCGTGTATGCCCTGGGCTATATGAAGGACTTCCAGGCTCACGACGAGCACGAGGCCGCGCTGCGCGGGCAGACCGCGCCCGACCGTCGCCCGCAGTTCCTGGCGCTTATGTTCCTGTTCCTCTCGGCCATGTTCGTCATCGTGACGAGCGATAACCTTGAGTGGCTGTTCTGCGGCTGGGAAATCACCACCGTGTGCTCGTTCCTCATGATTGGCTACACGCGCACGCCCGAGGCCATCAAGAACGCCTTCACCCAGATCATCCTCAACATGCTGGGCGGCATCGCGTTTTTGGCCGGACTCATGTACCTGCACGTTAACGGCATGCCGCTGACCATCTCGGGCATGATCGAGCTTTCCGGCGCCGGAACCGCGCAATCCGCGCTGCTGGTGATGCCGGTCGTTCTGCTGTCGCTCGCCGCCCTTACCAAGGCCGCGCAGATGCCGTTCCATACCTGGCTGCTCGGCGCCATGGTTGCCCCCACGCCCACGAGCGCCCTGCTGCATTCGTCCACCATGGTCAAAGCCGGCGTGTTCCTAATGGTCAAGCTGAGCCCGCTCTATGCCATCTATCCCGTGACCGGCTTTATGGTTACGAGTGTGGGTGCCATCACGTTTTTGCTCGCGGCCCTCATGGCCATCTCGCAGAGCAATGCCAAGCGCGTGCTCGCGTTCTCCACCATTTCCAACTTGGGTCTCATCAGTGCCTGCCTGGGTGTCGGCGCGCCCGAGGCCGTATGGGCGGCCATCTTCCTGATCTTGTTCCACACGGTGGCTAAGTCGCTGCTGTTCCTGTGCGTAGGCACCGCCGAGCACCATATCGGCAGCCGCAATATCGAGGACATGGACGGCATGTTCAGCCGCATGCCGCACCTGACGCGTCTGATGATGCTGGGCATTATGGGCATGTTTGTGGCGCCGTTTGGCATGCTCGTGTCCAAGTGGGGCGCCCTGGTGGCGTTTGCGCAGACCGGCAACGTGCTAATGATCATGGTACTTGCCTTTGGCTCGGCCGCGACGTTCTTCTTCTGGGGCAAGTGGCTTGCCAAGCTTTCGGGCGTCGACCCCACGGCTCAAAACGTTGAGGCCAATGTCCATAAGACCGAATGGATGGCCCTCAACACCATCGCCGCGCTGCTGATTCTGTGCTGCGTGGCGTTCCCGGTTATCTCGAGCGGTCTGGTGTCGCCTTACCTCGCCATGGTGTTTGGCCGCGTGCCGTACGTTATTGGCAAGGACGCCATGTATCTGATGGTGGTTATCGTGGCTTTTATCGCCGTGGTGCTGCTGACTTCATTCCGCGTGAGCAACAAGCCGCACGTCAACGTGTACCTTTCGGGTGTGGGAACCGACAAATATCGCCATTTCCGCGGCTCGATGGGACACGAGGTGAAGGCCGAAAAGCGCAATTGGTACTCGGAGGACGCCCTTGGCGAGAAGCGTATTGGCCCCGCGGGCAGCGTCGTGTGCTGCAGCATTATCTTGTTTGCGCTGCTGTGTTGCGCGTGGATTGGGCCCGAGCGGCTTGCCATGAGTGCGCCCTCGGTGCTGCGCGGTAAGTATTTCGAAGGCTCGGGCGTCGTGGGCATATTTATTGGTACCGTGGTGTTTGCCCTGCTGGCGCCGCTTGTGGGCGGCCTGATCGACGGTCTTGACCGTAAGCTTTCGGCTCGCATGCAGGGCCGCGTGGGCCCGCGCCTGCTGCAACCCTTCTACGATGTGGCCAAGCTCCTGCGCAAGGCCCCCGCCAGCGTAAACACCATGGACGACACCTACATGGCGTGCGCGCTCATCTTTACCGTGGTGGGCGGCGGCATCTTTGTGTCGGGCTCCAACACACTGCTGTGCGCCTTTATGGTGACGCTCGCCGCGATCTTTGTGGTGCTGGCGTCCGCCTCGACGCAAAGCCCGTTTGCCCAGGTTGGCGCCGATCGCGAGCTGCTGCAGGTCATGAGTTACGAGCCCGCCGTTCTGCTGATGAGCGTGGGCCTGTACCTTGCCACCGACAGTTTCGATTCCATCGCCGTGACGGGGCAGTCGGTCCCCATCATCGTGTACAGCGCACCCATTTTCCTCGCGTTGCTCGCGGTGCTTACCATCAAGCTGCGCAAGTCGCCGTTTGACCTTTCGTACTCGCATCACGCGCATCAGGAGATCGTCCAGGGCGTCGCCACCGAGATGAGCGGCGGCACGCTGGCCAAGATGACCCTTATGCACTGGTGCGAGACCGTGCTGTTTTTGATGTGGGCGGGCATGTTCTTTGTTTGGGACAACCCCGTGAGCTGGGTTGTAGCCCTGGTCGTGATGGTCGCGACGTATTTTGTCGAGGTCCTGATCGACAACACCTTCGCACGCAGCACCTGGCGCAGCTGCTTTAGGCTCGGATGGGGCGTGGCGCTGGTGTTTGGCCTGCTCAACCTTATGCCCATCCTCGTCGACGTATTTATTTAGGAGGCGGCATCCATGGATCATAAAATGTCGCGCTCGCCGTGGGTTATTCATTACGACGGTTCGAGCTGCAACGGATGCGATATCGAGGTGCTGGCCTCGCTCACGCCGCTGTTCGATGCGGAGCGCTTTGGCGTGGTCAATACCGGCAACCCCAAGCATGCGGATATCTTTTTGGTGACGGGGTCGGTCAACGCGCAGAATCTGCCCGTCGTGCGCCAGATTTACAACCAGATGCTCGAGCCCAAGTGTGTGGTGGCCTGCGGTATCTGCGCGTGTTCGGGCGGCGTGTTCCGCGATGCCTATAACGTAATCGGCGGCGTGGACCGCGCGATTCCCGTGGACGTGTACGCGCCCGGGTGCGCCATTCGCCCCGAGACCGTGATCGATGCCATTGTGGAGGCGTGCGGCATTCTGGACCAGAAGGAGGCCGTGATGCGCGCCGGCGGCGATCCGCTTACCGTGGGCGGCGCCGTTACTTGGGACGGTGGCGTTGAGCTGGGCGAGGACGGGTTTGTGGCTGCGGGGGCCGGGGCCGTCGCCGGTGGCGGCGTCGAGGTCAACGTGTCCACCAGGTCCGCCGCGCCCGCCGCTGCAAAGGAGGCCGAGTAATGCAAAAGGCTATCTATACCATCGTCGGGATTGACGAGCTCCTGTCGCATGTCCAGGCGCTCAAGGGCGTTGGCGCGCGCTTTGTGCAGATGCACGCCGAATGCAACGTCGACGACGGCACGTATCGCCTGGTCTATACATTTATCAACGTTCGTGCTGCTCAGGAGCATATTGTGCAGGACGGCAACTATGCGATCGAAAACCTGGTGGTTGAGGGAATTGATCAGTACCAGGAGATTCCGTCTATCAGTTCGTACTATCCGGCGGTATTCCCGTTTGAAAACGAGGCCCACGACCTGTTTGGTCTTGCCATTACCGACATGCAGATCGACTTTAAGGGCTTTTTCTACCAGGTCTCGACTGCCGAGCCCATGAGCGTTATCACGCCCGAGGTGAAGGCCGCGCGCGAGAAAGCCATGAAGGTCCGTGCGGCTGCCGAGGCCAAGGCGCGCAAGGTCGCGGCCGAGAAGGCCGCCACGGCTGCGGCTGCTGCAGGGGAAGGCGCTGCGAGCGCCGGCGATGCCGCGGGCGTCGCTGCTCAGCCCGCTGCGGCTGCCGGCTCCGATGCCCAGCATGACGATGCCGCTGCCAAGGCCGCGCTCAAGGCTGCCGAGATGGAGGCAAAGCTCGCTGCCATGGATCCCGAGAAAGCGGCCAAGGTCCGCGCGGCGCTTGCCGCCAAGGCCGCCCGCGACAAGCAGAAAAAGGAGGCGTAAGGTCCATGGCACATCGCTCCGTTATTCCGTTTGGCCCGCAGCACCCGGTGCTGCCCGAGCCGCTTCATCTGGACCTGGTGATCGAGGACGACCGCGTCATCGAAGCAATTCCGCAGATCGGCTTTGTGCACCGCGGACTCGAGAAGCTCACCGAAAAGCGCGATATGCATCAGTTTGGCTACATCGCCGAGCGCATCTGCGGCATCTGCGCCGTGGGCCATAGCTGTGGCTACGCCAGCGCCTGCGAGCGCATGCTCGGCATCGAGGTGCCTGGTCGCGTGCAGTATATCCGCACCATTCTGCATGAGCTTTCGCGCATTCACTCGCACCTGCTGTGGCTGGGCCTGCTCGCCGATGCCTTTGGCTTTGAGGCGCTGTTCTATCGTTCGTGGACGCTGCGCGAGCAGATTCTCAAGATCTTTGAGAGCACTTGCGGCGGTCGCGTGATTCTGTCGATTAACGAGATTGGCGGCCTTAAACACGACATTGAGGATTCCGAGCTGGCGGGTATTGTCCAGACGCTCGACGCTATGCGCCCTGACTACGAGGCCGTGGTGCATACATTTTTGGACGACAATAGCTGCGGCGAGCGCCTGCATAGCGTGGGCGTGATCAGCAAGAAGGACGCGCTGGATCTGTCGATGGTCGGCCCGTTCGGTCGCGCCTCGGGCGTGGATTATGACGTGCGCATGTTCGGTGACGGTGCCTATGCGGACTTGGCTGCGTTTGAGCCGATTGTTGCCACCGATGGCGACTGTTATGCCCGCTGCCAGGTGCGTTGTGCCGAGGTTACGCAGGCCATGGACATTATCAAGGAGCTTATCGGCAAGATTCCGCACGACGGTATCGGCGGGCGTACCAAGCTCACGCCGGCCGACGGCGCGCGCGGCGAGGTTGTGATTGAGCAGCCGCGCGGCGAGGCGTACTACTATGTGCGCGGCAACGGCACCAAGAATCTGGACCGTTTTCGCGTGCGCACGCCGACGTCGCAGAACCTGGCGGGTCTGACACATGCGCTGCAGGGTGTGCTCCTTGCCAACGTGCCCATGATTATCCTGACCATTGACCCCTGCATTAGCTGCACGGAAAGGTAGGCGCGGCATGAGTTTACTGACATTTGCCAAGACGGCCTTGGGTTCTATGGTCAAGCAGCCGGTAACGGTGTGCTATCCGCAGGAGAAGCTCGCGGCACCCGAGCGTCTGCGCGGACATATCGTCAACGACATGGACGTGTGCATCTGCTGCGGCATGTGCGCGCGCCGTTGCCCGGCGGGCGCACTCTCGGTCGATCGCAAGGGCGGTACCTGGTCGATCGATCCGTACGCTTGCGTGGTGTGCGGCGAGTGCATCGAGAGCTGCCCCAAACACTGCCTGACTATGGACACCGCCCGCACCCCAGTCGCGGCGGACAAGACTCCCACGGTAGAAACCAAGCCGGAGTAGCGCGAAGACGGGGAAGGTGGGGCAAAAATGCCCCACCTGCCCCGCGCTTAAACGCGCGGTTGTGCCGTCGCGAACAAAACTATGCCGGATTACGGGGCTGGATAGCGAATCTCCGACCATACAGAAAATCGCAAAAACAAAACCGCAGGTAGACTGCTTGCCGTTTTTCAAAAAAAGGCTGTATGGATGAGGACTCCGACTTTAGCCCCGTAATCCGGCATAGTTTTGAAATAGCACCATATCCGTAGCAGCCCTTGATCTCCCGTGGACAGAGGGAAACGGATCATTTTTGCCTTGTGAGGGCTGCCGCGTGACCCGTCTGCCACGAAATAGGCCCATCTACTACGTTTGGGTGGCTACCCTCAACCACGGCGAAAAACGCGAAAAGAAAACCGCAGGTAGAACGCCTGCGATTTTGCATGAAACGCGATTGTGGTCGGGGGTACCGGACTAAACGTAGTAGATAGGCTCATTTCGTGGCGAGCGCCGTCGACTGCTCCCTCGGGGATGGAGGAAAACGGGCCCTTTTGCCCCGTCCATCTTGAGTCGCACCCGTTTTCCTGCGAAAACGCCGTGTCTCAACTTTGGTGAGACATTTGTCTCACGCCAAAAACCGAATCTGGAACATGTGTCACCTGCCCAAATTGTGTCTCATTTCGTAACTTTAGGCTGTTGCAAGGTCTGAGACCGCGAGAAGGGAGACGCGATGAGTAAGTACACGAGGGGTCTCTTGGCGGTGATACTGGCCGTGGTGCTGGTGTTGCCGGCTGCAGCATTTGCCATGCTGCCCGAGGCCAACGCCAGGTCCAGCACCGGAATGGACGGACCGACGGTGAGCGGAAAGATAGTCGACCCTGACACCACCGGCCGCTGGCAGTACTGGGCGTCGGGCGGCGAGCAGGACCTGACGACACGTTATGTAGGCCGAATCTGGACGGACAAGACGGTCGAGCCAGCGCAGGACGAAAAGTCCGACTTTGTGACGACGCTCTCCACGATGTCTTCGACTTCTGACACAACGTCGCTGGTCACTAAACCGCTCGATATCGTGATGGTGCTTGATGCCTCCGGGTCGATGGATAATGACATGGGTGACAGCGATTCGACCAAACGCATCGACGCACTCAAGGCAGCTGCCAGTTCCTTTATCGACACCATCGCCGAGCAAAACAAGAGCATTAAAGATACGGATAAGCGGCATCAGGTTGCCATCGTTAAGTTTTCGGGTGCAAAGAAAAACGAGATCGGCAACGATACGTATCGCGATCGTCAGGGATACACGCACAACTACTCGCAGACCATGAAGAGCCTGACGCCGTGTGTTGATAGCGCTGCGACGGAACTTAAGAATACGGTCGGCTACATCGAACCTGCCGGTGCCACGCGGGCTGATTACGGCCTTGAACTTGCTCGCGACATGTCGGGCCGCGAGGATGCCCAGAAGGTAGTTGTGTTCTTTACGGACGGCACGCCCACAGACGTCAGGAACTTTAACCCTACGGTTGCCAATAATGCCATAGTCGCCGCCAAGAAAATGAAGGGGAAAGGCGCTACGGTCTACACCATCGGCATCTTTGATGATGCGAATCCCGCTGACGAGCCTACGAACTACTGGACGAGCGACGAAAACAAGTTCATGCACGCCGTGTCGAGCAACTATCCAAACGCCACGTCCTACACAACCAATGAGCTTGGTAAGCGCACCGAGAATTCCGATTTCTACAAGGCTGCGTCGAATGCCGATGAGCTCAAGAAGGTGTTTGATGATATCTCGAGCTCTATCACCTCGGGCAAGGGCTCTCCCACTCAGATCGAGGATGGTTACGACGAGAGCAAGTCCGGCTACATCACCTTCAGTGATGAGCTGGGCGACTTTATGCAGGTCGATACGTTTGTCAGCGCTCAGATTAATAGCGTCCCCTTTGATGAAGTGACCAAGACAACCAAGGGCAATACGGACACGTACGAGTTTTCGGGCGTGGCCAAGGACCTGGTCATCACCGTCGAGCGCTCTGCCAATGCGCAGCAGGGCGATATCGTGACGGTTAAGATCCCCGCATCGCTGATTCCGCTGATCTGCTATCACGTGGACATGGAAAACGGGATCTTTGAGCGCACGTCGCTCAATGACATCAAGCCTATTCAGATTAAATACACCTCGAGCGTCAAGGACGAAGCACGCAACAACCTGTTTACGCCCGATAAGGTGCTCAAGAAGTATATCGATGACCACAAGGACGCCGACAACCAGACGGTCTACTTCCTGGCCAACAAGTGGTCGGGCGGCGAGCTGGGCGATGTTGTCGCCGAGTTTGAGCCCGCCGATACCAACAGCTACTATTACTTCCAAAAAATCACGCCTATCTATACGGACAAGGAATGCACCCAGCGCGCGACGGTAAAGCCGCAGGGCAACGACGTCTATTACTACAAGGACGAGTTTGTGGCGATGGGCGCAAACGGCAAGCCGAAGGACGACTATGCCGTTGTGGAGTTTGAGGGGCACGAGATCGCCAGCTACGACGGCGCTCTGGTCAAAGATGACGGCTATTGGTCCTTTAATAAGGGAACCGCGCGCTTGGCCTATATCGACCAGCTGCATACCACCAAGGACGATGTGGAGGTGAATGGTAACAAGACCGAGACCGCGCGCGACGTGCTTAACCCCAGGTGGAATGACCTTTCCTCCGTTGCGACTTCCACGCACGTGCATTCGCACCTGGGCAACAACGGCAAGATTATCTTTAGCCTTGCAACCAAGCCGACAACGGTGGATACCAAGACTGACTTTGGTCTGACCAAGGTGCTCGAGGGCCGCAAGTGGGCGGATACGGATGCGTTTGAGTTTGAGCTCTCCGCGACGTCCGACAACAATGCCCCGATGCCCGACCCCGCGACCGTAACTGTGACCAATGCCGATCTCGACAAGGGCAAGGCAGCCATTAACTTTGGCAAGATTACTTATGCCGAGCCGGGCGAGTACACCTATGAGGTCCGCGAGGCCAAGGGCGACGCCGGTGGCATTACCTACAGCAAGAACGTTGCCACGTTCAAGGTGGCTGTGACGGTTAACGCCAAGGGTGAGCTTAAGGCCGACGTTGAAAAGACCTCGGGTGAGACTAAGTTCACGAACACCTATAGCGCCAAGACGGAAACCTCGCTGACTCTTGAGGCAACCAAGACGCTCACGGGGCGCCCGATGGCCGATGACGAATTTAAGTTTGCGCTGAGCTATGCGGGGCACGACGAGGTTCTGCTGGATGCAACCAACAAGGGTGGCAAGGTTGAGTTCGGTCCGCTGACGTACACGACCAAGTCGCTCGCCAAGCTGGTCGAGGAAGACAAGGCATCGCTTGATGCTAGCTCAGACAAACCGACGTGGACCATTCATTACATTGCTGCCGAGCAGACCGGCAAGCTGCCTGCGGGCGTGAGCGCCACCGTGTCGGCAATTGACGCATGTGTAACCGTTGTCGACAACGGCGATGGTACCCTGACGGCGACGGCTGTCTACGGCGATGCCGGCAACGAGTTCGTGAACACCTACACTGCCGCGCCTGCCGAGGCATCGCTTGTGGGCAAGAAGAATCTGCAGGTTCCTAAGGGCCTGACCCCGGCTGACATTGCCGGCAAGTTCACCTTTACCGTGACCGGTGAAGAGGGCGCACCCATGCCCGCGAACGCGAGCGTTACCAATGATGCCAAGGGCAAGGTCGACTTTGGCAAGATTACCTTTACGCTCGACGACATTAACAAGGCTCTGGGCGAGAAGCCCGAAAAGCGCGAGCACACCTTTACCTACACCGTGACCGAGTCCGGCGAGGTCGCTGGCGTGACCAACGACGCCAAGCTGTCGCGCGAGGTTTCCTTCACCGTGACTGATGACGGCAAGGGCAATCTGAGCGTATCCCACAAGCCGGACGGCGATGTGGCATTTACGTTCACCAATACCTATAACGTGACGCCTGTCGAGACGAGTGTCACCGACCAGATTACCGCGACTAAGGTCCTGACCGGCCGCGACATGGCTGAGGGCGAGTTCTCCTTCGAGCTCGTCGAGGGCGAGGGCAAGGACGCCAAGGTCGTCGCCACCGGCAAGAACGCCGCCGATGGCAAGATCACGATGAGCCCCATCGAGTACGACAAGCCCGGCAAGCACACCTACACGCTGCGCGAGGTCAAGGGTGACGCCGGCGGCATCACTTACGACGGCAAGACCTACACCATCGAGACCACCATCACCGACAAGGGCGACGGCACGCTCGAGGCGAAGCATGTCCTGGATGACGCTGACGAGGCGAAGTTCAGCAACGGCTACAAGCCGAACCCCAGTGACTCCAGCGTCACCGGCCAGGTCACCGCGACCAAGGTCCTGACCGGCCGCGAGATCGGCCTCGTTGCCGGCGAGTTCCGCTTTGAGCTCGTTGAGGGCAACAACGTAGTCTCCACCGGCACCAACAATGCCGACGGCAAGATCGTAATGGATCCCGTCACCTACACCGCGGCTGGCGAGCACACCTACACGCTGCGCGAGACCAAGGCCGGCGCCACCGAGAACGGCATTACGTACAGCACCGCCGAGTACACTATCGTGACCATCGTCAAGGACAACGGCGACGGCACCCTCAGCGTCGAGCACGAGCTGCAGAATGTCGACAAGGCGACCTTCGAGAACGCCTACACCGTAACCCCCAAGAGCTTCAGCGTCACCGACCAGATCACCGCGACCAAGGTCCTGACCGGCCGCGACATGACTGAGGGCGAGTTCTCCTTCGAGCTCGTCGAGGGCAAGGGCAAGGACGCCAAGGTCGTCGCCACCGGCAAGAACGCCGCCGATGGCAAGATCACGATGAGCGCCGTGAAGTACGACAAGCCCGGCAAGCACACCTACACGCTGCGCGAGGTCCCGGGCGACGCCAACAACGGCATCACCTACGACGGCAAGACCTACACCATCGAGACGACCATCACCGACAAGGGCGACGGCACGCTCGAGGCGAAGCATGTCCTGAAGGGCGACGACGAGGCGAAGTTCAACAACAACTACAAGCCGAATCCTGACGAGTTCAGCGTCACCGACCAGATCACCGCGACCAAGGTCCTGACCGGCCGCGACATGACTGAGGGCGAGTTCTCCTTCGAGCTCGTCGAGGGTGAGGGCGAGGATGCCAAGGTCGTCGCCACCGGCAAGAACGCCGCCGACGGCACGATTACGATGAGCCCCGTGAAGTACGACAAGCCCGGCAAGCACACCTACACGCTGCGCGAGGCCAACGGCGGAACCACCAGCAAGGGCATCACGTACAGCGACGCCAAGTACACTATCGAGACCACCATCACCGACAACGGCGACGGCACCCTCAAGGCCGAGCATGTCCTGAAGGGCACCGAGCCCGCCGAGTTCAAGAACACCTACAATGTGACCCCGCTCGATGCAGAGTTCGACTTTGGCCTGAGCAAGGCCATTGACGGCCGAGAGTGGACTGAGGGGGACAAGTTCAGCTTTACCATCACCGCTCCTGAGGGCGCCCCGCTGCCCGATCCCGCAACCGTAACTGTGAGCAAGAAGGACGCGAAGGATGGCATCGCCGCCATCAAGTTCGGCAAGATCCACTACACGGCTGCCGGAACCTACACGTACGAGATCCGCGAGAACGCGGGTAACGCGGCCGGCATGGCGTATGACGGGCATGTCGCGACCGCCGAAGTGACCGTGACTGAGGACGGCGAGGGCAAGCTGACCGCCAACGTCACCAAGAAGGAAAGCGGCCGCTTCACCAACACGTACCGCACTGAGCTTAACTACACCGCGGCCGGCGGCCTCAAGCTCAGCAAGAGCCTCTCCGGACGTCCTATGACCGAGGGCCAGTTCACGTTTACCGTGACGCCTGCCGACGAGGCCTCGGCCAACGCGCTTGGCCTGCTGCCCGGAGCCAACAACTTCAAGTCCCCTGCGACGGCAGAGGCAACGGTCGGACTGATCGACATTCTGGCTGGTCATGAGGTTAAATTTACGCAGGCTGACGCCGGCAAGACCTTCACGTACACCGTAGCCGAGAAGAATGACGGCAAGCCCGGTTACACCTACGACGACGCCGTGCGTACCGTGACGATCGCCGTCGCCGATGACGGTGCCGGTACGCTTACCGCCACGACGACCGTCTCCGGCGGTCCCGAGGGTACGCATACGACGGTCCACAAGAGCGGTGAGAACAAGGTCGAGAGTGCCCTGGTCCCGTTCCACAACAGTTACAGCGCTACGACCAACACGCCTGGTGGCACCGCTGCTCAGGTCGTTGCCACCAAGACTCTGACCGGTCGCCCGATGGCCGACGGCGAGTTCTGGTTCGGCATCGCCTATCAGGGTGAGCTTGTGGCATACGAAAACCTCAAGCCCAATATCGGCGGGCACGTGAGCTTTGATACGCTGCACTACGACACTAAGATGCTTGCTAATCTTGAGGCTGCTGGGCTTGCTTATCGTACCGATAAGGACGGTAAGCTTGCCTGGACCATTAACTACACGGCCTACGAAGATTTATTCGGGCTGCCGAATGGCGTTTCCGCTACAACGTGGAGCTTTGGCTTTAAGGTTATCGTCGTCGACAACGGTGACGGTACCCTGACGGCAACGGTCGACTACGGCGGCGTCGAGCCCTTGTTCGAGAACGTCTACGGCGCCGAAGCCGTCGATGCCGCGCTCACCGGCATTAAGAAGCTCCAAGCTGCCGAGGGCCTGACCCCGGCTGACATCACGGGCAAGTTCACCTTTACCGTGACCGCCGACGAGTCTGGTGCCCCGATGCCCGAGCGCACGACCGCAACCAACGACGCGGCTGGCAACGTGGACTTTGGCAAGATCCACTTTACGCTCGAGGACCTCAACCGCGCTCTGGGCGTGACGGACGATGCGACCGATAAGGCCGAGGCAGACGAAGCTGACGAAGCCGAGGCCGACGAGGCAGAGGCCGACGAGGCAGAGGCTGAAGAGGCCGACACCGATGCCAACGCCGACGAGCCCAGCGACGAGCCCGAGCCCGCAGCCCCCACCGCTCCGCGCTCGCACACCTTTACTTACACGGTGACCGAGTCCGGTAGTGCCCCTGGCGTGACCAATGACACCAACGCCACGCGCAAGGTTTCCTACACCGTGTCTGACGACGGTGCCGGGCATCTGAGCGTCAAGCGCGAAGGCGACGACGGTGCTGCCTTCACGTTTACCAACACCTACGGCGTGGCACCTACCGATTCGTCCGTGACCGATCAGGTCAAGACAGTCAAGCGCCTGACTGGACGCGACCTTGCAGCAGGCGAGTTCACGTTTGAGCTGCTCGAGGAAGACGTGGTTGTCGCTAACGGCACCAACGACGCTAACGGCACCGTGACGCTGAGCCCGATTCGCTACGAGGCACCCGGCACGCACACGTACACGCTGCGCGAGGCTTGCCCCAACGCGCTCGGCCTGTACAAGGGCGTCACCTATGACGGCACGACCTACACCGTCGTGACCACCGTCTCCGACAACGGCGACGGCACGCTGACCGCGACGCACAAGCTCGAGGGAACCACCGAGTCGGCTGGCTTTACCAACAAGTATCACGCCATGCCTACGCAGGTTTCCATCGGCGCTATCAAGGTGCTCGAGGGACGCGAACTCAAGAAGGACGAGTTTAGCTTTAAGCTCGTTGGCGAGGACATCGAGTCTACGGTTACCAACGATGCCGACGGCAAGATCAACTTTGACAAGTTTGAGTACGACGAGCCCGGTACGCACGCCTACACCATCAGCGAGGTCAAGGGCGACGAGGTCGATATGACCTACGACAAGTCCGTCTTTACCGTGACCGTCAACGTGGTCGATGACGGCGAGGGCAACCTCAAGGCGAACGTCGCCTTTACCAAGGGCGACAGGAGCGTCGAGGGTATCGTGTTCAACAACACGTACAAGAAGCCCGAGACGCCCGTGCCGACACCCGATCCCGGCACGCCCAAGACCGTGACGAACATCGTCAAGACGGTCAAGGGTTTCCTGCCCACCACGGGTGACCAGCAGGCCGCCGCATTGCTCATGGCATTCGTCATTGCCATGGCCGGCGTCGGAGCCCTGGTCTGGGGTATCCGTAAGCGCTAGGCACGCTGGCAGCGCCCGGGGCCAAAAGGCCCCGGGCGGCCGGCGGGGAGCCAGAACATAGCCCCCACCCCCACCCCCAGCCGCCACGGAGGTATCTCCCTCCTCCGTGGCGGCGCTTTTATGCGCCGGGGGCGCGCCACGAAACCGGCCCATCTACTACGTTTAGCCCCTTACCCCCAACCATGCCAAAAAACGCGAAAACAAAACCGCAGGTAGAACGCCTGTGGTTTTGTTCAAAACGAAGGTATGGTCATGGGTATCGCGTCAAACGTAGTAGATGGGCCGATTTCGTGGCGAGCGGTTCCGGCTGATCCCTTGGGGACGGAGGAAAACGGATCATTTTGGTCCCGCGAGGCTGGCGGAGGCACTCGTCCAGGGCCGCCCGAACAAAACTATGCCGGTTTACGGGGCTGAGTTACGAGTCCCCAACCATGCCGATATTCGTGAAAATAAAACCGCAGGTAGACGAGCCGTCATTTTGCAGAAAACGCGGGTATGGATGGGGGTCCTGAGTCTGGCCCCGTAAACCGGCATAGTTTTGAAATGGCATTAAATCGGCAGCAGCCATTTTGCTATGCCGGGGCGGTCGGCCGTTGGGTAATTACCCTCGCAAGTACGCAATGGCGATCTGCGTGCGGTTGCGCAGGCCCATTTTGGCAAGGATCGAGCTGATGTGGTTGCGTACGGTGCCTTCGCCCATGTAGGCGGTGGCGGCAATTTCCTTGTTGTCGAGGCCGCGGGCGATGAGCTCGGCGACTTCGAACTCGCGGTCGGTCAGGCTGACAAAGGCCGCGGGCCGGCGGGCCGTGCCGGCCTCGACGCCCGCCCCATCAAAGTTGATATCCTCGATCGCCTTGCCCTCGAGCACGCGTTTGCCGCTCATGACCTGCGCCAACGCCGGCGGAATGGCAGCGACATCGGTCTTGATTAGGTAGCCGCGGGCGCCCAGCTTGAGCGCCGACACAATGTACTCGTCATCCGAGAACGTCGTCAGAAACACCACGCGCGCCGCAGGGTCGCGCCCGAGGATCTCGCGCGCGGCCGAAAGGCCGTCGCGTCCCGGCATCTGGATGTCGAGCAGCGCAATATCGGGTGCGTGCTCGGCGTAGAGCGCCACCGCATCGTTGCCGTTGGCACCGGTGCCCACCACTTCGATCTGCGGCTGGGCGCCCAAGATAATCTTGAGCGAATCGACCACCAAGCGGTCGTCGTCGACAACGATGAGCCTCATCGGCCCTCATCTCCTTGCTGTTTGGGAACGGTGGCAAACACACGCCAGCCGCCGGCGCCGGCACGCGGGCCGGCGGTGAAGGTGCCGCCAAGCGCCTCGATGCGCTCGCGCATGGAGGCGAGCCCCATGCCCTCCGCGGTGCCGCGGCCGCTTGCTTGGACCTCACCCACGCCATCGTCGGTAACAATGAGCTGGTAAAACGACGGATGCTCCATGCACCGTACGGTGACGGTCTGGGCGCAAGCGTGGCGCATGGTATTGGAGAGCGCTTCGCGCAGGACCGCTGCAAAGCAGTTGGCGACGTTTGCGGGCGCATGTTCGGCCATAACTTCAAGCTCAATCTGCGGGCCGCCGTCCGAGCGTGTGCCTTCGACAATGCGTTCGAGCTGCACGGAAAGGTCGACGGCGTTGTCGTTGAGCGCGTGGACGCTGGTGCGCACAAGCTGGAGCGCCTCGTCAACCGTGCGTTTAACGTCGGCGAAATCGGCGGCGACGCCAGGCTCGTCGGCGTGGACCACGCGTAGGGCTTCGGCCTGCAGTGAGGCGCGCGTGAGCTGGTGCCCGACGTTATCGTGGATCTCGCGCGCGATGCGGGCGCGTTCGGCGAGCGTCGCGAGCTCGACTTCGTAGTCCTGGCGATCGGCAAGATCGCGGTTGCGCGCCTCGAGCGCGAGGGCTCGTTCCTGCAGTTCGTCGCGGGTACGGCGCATGCGCTGCTGCTCGCGCTCCAGCTGGGCGGTACGTAGCGATAGCAAGGTGGCGGCAACCGAAAGGATGGCGGTCAGCAGAAGCGTTCGGGCGGTGAGCGCGTCGGTGCGAAGGTCCGCGGCAAGCGCGCAGACAAACACGGCGCCAATCGCCAGCGCGGGCCAGATGCGTTCACGGCGCACGCGTCGCGCGATGTCATAGAGGGCGAGAGGCGCAAACGGCACAAACGTCGGCACGAAGACAGCCGCGATGATGTAGGCGTAGCTCGCGGCCTCGCTCGCGCGATGGGCGTGTTCTTCTCGTGCGACTTCCGACGCCGAGGTGGCAATAACGCCAAGGCAAAACGCCGCGACCAGGCGAGCGTCCACAGCAAGGCCCATGGCGGCCGCAATGCAGCACGCCAGCACGATCGATTTGTCGAAAAGCCTGTTCATACGGGTATTGTACGCGAAGCCGCGCATGGTGGAGGGGCCGCCTGCGCAACCGTGACATTCCTCCCGCGCAGCAAAGCGGGGGCGTCGGCAGGCCGCACGACAAAGACCCCGCACTCGTGACAAAGCTCACTGGTGCGCGCCGGCGGCTCCTGCGATGATGCAATCGTACCGGGCCGCAATCAACGGAAGGGCCGCCTCATGACAGACATCGTTCACGTCGAAAACCTCGTCAAGCGCTATGACGACCTTATTGCGCTCGACCACTTTAACCTGAGCATCGCCCCCGGCGAGATCTTTGGCCTGCTGGGCCCCAACGGCTCGGGCAAGACCACGTCCATCAACTGCATTCTGCAGCTGCTCGCCTACGACAAAGGCACCATCGAGCTGTTCGGCGAGCCCATGACGCCCGCCCGCTACGACCTCAAGCGCCGCATCGGCGTGGTGCCGCAACAGGTGGCGGTGTTCGACGAGCTCACCGTGCGCGAGAACATCGACTATTTCTGCAGTCTCTACGTCAACGACCGCAAGCGCCGCCGCGCGCTGGTGGACGAGGCGATCGACTTTGTCGGCTTGGGCGACTTTACGAAGTTCCGCCCCGGCAAGCTCTCGGGCGGCCTGGCGCGTCGCCTCAACATCGCCTGCGGTATCGCGCACAAGCCCGAGCTCATCTTCTTTGACGAGCCCACGGTGGCGGTCGACCCGCAGAGCCGCAACGCCATCCTGGAGGGCATCTGCCGCTTGCGCGACGAGGGCGCCACGGTGGTGTATACCAGCCATTACATGGAGGAAGTCGAGCAGATTTGCAGCCGCATCATGATCATGGACGGTGGTCGCGTGCTGGCGCAGGGCACCAACGACGAGCTCAAGCGCATGATTCAGATGGGCGAGAAGATCGTGATCGAGGTCGGCGAGGTGCCGAGCGCGGCGCTCGGTGCCGTCGCGAGCCTGCCGCATGTCCTGGACCTGTCGGCGACGGCGGGCCAGCTCACGTTTTCGTGCGAGGCGAGCCCGCATAACCTGACGGACATTCTCGATGCGCTGCGCTCGCATGACGTGGCGCTCGGCCGCATTTATTCCGAACCGCCGACCCTCAACGACGTGTTCCTTGAGATCACCGGCCGCGAGCTGCGCGACTAGGGGGCGGCCATGTTCAACACCATCATCACCACGGTCAAGACGCTGCTGCGCCGGCCGAGTACGTGGGTCTGGGGCGCTCTCTTTCCCATCGCGCTTTCCACGATGTTCATGTTTATGTTTGCGAATCTGAGCTCCGACGGCAAGATCGACCCGGTGCCGGTTGCCGTCGTGGCGGACGAGGCTTGGGACGCTTCGACCTTTAAGGACGTGGCGACGTCGCTTGCCAAGGAAGGCGATGAACAACTGCTCGAGATCCACACGTGCGACGACGCAGCCGATGCGAACCGTGCTCTCAAGGCCGGTGAGGTCGCGGGCATCTATGCGGTCGACGACGCAGGCGTGCCCAAGCTCACGCTGCTATCGAGCTACGACAGCTCGCGTGCCTCATCGGTGCTCACCGACCGCAGCATTCTGGAGACGGTGGCAAGTTCGTATACGCAAAATGCGGAGCTCATGTCCCAGATTGCCCAGGACAACCCGGCGGCGCTCGCCGATCCGGAGGCGGTTGCGCGCGCCCTGTCGCTCGAGGGCGGAACCCGCCGCGTAAACCTGACACGCACCACGCCCGACGGCACGGTCATCTACTATTACGCACTTTTTGGCCTGGTCGCGATGATGTCTGCCGAGTTTGCCGCCTTGAGCGTCGTCGACCTGCAGCCCAATCTGTCGGGCCTTGGCGCGCGTCGCTGCGTGGGCGGTCTTTCCAAGACGGCGTCGCTGGCCGGCATCTTTGTCGGCTCGTGGCTGGTTTCCTTCGCCTCGATGGCGATCGCAATCGGCTACGTGCGCCTGGTCGTGGGCGTCGACTTTGGCGGGCGCGAGGGGCTGTGTCTGGTGGGCGGCGCCGCTTCCGCGCTTGCCGCCACGGGCCTGGGACTCTTTGTGGGCACGCTTCCCGTTAAGGGCGGCAAGGCGTCCAAGTCCGGCATCCTCACGGGCTTTGCTACCACGTGCGCCCTGTTCGCCGGCCTCTACGGCGAGCCGGCGATGGCGCTTGCCGATGACGTCGCCCGCGCCTGCCCGGCCGAGTGCTGGCTCAACCCCGTCAAGCTCATCTGCGACATGTTCAACCGCCTGTATTTCTTTGAGGACCTGGGCCCCTTTGCCGTCCGCGCCGGCGCGCTCGTCCTCATGTCCCTGCTGTTCGTTGCCGCCGCCACGCTGATCTTTGGAAGGAGCCGCTATGAGCACCTTTAAGACCGCGCTTCGCATGGCGCTGGCGCACCCGTTCTACCTGCTCATCTATACGGTGTTCATCTCGCTCATGGGCGTATTCATCGCGGCCTCGGTGAGCTGGAACTCGTCGCAGCTCACCGAGTACAAGCCCTACGATGCCAACGTGATCGTGGTCGACCGCGACGACAGCGACCTTTCGCGTGCGCTTACCAAGCATCTGGGTTCGCGTTTTGAGCTGGTCACGGGCATCGGCGACGATACGTACGACCTTGCGGACGCGCTCTCCAAGAGCAACAGCGCCAAGGGCAGCGCCGACTGCGTGTTCTTTATCCCGGAGGAGTTTGAGGACGACCTCGTTGCGGCTGCCCGCGCGGGGGAGGCCCTGCCCAAGCTCGACGTGACCTACGGCGCCGGCACCATGGCGGCGGCGCTTTCGTCTGCCGAGGCCTCGCGCTGGATCTCGCTCGCGGGCGCTGCGGCGGCGCTTGAGCCCGCTGCTTCTAACGGCGACGTTGCCAAGGCCGCCGAGCATGCCGCTGCAAAGCGCGCGGAGGTCCAGATCGAGCAGGTCAAGGTCGACTCGACGGCTGCCGCCACGCTCGAGTCGTATTTCAACTTTGGCGCGTACGCGATTATCTCGTCGGTCATCGTATCGGTGGGGTTGGTGTTCTCGGGCATGAACGAGCCCGAGCGCGTGCGTCGTATGGATGCCGGCCCGGTCTCCGAGCGCCAGCGCTCGCTTGCCGTGTTCGCGGCCGCCACTGTGATCACCGTCTGCATCTGGTTTGTGTCGAGCATGATGGGCGTCGTGGGCTTTGCCGGCGCGGTTGCCGAGGTCGGCGTGGGTCGTGTGTGCCTGGCGCTGGCGGCGACGTTTGCCCTGGCGTGCACGCCTCTGGCCGTTGGCTTTGCCCTTTCGAGCCTGGGCGCGCGTGAGGAGCTGCTCAACGGTGTGGGCAACCTGCTCGGCATGCTCATGACGTTTTTGGGCGGCGCTTGGATGCCGCTGTCGCTGATGGGCTCGGCCGTGCAGACGGTGGCGCACTTTGTGCCGACGTATTGGGTGAACGATGCGATTGGCAAAGCGCTCGCTTCGGATCTGACGTCCACCGTGTTGGGCGACATCGCCTGCGACCTGGGCGTCACCGTGCTCTTCGCCGCCGCCATTGCCGCCGTAGGCCTGGCCCTCTCACGCGCCAAATCCCGCGCCTAGTCTGAAATAAATCCTAGGCCTCGCCCCAAAATAGTTCGCCAAGGTTTACTATTACGTTCATAAAGTAGTACGAGGCTAACAATGGGGGATACCATGGCAACGCAGGAAGCCTACGTCCAGGTTAAGGATCTCAAAAAGCACTACGGCGACGGTGATGCGCGCCTGACGGTACTTGATGGCATCGACGCGTCCATCAACCGCGGCGAGATCTGCGTCATGCTGGGGCCCTCGGGCTCGGGCAAGTCGACCTTTCTCAACCTGATCGACGGCCTGGAGGATGCCGACGCCGGCTCCATCATGGTGGACGGCTGCGACCTCACGGTGCTCAAGCCCGCCGACCTGGGCGAGTATCGCCGCCGCGAGCTGGGCTTTGTCTTCCAGTTCTACAACCTGGTGCCTGATCTCACCATCAAGGAAAACATCGAGGTCACGGCGCACCTGTCCAAAAACCCGCTCAGCGTCGACGACCTGCTACGCTCGCTGGGCCTCTACGAGCACCGCAACAAGTTCCCGCGCCAGGTCTCGGGCGGCCAGCAGCAGCGCTGCGCCATCGGCCGCGCACTCGTCAAAAACCCGGGCCTGCTGCTGTGCGACGAGCCCACGGGCGCGCTTGACTACAAGACGTCCAAGGAAATCCTGCAGCTCATGGAGGATGTTAACCGCAAGTACGGCTGCACCATCATCATCGTCACGCACAACGCCGCCATCGCGCGCATGGCAAACCGCGTGCTGCGCCTGCGCGACGGGCACATCGTCGAGGATGAGCTCAACGAGTCGCCCGTCGCGGCCGCCGAGCTCGATTGGTAGGCGGCGCCATGACACCTCTCGCAAAACGTCTCCCGCGCGAGCTGCGCCGCAATATCGGCAAGTACCTGGGCATCTTTTTGCTTATGTGCGGAAGCATCGCTCTCACCTCGGGCTTTTTGCTCGCAGCGCATTCCATCGGCTGCCTTATCGACGACATGCGCGATGCGTACACGATTGAGGACGGCCGCGTGACCACCTCCTTCGAGGCCACCAAAGACCAGCTCAAGGCGGCCGAGGATGCAGCCGGCGACGTCGGCGGCGTTACGCTCTACAAGAATTTCTCCATCGACGCCATCATCAACAAGACCGCCGGCGACGACGGGACCAAGCGCACGCTGCGCACCTATGCGCACCGCGCTAAGGTGGACATTGCGTCCTACTGTGAGGGCAAGGAGCCCAAGACGGACGATGAGGTAGCCATCGACCGTGTCTTCGCCACCAACAACGACCTCGCCGTGGGCGATAAGGTTGAGCTTGAGGGCCGCACCTACATCATCTGCGGCATCATGACCCAGCCCGATAGCCAGGCGCTGTTCCTCAACAATTCGGACTTTACGGTGAACACCATCACCTATGGCGTGGCCGAGGTCACCGACGCCGGCTTTGCCGCGCTCGAGGATGCCGGCGGCGCGCCTGCCTACACGTACTCCTTTACCTTTACCGATCGCGACCTCCCCACCGCGGATCGCATCGATGCGGAGCAGGATATGGTCGAGGCGCTGACCGATGCCGATGCGCGCGTGGATGACCTCATCGACGCCGATTCCAACCAGGGCATTGGCTACGCGCGCGACGACGTAGACGGCGACTCCATGATGTGGACGACGTTGCTCGACATCCTCATCGTGATCATGGCGTTTGTCTTTGTGGTCCTTACCGACGCCACCATCGAGGAGGAGAGCGCCATCATCGGCACGCTGCTCGCCAGCGGCTATCGTCGACGCGAGATCGTGCTGCACTACCTGGCACTTCCCGCCATAGTGGGCGTGGTCGCGGCGCTTTTGGGCACTGCACTCGGCGTTGTGTTCTTTACCGAGCCCATGCGCAGCCTCTATTACGGATCGTACAGTCTGCCGCCCTTCCAGGTGTACTGGAGCTGGGAGATCTTTGTGAAGTGCGCCGTGGTTCCCGCCGCCGCGCTCATCCTCATCACGCTGGTGGGTCTGCTCCGCAAAATGGGCAAGACGCCGTTGCAGTTCCTTCGTCACGAAGCGAGCGGCAAGTCGGGTACCAAGCGTGGTATGCAACTGCCGGAGCGCATGGGTTTTGTTTCCCGCTTCCGCTTGCGTATCTTCCTGCGCAATCTGGGCAACTTCGCCACGCTCTTCGTGGGCATTGCATTTGCGTCGCTACTGCTGCTCTTTGGCCTGGCGATTCTGCCCACGATGACGCACTATGCGGACAACCTCGAGACAAGCCTGGTCGCCGAGCACCAGTACACGCTCAAGGCGCCGCTGGAGCTCGAGGGCACTGCCGAGGAGCGCGAGCAGTGGTCGGCACTCGAGCGTTTGCAGTCGGTTGACGGCGCACTGCTTTCTGCCGCTCAGGATGCCGATGACGAGCTTGACGACGCGGCCGATGCGGCGCAGGCGGCAGCCGATGCTGCGACCAGCGCTCCGTCTGCCGAGAGCCTGGCCGCGGCGCAGGACGCGCTCGCCAAGGTCCAGGACAAGAAGGATGCGCTTTATGCGCGCCTCGATGACCTTGCCGATGCCCTCGGCTGCAACCGCGACGAGGCTATCGACCTGATTGACAAGGCCTCTAAGATCGACACCGACAACGACGATATCCACCCGGTCAATACGACCGATAACGGCGCGGGCGCAATCGCACAGGCCGAGAAATACGCCGTCTACCAGCTGCAATACGATCGCGGCGACGGAAATGGGCAGGAGACGATTTCCGTCTACGGCATCTTGCCCGATTCGCGCTACTGGAAAGGGCTGGACGTCGGCGACGGACACGTCGTCTTTGGCGGCGGCCTGCTCGACAAGTTTGGCTGGAGCGAGGGGCAGAAGGTCACGTTCCACGACAAGTATGAGGGCGAGAATTATTCCTTTGAGTACGTGGGCAAGGACTGTGCCTGGGGCTCCAAGTCGGACATGAATATCTATATGAGTATCGAAGACTTTAACGAGCTGTTCGACAACGACGCCGCCTACTTTAACGGCTATGTGAGCGACGAGAAGCTCGACCTCGACGCGCGCTACTTTGCCGGCGACACCACGCCCGACGACATGCGCGCCGTGGGCGACCAGTTCATCGGCATGATGAGCAAAATGATCGGCATGATGGTCGGGCTCGCGGTGTTTATCTTCCTGCTGTTTATGTACCTGCTGACCAAGGCTGTGATCGACCACAGCGCCCGTTCGATTAGCTACATGAAGGTCTTTGGCTATCGCGATGGCGAGATCTCGCATCTGTACATCCGCTCGATCACGCTGTGCGTGGTGTCGTCGCTCGTGCTGAGCCTGCCGGTCATTATTGGCTCGCTCACGGCCATCTTCCGCTCGATGTTGCTCGCCTACAACGGCAATATCGAGATCTACGTGCCCGCTTGGTCCATGGCGGCGTGCGCAGGAATCGGCTTTGCGACCTACCTGGTCGTGGCACTGCTGCACACGCGCTCCATCAAGCGCGTCAGCTTGGCCGAAGCCCTCAAAGTGCAGGAGTAGCCATCGGGGACAGTCCTTGCCATTCGTCGGCTCGCCGGCCGGCTGGCAAGGACTGTCCCTAACTGCCGGGCGGCGAAAGAGTGTCCCTTGCGACTGGTCATTTAAGAACGTCCCCAATGACTAGGTTCCGTACTTGACTTTAACTCTGCTTTAACTGGTACCATCCTCTATGTCTGTAACGCCATATAGACCGAGGGGATAGATCTATGACCGCAACTGCACCCGCAGCACCCGCTAAGGTGTACTTCACCAACCTGCGCACGCATGCTCGCGAGAGCCAGCTCGACAAGCTCAAGCGCCTCATCCGTCACGCCGGAATTGAGCAGATCGACTTTGAGAACAAGTTCGTCGCTATCAAGATTCACTTTGGCGAGTTGGGCAACCTGAGCTTTTTGCGCCCTAACTACGCCCGCGCCGTCGCAGATGTCGTCAAGGAGCTGGGCGGCAAGCCCTTCCTCACCGACTGCAACACGCTCTACGTCGGTAGCCGCAAAAACGCGCTCGAGCACATCGACACCGCCTACCAGAACGGTTTTACCCCGTATGCCACGGGTTGCCAGATCATCATCGCCGACGGTCTCAAAGGCACCGACGAGGCGCTTGTCCCGGTCGAGGGCGGCGAGTACGTGCACGAGGCCAAGATCGGCCAGGCACTCATGGATGCCGATATCGTGATCAGCCTCACCCACTTTAAGGGCCATGAACAGGCCGGTTTTGGCGGCGCCATGAAGAACCTGGGTATGGGTGGCGGCAGCCGTGCCGGCAAGATGGAGCAGCACGCCGCCGGCAAGCCGAACGTCTCGACCGAGCACTGCGTTGGCTGCCATGCCTGCGAAAAGATCTGCGCGCACAACGCTGTCTCGTTCGACGACACCCGCGAGCGCGAGCTTGCCAACGGCGCTACTCGCACGGTGCACGTGGCCACCATCGACCACGATCGCTGCGTGGGCTGCGGACGCTGCATTGCGGCATGCAACCAGGACTGCATCAAGCCCGGCTATGACGCCGCGGCCGACGTGCTCAACTGTAAGATCGCCGAGTACACCAAGGCCGTCGTCGATGGCCGCCCGAGTTTCCACATCTCGCTTGCCATGGATATCAGCCCCAACTGCGATTGCCATCCCGAAAACGACACGCCTATCGTCAACGATATCGGCATGTTCGCGAGCTTCGACCCGGTCGCCATCGACCAGGCCTGTGCCGACGCCGTCATGGCATCCGAGCCGCTGCCCAACACCGAGCTCACCGATAGCGTGGCCAAGATGGAGCATAACCACGAGCATCTGGAGGGCGAGCAGGCGCGTGACCCCTTCTGCATCACACATCCCGACACCGACTGGCGCGTGTGCATCGCGCACGCCGAAAAGATCGGCCTGGGCACGAGCGAGTATGAGCTCATCGAGGTCAAGTAGCGCCAAGCTATTGGACAAAACAAGCGCCTCTGCAGCGTAAGTTGAGCAAAAGCCGCCCGTGGGCACAGCGTCCACGGGCGGCTTTTCGGAAGTGTGGTGAAAAATCGAATACCGCCGACCACAAACAGATTTTTGGCAACAAAACCCCAGACGTTGCTTTTTGCCTAAAAATTCTTGTCGAGGAAGTCGTCGACCGTGTTCCAGTAGAGTTCGGGGTCGACCTGCGCACTCTTGGCGTGGGTGGCGCCATGGATGGTGAGCTTTTGCTTGGCCTTGCTGGCGCACGCGTCGTAGTTTTGGCCGAGCATGTCGTACGGCACAAAGGTGTCCTGGTCGCCGTGGATAAACAGCATGGGAACCGTCGCGTGTTTGAGTTGCTCCACACTGCTCGCCTTATGAAAGTCGTAACCCGCGCGCACGTTGCACACCAAGTTTGCTGCATCGAGCAAGGGAAAGCTGGGCAGGCCGAACACGTCCTTGAGCTGCAGAGAAAACTCGTCCCAAACACTCGTATAACCGCAGTCCTCGATAATGCATTTCACGTTTGCGGGCAGAGGTTCCCCCGCGACGTTCATGGCGGTCGCCGCGCCCATGGATTCGCCAAAGACCAGGATGCGCGCCTTGGGGTCAGCCTGAACGATTCGCTCGATCCATGCGACGATGTCGAGGCGCTCGGGCCAGCCCATGCCGATATAGTCGCCGCCGGAGCGCTCGTGGGCGCGGGCGGCGGGTGCGAGTACGTTCATGCCACGGTCGTGGAAGCGTTTGGCGTATCGGGCCATACCGATGGGCTCGTTGGTATATCCATGCAGGCAGACGGCGTAGTCGTGCGTGCTCTCCGACGCAGCAAAATACCAGGCGGCAAGCTCGGTCCCGTCGTCCGCGGTGAGGTTGCTGCTCTTGCGGTTCTCTTTAAACCATGCCCGCGCCTCGGTATCCTCGGCATCCGGCTGCTCACCTTCTTTGTCGTTCTTGCTATCCTGCATCATCTTCATGGTGTATGGCGCGCGGGGATTCAGCGCGAAGTCAAACAGAAAGTTGCCGGCAAATCCGAGCAGCGCAACGACAACCACCAGTGCAACGATGCCGGCTATCTTGAGCTTTCGATGGGAACGTGCGTTTTGAGCCATGCGGTATTCTCCTATAAGATGTTAATACATCAACATTTAATGCAAGCGCATTATGGACGTTCGCCGTTGATGCGTCAACAGGCAAAGAATGGGTAAACAAAGGGTCACGTATGGTGCAAATTTCGCACGTACCTAGACGCTTTGATATAGTGTTGAGAACTCTTTACGTTGGAGGATGTAACCGGCATGTCCGATTCGAGCGACAGTTCTAAGCCGCGACCCAAGACCGCGGCCGTTCCACACTACACAGTGGGCGAGGAGATCATGAACTCCGTCACCCATGGTGTCGGCTGCCTGCTGGGTATCGCGGGCCTGGTGCTCCTGATCGTATTCGCCGCCCTGCGCGGCGGAGGCCCGGCCCATATGGCCGCGGCGATTGTCTATGGCGTCAGCATTATCCTCGAATACCTAGCCTCCACGCTCTACCACGCGATTCAGCCCGCGCGCGCCAAGCGCGTGTTTCGCATCATCGACCACAGCTGCATCTACCTGCTCATAGCCGGCAGCTATACGCCGTTTTGCCTCATCACGCTCGCAAACGACGGCGGCGCTGTGCTGTTCTTTGCCGTATGGGCCATCGCCATCATCGGCATCGCTCTCGAGTGCTTCCTACGCGAGCGCCAGCCGCATTGGGTAAGCGGCCTGGTCTACCTGCTGATGGGCTGGCTCGTTGTCTTTAAGCTGCCCGAACTTGTGGCGCTGCTCAACCCCGTGGCACTTGCCCTGCTCGCCGTCGGCGGCGTGTGCTACACCGCGGGCGTGCCGTTCTATATCGCCAAAAACGTGCGCTATCTGCACAGCGTGTTTCACCTGTGGGTGCTCGCCGGCAGCATCTTCCAGTTCATGGCGGTGATCCTCTTCGTAATCTAGCGACCACGCCAGCGCCCGTGCCCCCGCTCGGTCGCCAGTGCAATTGCCGTATCCGCCACCAACGTTTTAATCCGACGTCCCGAATCTTGGAGGTTCGAGAAACTCCCGATGGACATAACCATCTCCCTTATCACCACCCTCGTTTTGACCCTCATCAACGGCTACTTCTCTATGTCCGAGATGGCGCTCACCACGGCCAAGCGCGCCGTGTTGGAGCACGAGGCCGAGGAAGGCGACAAGCGCGCCGAGCGTGCCATTAAGCTGGCTGCCGACTCCGACCAGCTGCTCGCCACCATCCAGGTTGCCATTACGCTCGTGGGCTTCGCCTCTTCCGCCGTCGCCTCGACGAGTCTGTCCGACCCGCTCGCCACGTGGCTCATGAGCTTTGGCATCGCGCCGCTCTCCGCCATCGCGCGCGGCCTGGCGCCGGTCATCATCACCGTCGCGGTCGCCTTCGTGTCCATCGTGATCGGCGAGCTCGTCCCCAAGCGCATCGGCCTGGCCAACGCCGAGGGCGTGTCCAAGCAGGTCGTGGAACCGTTGTCGTTTTTCCAAAAGATCGCCCGTCCGCTCGTGTGGCTGACCGGCGCCTGCTCCGATGGCCTGGCCCGCATCCTGCGCATCAAGAGCGCCGACGACCGCCAAAACGTCTCGGAGGAAGAGATCAAGTACATGGTCTCGGAGCAGGACGACCTGCTCGACGAGGAAAAGCGTATGATCCACGAGATCTTTGACTTGGGCGATACCGTTGCCCGCGAGGTCATGGTGCCGCGCGTGGACACCACCATGTGCGAGGACGACGAGACGGTCGCCGACGTGCTGTCCACCATGCGCCAGACCGGCTTCAGCCGCATCCCCGTCTATCACGAGGATCCCGACAACGTCGCCGGCATTGCGCACATCAAGGACCTGATCCAACCCGCGCTCGACGGCAAGGGTGACCAGCCCATCGCCGGCTTTTTGCGCGACGCCACCTTTGTGCCCGACACCAAGGACATCCTGCCGCTACTGTCCGAGATGCAGACCTCGCACGACCAGATCGTGGTGGTCGTGGACGAGTACGGCGGCACGGCCGGCATCATCACCATCGAGGACATCGTCGAGGAGATCGTCGGCGAGATCGAGGACGAGTTCGACCCCGACAACAAGTATCTCACGCGCCTTTCGCGCCGCGAGTGGCTCGTTGATGGGCGTTTTTCGTGCGATGACGCGATTGAGCTTGGTTGGCCGCTCGAGGAAAGCGATGATTATGAGACCATCGCCGGCTGGATCTTGGAGCTTTGTGACTCGGTGCCCGACATCGGAGAGGTGTTTGAGGTCGCGGGGTACAAGTTTAAAGTGCAGTCGATGCGTGGCCAGCGCATCTCGCTCATTCGCGTGATCGCTCCGGCCGAAACCGATAAGAAGGATTCCGAGTCTTCGGTAGACGAGCCGACGTCGTCGGGTGCGGGTTCCGCGAATCCACACGACGGCGACGAGTAGGACAAGGAAGAGTAGGGGAGAGTTATGGCAGGCCTGTTCAACATCCTTAAGGTCACCGTCAGCGAGGACAAGATCTGCGCGCATGTGCTGGTGAACCCCGGCATGCCGCTCATGACCTCGGAGGATATCGAGGCCACGGCGCGCGTGTATTACCTGGTGCCGGCGATTGCCAAGCACCTGTGCCTGGGTGATTCCGGTCGCGAGTTCCAGGACTGCATGGGCCAGACCGAGCTTTGCCATCTGCTTGAGCATGTGACGGTCGAGCTCATGAACGAGACCGGTCTTGCCGGTAGCATCTCGTGCGGCCGCACGCGCGTAAGCGAGCACGACGAGCGCGTTTTTGAGGTTGAGCTTTCGTGCCCCGACGACGCGCTGGCCATCGGTGCGCTGTCTTCGGCCACCTTTATGATGGACTGGGCGTACCTGCACGCCGACCAGCCTGCCCCCGACGTGGAAGGCACGGTCGCGGGCCTGCGCAACCTGGTGCTGGGCATGCGCGCCGAGGCCGAGGGCAAGGATCCTCACGAGGCCGTCGCCGCTGCGAACGGCGAAGATGCTGCCGAGGACGAGGGCACTGACGAGGGCGATGTGCCGGTCGACGCCGAGCTCGTTGCCGATGCGACCGCCGAGCCCGTTCCCGCCGAGCCCCAGGGCGTCCCCAGCTTTGACGACGAGCCCCAGGTGGCGATTGATACCGAGGGCGCGGTTGCCGAGAACCACGAGGCCTCCGCTGCCGTCTTTGGCGGTGCTGCGACGGTTCCGGCAGGACCTGCGCATGAGGGCGGCCTGCCGCTCGTGGACGGCGCCGGCGAGGACCCGGGTGCCACGGTGGCCATGCCGGCTATGCCCCAGGAGTAGGCCTACGCGTTTATCACCATCACGTACCTGCGCCTTTGCCGTACGCAGATGAGCGGAGCGGCAAGTGATGCGCTGCGGGTATAATGGACAGCATTCAAACGGTGGGCACCGACGTGCCCGCAGGAGAGGAATGATCATGGGTAAGACTTTCAGCTTTGTCTCCGGCGCACTTTTTGGTGCCGCTGCCGGCGCTATTGTCGGCGTTGCTCTGGCCCCGCGCTCGGGCGCCGAGACCCGCGCCATGGCTGCCGATATCGCCAACGACGCCTGGGACAATATGCGCGACACCTACGAGCACAGCGCCGAGGAGGCCCGTGCTGCGGTGAATGACTTTGGCCCGATGGTCGACGCCAAGACCGACGACCTGCGCGCCAAGGTCGACCTGGCCCGCGAGCGCATGGACCAGCTGCGCGAGCAGCTCAACGACGCCATTTCGGGCGGCAACGTGACGCCTGCCGCCGACGTCGTGGTCGAGAACGCCGTCGAGGCTGATACCGAGGCTGCGGAGCCCTCGACCGAGGCATAATGCGCGCCGGGGATTTTGTCGGCGCCAAGATCTATCGCAAGCCTACTGAGGATAAGCGTACCAAAAAGGACGGCACACCGCGCAGCCCTAAAAAGCTCGGAAAGATTCACTTTCCGGTCTTTACCCCGGGCGGTACGCGCGTGGTCGGCTTTATGGTCCGCCAGTCCGATATCGCGGGTATGATCGAGCGTCCCGACCGATTCGTAGCGCTCGACGCCATTGGTGTCTACGAGGGCGCCATCGCGGTTGACGACGTCAAGGGCACCTACGATACCGCTGCGGCCAAGCGCCTCGACATCAACCTGGACGATTGCATAATCTGGGTCGGTATGGACGTGCGCACGGAATCGGGCGACGTCGTGGGCTATTGCTCGGACGTTGAGTTCAAGCCACGCTCGGGCATCGTGCAGGCATTCTATGTGACCGCCGGTGCTGCTTCGAGTGTTTTGGTTGGTGACACGCAGGTGCCGCCGACGATGCTGCGCGGCTATGCGGACGGCGCGATGATTGTTTCGGACGAGGTCAAGTCGCTCGGGTATTCGGGCGGTGCGGCTGCCAAGGCCGCCGAGGCCAGCGTCGTGGTGGGCGACAAGGTCAAAAAGGGCGCCAAGGTGCTCGACGACAAGGGATCGGTTGCCGTGGACAAGGGCAGTCGCGCACTGGGCAAGCAGCTCGGCAAGACGCGCGGCATGTTCAAGGCCTTTAAGGACGAATACCAAAAGGCGAGCGGAGGCTCGTCAAAAGCTACAAAATAGCGACGTACCAAATGATGGGAGGCAAGCCGGAGACCTGTTGCTCCGGCTTGCTGTGTTTATGGGGGAGGGCACATGCGCCAAAACGGATCCAACTTAAACGGGCGTTCGGGTGCGCGTCCGACGGCGCGCTGCGACCTGGGGCAGCTGCCCAGCGGTCAGCGCAAGCGTCACCGTAAGCCCGGCGCGATGTATCTCAACCATAGCCGCGGCTTTAGCGATCGCAGTGCGCGCATCGGCAACAGCCGCACGCCCCGTCGTTCGTCTCGCCTGCCCTATGCGCTCATCGCCGTGGGTTGCGCGCTCGTGCTGTTTATCGCTGCCGTCGTGGGCTACGTCAACCGCAGCGTGGATGTGGAACTCAACGGGCAAAAGACCGCGGTGCGCGTGGGCTCTACGTTGCAGAATCTTATCGACGATCAAAGCCTGACCGAAACGTACGACGCCGGCGATCTGCTGGCCGTCGACGACAGCGTGCTCAAGCGCCATGGGGGCGAAAAGCTGTCGGTGAAGGTCGACGGCAAGCGCGTGAAGCAGGGCAAATGGGATAGCCGCGAACTCGAGGGCGGCGAGAAGGTGACGGTCAAGGATGGCCGTAACACCTATGAGAAGCACGAGGTTCAGGCTACGGTTATCGAGCCCAAGCTCAAGGTCGAGGGCACGGGCGCTATCGAGTATGTGCAGACGTGGGGTGTCCAGGGCCGCTCCGAGGTGTGGGTTGGTGAGCAGTCGGGCAAGACGCAAGACCGCGGCGAGGTTGTGCCCGCCACCGATTGCGTTGTTGCGTGCGCCAGCGTGGCGCCCAAGGGCAACAAAAAGTACGTGGCGCTGACGTTTGACGAGGGTCCGAGCGGCGCCACCAAACAGATCTTGCAGGTGCTCAAGGAAAAGGGCGTCACCGCGACGTTCTTCCTTTCGGGCGATGCGGTCGAGGCCTCTCCTGCCACGGCCAAGGCGATTGTCGATGCCGGGTGCGAGATCGGATCCAACAGCTACAGCGACGATTCGCTCAAGGATCAGGACCGTGAGGCGGTACGCGAGCAGATCACGAAAGGCACCGATGCGATTAAGTCGGCGACCGGCGTGAAGACGATGCTGCTGCGTGCTCCCTACGCTGCCTTTGACGAGCAAAACTGGATTGATGCGATGGACCTGGTCTCCGCCGTGGTCTCGTGGAATATTGACTCGGGCGACTGGCTGCTCAACGGTGCCGACGAGCAAGTCTCGACGGTGCTCGATTCGGTGACGCCGGGCAATATCGTGCTGCTCACCGATAGAGACGAATGCGCTGAGCAGACACTCGAGGCGCTGCCGCAGATTATCGACGGCCTCATTGCCGACGGCTACAAGATCGTGACGCTCAGCGACCTGGTCAAGACGGACACGTCGCTGAGCAAAAAGCTCACCTCGCTGACGAAGGCCACCATGCCCAAGGACGCCGTGTTCCCCCAGCTTGCCGAGGACGACGACACCACAGAGTAGTTATTGGGTAGTCATTTAAGAACGTCCCCAATGGCTATGTCACGGATGCGTCAGCGTTTGGTATGCCTGCAATGTGCAGCGCATAAATTCGATGCCGCAGGGCGATGCTGATGCTATAGTTACTGCGGTTAATGAGGGTCAAGAGAAAGGTTACAGGTGAAATCCAAACCTCGACCATACAGTCGATGACCCCATGCAGGTGCTTTTTGCGCATGCACGGGGTGTAAGCGTCGAGCGGCGTGCCGCCCGCGCATGCGTATACATATCCAGAAGCCCCCGGACGCCGCACGCGCGGCCGCGTTTGGAGGAATAATGATGGGGAGCACCATTGAATTATCTGAGTGAGATGCTCAAATTGCCGGTCTTGGACGTCGACGGCGAAAAGCTCGGCGTGGTCAACGATTTTGGCATTGCTACCGGCGAAGTTTTTCCGCACGTGACGTCGCTCGCGTTCCGCGGTCCCGGCAAGACGCCGTTTATGATCAGTTGGCGCAAATGGGTCGACCGTATCGACGAGACGGGTGTACACCTTAAGACGTCGGCCACCGAAATCCGTTTTTCGTACCTGCAGCCGACCGAACTCTTGCTTGCCCGCGACGTGCTCAACAAGCAGATTGTCGACACGCAGGGCATGAAGGTCGTGCGCGTAAACGACATCAAGTTTTCCATGTCGGGCGAAAACCAGCTGCGCCTGCTGGGCGCCGAGGTCGGTGCCCGCGGTCTGCTACGCGCCATCAGCCCCGCGCTCGAGCATATCGTCGAAGGCTTTATGAAGCACCTGGGCAAGCCGCTCAGTGAGGACATCATTGCTTGGTCCTACATGGACCTGCTCGACCGCTCGACCAAGAACATTCAACTCTCGGTGTCGCACAAGACGCTCGGCGAGCTACACCCTGCCGACATCGCCGACATTATCGAGCAACTCGACCCGCGCCTGCGTGCGCAGGTGTTCGCGCAACTCGATACCGCCCAGGCCGCCGAGGCCATCTCGGAGTTCGACGATGACGAGCTTATGACCGAGATGCTCGAGGGCCTGTCCGATACGGACGCATCGTCGATGCTGGCCATGATGGACCCGGACGACGCCGCCGACCTGATCGACGAGCTCGATTACGAGAAGGCCGAGAAGCTTTTGCGCCTGATGGGCGTCAAGGAGGAGAAGGCAATTCGTAACCTGCTGGGCTATGAGGACAACACTGCCGGTCGTATCATGACCTCGGAGTTTGTCTCCCTGCCTGCCACGGCGACGGTCGGTGACGCCATCGAGGCGATTCGCAAACTCGACGAGGACTTCGAGAGCGTCTACTACGTCTATACCGAGGATCCGAGCGGCATGCTGACGGGCGTGCTTTCGCTGCGCACGCTGATCGTAGCTGACCGCGATGCCACGCTGGGACAGCTGGCCTATCGCGACCTGGTCTATGTGTCGCCCGACGAGGACCAGGAAGACGTGACGGACGAGATGACCAAGTACGACCTGGTTGCCATCCCTGTCTGCGACGAGAACCGCCACATCCTAGGTATCGTGACCTTCGATGACGCCATGGACGTTATCGCCGAGGAGCACCAGGAGGACCTGCAGATCGCCGGTGTCGGCTCGGGCGATAGCGCGTCGGACGACTCGACGAACGTGCTCAGCTGGTTCGTGCATCGCCAGTACTGGGTTGTTGTATGGGGCATTGCCTCGTGCATCATGGCAACGGTGCTGGGGACGGCGCTCGGCTCCGCGCATCTGGTGGTGTTCCCCATGTGCGCCATGCCACTCGTGCTGCTGGCGGCCTCGCGCATGGTGTCGTTCGTCAAGAACTACTTCCTGGAGTATGACGGTCACGACGACGAGCCCAAGCCGTATCTGGGGTTCTTCTTCCAGAGCACGGGCATGGGCCTGATTCTGTCACTCGTGACCTACCTGTGCGCCCAGCTGGTGCGCACCGCTGCGTTCCCCGATGCGCCCATGTTTGAGGAGCAACTCTTTACCGGGTGCTTTAATATCGCTGCCATCATTTGCCTAGTTGGCAACATGAGCGCCGTGATTTACCTGATGGTGCTGTTCTGGCGTGACGAGCATGACCTCAACACGTCGGGCACCGCCATGAACGTTATTGCCGTCATGATCTCGTGCGTAGCGTACTGCGCCGCTGCGGTGCTGCTCACCATGTCGGTCATGGGTTAGGTGGTCGCGTGCAAAATACCAAGCAAAAGTTGACCATCGCGGCCATCTTTGGCGCTATGGGTCCCGGTCTGCTGGCGGCGCTTTCGGGCAATGACGCCGGCGGCATTGCAACGTATTCCAGCGCGGGTGCCAGCTATGGCTACAAGATGCTCTGGATGCTTCCCGTCATGACTGTGCTGCTCATCGTGACGCAGGAGACCGCGGCGCGCTGCGGCTGCGTCACGGGCAAGGGCCTGGCATCGCTCATTCGCGAGCGCTTTGGCGTGCGCAAGAGTGTACTTGCTATGGCGGCGCTGTTGATCGCCAACACGGCTGTGACCATTTCGGAGTTTGCGGGCATCGCCAGCGGCCTTGCCCTCTTTGGCGTGCCGGCGAGCATTTCGGTGCCGCTGGTGGCGCTGCTGGTGTGGATGCTTACCATGTCGGGCAGCTTCCAGCGCATCGAGAAGATTCTGCTGCTGGTGAGCTGCGTGTTCGTGACCTATATTGTCGCCGCGTTTATGGCTGGCCCCAACTGGGGTGAGGTCGCGGTCGACCTGGTCGTGCCTAACATTCAAAATGACCCCAGCTACGTGTCGCTCGTGGTCGCAACGATCGGTACCACCATCGCGCCGTGGATGATTTTCTTGGCGCAGAACAACGTGGTCGATAAGAACGCGGGCGAGGACGATATCGTGCTGCAGCGCATCGATACCGTGAGCGGCTCGCTTGCCGCCGATGTCATTGCCGGCTTTATTATCATCACGACCGGTACGGTGTTGTTCCCGGCGGGTATTCAGATTAGCGATGCTGCCGATGCCGCCCGCGCGTTGGAGCCTATTGCGGGTCAGTGGTCCACGGTACTGTTTGCCTCGGGCCTGGTCGCGGCGAGCTTCTTGGCTGCCTGCGTGCTGCCGGGCGTTACGTCGAGCGCTATCTGCGAGGCATTTGGCTGGGAGCGCGGTGCCGACCGCAGCTGGGACGAGGCCCCGGTCTATCGCGGCATCATTACGGCCATCATCGGTATCTCTGCCGTGCTGGTGCTTATGCCCGGCGTCGATCTGTTCCAGATTATGATGACCTCACAGGTCATCAATGGTGTGCTGTTGCCCGTGGTTCTGGTGTTCCAGGTGGTTATCGCAGCCGACCGTCACATTATGGGTGCCAACCGCAACGGCCGCGTGTGGAATGTGCTCACTTGGGCGACTATCGGTGTGATTACGGTGCTCACGGTCGTCATGTTTGTTCTGCAGGCGATGGGCTACAGCGCTTAACGCCCACTTTTGCTTCCGAACAGGCCGCAGCGATGGGCTGCGGCCTGTTTTTTGTCTGCTATAGGGTGTTAGTTATATAGCAATGGACAAAAAATGCCAAATATGAGTACTGTTGCTAAGTGAATAGCATTTACATCCTAAAAGATAATGAACATAGCCTTTAGTATGTTCATTAAAATTGGCTCCAATACGCCTTAAACCAGTCAGGTTGGCTGCTTTAGGGGGTTGTAGGGGTGGCGCGCGCAGACGTGGTGTAAGAGCGTCCTGAGGTCCGTCGCTGCAAGTCCCGAT
>CABUPE010000008.1 GCA_902493515.1 uncultured Collinsella sp.
CTAGCTGCGGAAACGCGGGGTCCGTTCAGGCTGTTGCGTTGAGATTGAAAATCAACCCTTCTTTGGAAACCGAATCCCATTAGAAATGACGAGTTGTTTACGCTTCTTTTGGGCTCACCGTACTATCATGATTCGAATTGAATGTGGATGATGATAGGGAGCGCCTTTTTATGATTGAGCTGCTTAGGCGTTTTGGTGGTAAGTTTCGCCGGTATATGGTGATCGGCCCTGCGTGTAAGCTGATCGAAGTGATCTTTGACCTGCTGACGCCGCTGGTGATTGCCCAGATGATCGACAAGGGCATTGGCTCGCACGACGTGAGCGCCGTTATCCACTACGGCATGCTACTTGCCGCCATGGCCGTGATCGGCATCTCGTTTACGCTCGTCTGCCAAAAGATGGCGGCGCTCACCTCGCAGGGCATGGGCACCGACATTCGCGGCGCGCTCTACGAGCACATCAACAAGCTGAGCTATGCTGAGCTCGACCGCTTTGGCACGCCGTCGCTCATCACCCGCATCACCAACGACGTTAACCAGGTCCAGCTCGCTGTGGCGCTGGGCGTGCGCATGCTCATCCGCTGGCCCTTTCTAGCGGTGGGCTCCATGTGCGCGGCCCTTGCCATCGACCTTAAGCTCGGCATCATCTTTTTGATCTGCACGCCCGCCATTGGCCTGGTGTTCTGGGTTGTCATGGCGCGCTGCATTCCGTACTACAAGCAGCTGCAGGCAAAGCTCGACCGCATCGCGCTTATCTGCCGCGAGGGCCTTTCGGGCGCCCGCGTGGTTCGCGCCTTCGTGCGCGAAGATCACGAGCGCGAGCGCTTTGCGCAGGCCGCCGACGACCAGGCCAATACTGCCATCGCGGTGGGCAAGCTCTCGTCGATTCTCAACCCCGTCACGTTTTTGGTGATGAACCTGGGCGTGTGCGCCATCCTGTGGGTGGGCGGCATCCAGGTCAACGTGGGCGAGCTTACGCAGGGCCAGGTCATGGCGTTTGTGAACTACATGACGCAGACGCTCACCTCCATCGTGTACGTCGCCAACCTGGTCGTGGTCTTTACCAAGGCGAGCGCGAGTGCTTCGCGTATCAACGAGGTGCTCAACTGCGAGCCGAGCATCGCTGACGAGGGCAACCGGCCGGTCGCGCTGCCCAAGCCGGGCAATGTCGCTCCAGTTCCTGCACTGAGCTTGAGCCATGCGAGCTTCTCGTTTGGCGCCGGTGCTGCCAACGCCGTCAACGATGTGACCCTGGAGCTCCCACTGGGCAAGACGCTCGGCATTATCGGCGGCACGGGCAGCGGCAAGTCCACGCTCGTCTCGCTTATTCCGCGCCTGTACGATGCGAGCACCGGCAGCGTGAGCGTGATGGGCTCCGACGTGCGCACCTGGCCGCTCGACCAGTTGCGCCGTGTGGTCGCGACTGTTCCGCAGCGCGCGTCGCTGGTGAGCGGCACCATCCGCAGCAACCTGACCTGGCGTGACGAGACGGCGACCGACGAGGAGCTCTGGGCAGCGCTCGATATGGCGCAGGCGAGCGAGTTCGTGCGCAACAAGCCGCAGGGGCTCGACGCCCCGGTCGAGGCGGGCGGCAAGAACTTTAGCGGTGGCCAGCGCCAGCGTCTGACCATCGCGCGCGCCCTAGTGGGCTCGCCACAGGTCCTGATCATGGATGACTCCGCCTCGGCACTTGACTTTAAGACTGATGCGGCGCTTCGCCATGCCATCCGCGAGCGCAGTGTGCGCGGTGCCGCCGAGGGCGGGCTGCCGCTCACGACCGTCATCGTGAGCCAACGTGTCTCGACCGTTCGCGATGCCGACATGATCTGCGTACTCGACCACGGCTCGGTTGCGGGCCTGGGCACGCATGACGAGCTGTACGCGACCTGCCAGCTCTATCGCGAGATTTGCCAGTCGCAGCTGCGCCGCGAGGAGCTCGAGGGCCAGCAGGGGGGCGCGGCGCCCGCGCCCACCCTAAGGCCCGCGCCCGCCCCAGGCGCTCCGACCGCCCCCGCATCCGTCTGCGCAAAGGAGGGATGCTAAATGAATCCGTACACTTCCTCCGGTTCGGTCGCCACGATGACGGCCAACGTGTCCGGCAACGATAGCCTCAACGACCTGGGCGACGGCCCGCGCCAGCCCGGCGACCCTGAGCGCTATCCCGTGGGCGCGGTGACCCGCCGCCTGATGGGCTATGTTCGCCCGCATCGCGTCTCGTTTACGGCTTCGTTTGTGAGTGCCGCCATCTCCGTTATCTTGCAGCTTTACACGCCCATCCTCATCGGCGAGGGAATCGACCTGATCGTCGCCGCCGGTCAGGTGGACTTCGACGCGTTGCTGCCGCTCGTTACCAAACTCGCACTCGTCGTGGTAGGTGCTGCGGCCTTCCAGTGGCTGCAGGGCTACTGCGTCAACCGCCTGTCCTACGAAACGGTGCGCGACATGCGCGTGGAGGCGAGCGACAAGCTCAGCCGCATGTCGCTCAGCTTTATCGACAGTCATGCCCACGGCGACCTTATGAGCCGCGTGGTCAACGACGTCGATCAGGTGGGCGACGGTCTGCTGCAGGGCTTCACGCAGCTCTTCACCGGTGTTATTACCATCGTGGGCACGCTCGCGTTTATGCTCTCCATCAACCTGACCATGACGCTTGTGGTGGTGCTCGTCACGCCGCTTTCCATCTTTGCGGCCGGTGCCATCGCCAAGCTCTCCAACAAAAGCTTTACGGCGCAGCAGCGCATTCAGGGTCAGCTCGGTGGTCATATCGAGGAGTATGTGGGTGAGCAAAAGCTCGTGGACGCCTTCGCCTACGGCCCGCACGCTCAGCAGCGCTTCGATGCCCTCAACGCTGAGCTCTACACGGCAGGTGAGCGCGCGCAGTTTATGGGTTCGCTCTCCAATCCCGGCACGCGCTTTATCAATAACATCATCTATGCCGTGGTCGCTGTGATCGGCTGCGTGGGCGTGATCACGGGCGTGCCGGCGGCGCTTACGGTGGGCGGCGTGCAGATCTTCCTGTCCTACGCCAACCAGTACACCAAGCCGTTCAACGAGGTCACCAACGTCATCACGCAGATCCAGACGGCCTACGCCTCGGCACGTCGTATGTTTGCGCTGCTCGACGCCCGCGAGCAGGAGCCCGATGCGGCGGATGCCGTGGAACTTGCCGCCCCGCAGGGCGAGGTCGCCTTTGAACATGTGGACTTTAGCTACGTGCCCGATCGCAAGCTGCTGCAGGATATCTGCATCGAGGCCAAGCCCGGCATGCGCTTTGCCCTGGTCGGCCCCACGGGCTGCGGCAAGACGACGCTCATCAATTTGCTGCTGCGTTTTTACGATATTGATGCCGGACGCATCATGGTCGATGGCCGGTCTTCGCGTGACTACACGCGCGCGAGCCTGCGCCGCGCCTTTGGCATGGTGCTGCAGGATACGTGGCTGTTCGAGGGCACGGTGGCGGAAAACATCGCCTACGGCTGTCCCGACGCCACGCGCGAGCAGGTTATCGAAGCTGCCAAGCGCGCGCATGCGCACAAGTTTATCGTGCAGCTGCCAGGCGGCTACGATACGGTCATCGGCGAGGACGGCGGCACGTTTAGCCAGGGTCAAAAACAGCTGCTGTGCATTGCGCGCGTTATGCTCACCGATCCGGCGATTCTGCTGCTGGACGAGGCAACGTCGAGCATCGATACGCGTACCGAGCTGCAGGTGCAGGCGGCATTCGACGAGCTCATGGCCGGTCGCACAAGCTTTGTCGTGGCGCACCGCCTGAGCACCATCCGCAACGCCGACTGCATTCTGGTGATGCGCGACGGCCAGATTATCGAGCGCGGCACGCACGACGAGCTGCTAGCGGCAGGCGGCTTCTACGCCGAGCTCTACCGCAGCCAGTTTGCCCAGTAGGGGCTACCGATTAGCGGCAGATGGTTTACATCTGCGTCGTTAGTACTAAGATATTCATCTAATAAATTGCATTAGTGGCTTTAGTTTTGGGGGAAACGAGGCAACGTGACTATGACGTGCTCTTTGGTGGTTAACAGCAAGAGCGGTAATACCAGGATGGTTTCGGGCGCGATCAAGCGCGCTCTGCAGGCTGCGGGCGTTGAGTTTGTCCATGCCGCGGCGTTGAGCGACGATGCAGATGCAGATCAGGTTGCGCTCGAGGCGCAGGGCGCCTGCGCGGCCGACACGGTGCTCGTCGGTTTTTGGTGCGACAAGGGCGCGTGCACGCCTTCGGTTGCCGCGCTGCTCTCCGCTCTGCACGGCAAGCGCGTTTTCCTCTTTGGTACCTGCGGTTTTGGCGCCGACCAGAGCTATTATCAGCAGATTATCAATCGCGTGACCTCCAATTTGGCCGAGGATGCCGAGCTTGTGGGTTGGGCAATGTGCCAGGGCAAGATGGGTCCCGCGGTCAAGCAGCGCTACGAGGCCATGCTCGAGCAAGATCCCGACAATGTCCGCTTTAAGATGCTGCTCGATAACTGGGTCGCCGCAAAGGATCACCCCACCAAGGAAGATCTGGACAACATGGCTGCAGCCGCCAAAAAGGCCGTGCTGGGGGAGTAGCTCCCATCGCTGACGGCGGTCGGTCCATCTTTCTAAATGAAACGTCCTCCCGGGCGTCGGGGCACGAAGTTCCCTGCTCTACAGTCCTGCGCAAGACGAAGGCCACATTAAGTGGCCTTCTTTGCGTGCGGAACTCGCGATGAACTTCGTGCCCCGCCGTCCGGGAGGACGCCTCTTTATTGATGGGAGGCCTGATAGGTCGATGGTTCCGTGCCCGGATGCGTCCAAAGTGGGACGGGCTTTCCGGATGGGCAGGCTTTCGAAAAATGCGTCCCGGAATTTGCCTTTGGAATGGGACGTAGTTTCCCGTTGAGGTGCTTTGCGGAAAGTGCATCCCACTTTGGGCGGTCGAAGTGGGACACACTTTCCCAAAGGCGCTCCAACGGGAAATTGCGTCCCATTATTCGGTCAAGAAACGGGATGCATTTTTCCAATGAGAGCAAAACCGGAAAATGCATCCCGGAATTTGCGCTCAAAGTGGGATGCGGTTTCCGGTTGAGGGTCTAAGGGGAAAGTGCGTCCCAGAATCGACGCTTGAAATGGGATGCAGTTTCCCGATGAGGCACTCGACGGAAAATACATCCCAGAAATGGCCTTTGAGCTGGGATAAGATTTCCGCGGCATCTCGGATTCTCAAAAATGAGACACGCCGTTGGCGAAAATGAGACACGTGATATCGGGCATCGGATGTATCATTTGCAAAAATGAGTCCACTCCACTCGAATAAAGCGAGGTCCCTCATGTACGTTCCACACCCCCGTATCCGTAGGCTGTCGAAAATCCCGCTTGTTGGGACGGCGGCGCTTGCTGCGTTGATCGCCACGAGCGTCGCCTGCTTCACGGCCACGCCCCAGGTTGCCCAGGCGGCAGACGCGCCCGCAATCACCGATATGACCGAGCAGGATTATCAAGCCCTGGGTCTGGGCACGAGCGAGGACATTCCGGCCGATACCGTTGGCCCCTATTCCACTGATACCCCCACGACGTTTGCCACGCGCAGCGAGGTCTATATGGCAGCTAACGGTAGCCATGGCAATCGCTACACTCTGCGCGACAAGCTCGAGAACGTCGAGCGCGGTGACATTGGCGGCAGCAGCAAACTCACCGATGGCTATGGAAGTGTGTGGGGCGCCGCAAAGTTCTGGCAAAACGTCAACAACTTCGATACGAACAGCGATCTCTACAAGCATAGCGACTACGGTGGCGGCACCTGGTCGTACCTAAGCAACAATGAGTCCTCAACAGTACTCGCCAACGACAACAACGGTTTCTCGGGCATTCACGCCACGAGTGTTGAGTTCTGCAGCGACGCCAGCACGGGCAAAAAGAGCCGCGTTGCCGAGCTCCGTGCCTACGGCGACAGTTCCTCCACGACGATTGACGGCAAGTCATACGCCGGAAAGGTTGAGCTGGTCCTCTACTCGTTTAGCAACGGGCGTACGCGCACTCTCGACACACACCTGCCGGTGACGGTCAACACTAATATGATGTACGAAGGCCGTTTTAAGTACCTGGATGCCGGTTACCTGCAAGAGCACGACGCCGTCTTTGATGTCGAGGCGGGCGATGTCGATGGCGACGGCGTCGACGAGCTTTTTGTCTACGCGGGCTGCTATGTCGACGAGAACGGCGTGCGCAAGGCTGTAGTCGACATGTATGACTTGGAGGGCGGCAACTGGAAGCAAAGCGTCGTCAAGATCGATGCCGGTAACGCCGCGGACTGCACCACGCACAACAAGGGCGGGAACGACTCCTGGACGCAGCTTCAGTCAGCTCCTGTCGTTTCGCTAGCGGCCGGCGACCTCGATCGCGATTTTTGCGATGACTTCGCCATCGTGGTCTCGGCACCCTACGGCAAGAAGAATATTGATAAGTCGACGCATTGCGAGCTGTTTTCGTGGGATGCATCCAAGGGTGCGCTCGTCCATGTCGATGCTCTGGGCGACGCGGGCGCAATCTCCCTCTCCGCGAACGGCAAGACCATGGTCGCTGCGAATGCGACGTTCGGCACGTTTGCCGCCTACGATGAAGAAGGAAAGAAGACGGGTGAAACCGTCACGGGCCTTATTCTTGCGGGCTATGACTGGCAACGCAGCGCTTTTGATTACGGCGCTTCTGACGGCAGCAAGGGGCTGTACGGCGCGCTGTACCGCTACGCGTATTTTGACTCGGAGTCTGGCGAGTTCAAGCTTTCCGATTGTAAGGAATACAGAGACGGGCTCCTCGCCTCCTATGGGCTGATGCATGTGCCCAACAGCGCATGGAAGGATAGCGCTCAGGATAAGCGCTATCCGTGCACCTTGGCGCCTATTGCCCTTGCCACTGCCAACCTTGACGGCCTGTCCGAGCAGCTGGCGGTCGACGAGGTGCTCGTGGGCGGCGATGTGTTCCGCGACTTTGCCTGCAACACGGCACAGAGCGGGGCTCAGGGCTTGGGGTCCATGGTCGGAACAATGAGCATGAGCGGTCAGCAATACAACAGCAGCAACAAGCATGACCACAAGGGTATAGAGCAGGTGTGGATCAGCGACGTCAAGGCGGGCAGCGTCTCGGGTTCGGACCGCTATAACGAGAGCTTTATCGCCGTGGTGGGCAAGCACCGCGACGAGGACCTGCGCAAGAACGATGACTACTATTGGATGACCGCCTCGCATTTTTCGCTCGACGAGAACGGAAAGGTGCGCCGCGGCGAGGAGCAGGTGATTAGCGAGAGCAACCGTCGCGGCACTACCTACGGCACATTTATCTCGCTCGCGCTGCCCGATGTCGACAACGACAGCGTCAAGATCACGTACAAGGACCGCTACAAGGTCTATACCAACCCGCGCGTGCTTGCCGTGCTGCAGGATGCGCCCTATGTTGAGGATCTGGAGCAGGCATACGGCTATCTGGTGTTGGGCGGCACGTCATACGGAGAGGAAAAGGGCACGGGGACATCCCAGGGCTATACCATTGGCGCCGAGTTGGGCGTTGCCGTCGAGGTGCAGACCGGTCCGCCCCTGGTCGCGATGAATGCTTCAGTCGATTTTGCCGCCGAGGGATGCTATGACTACCGGAGCGAGCGCACGGTCAGCGCAAGCGTAAGCTATGAGTCGCATGCCGGCGAGGGTGACAAGGCCGTGCTCTACACGATTCCGATGGTCTATTACGAGTATGAGATCGAAAATGAGGAAACTGGTGGCAAGGGCGTGATGGCGGCGCCCGTGTCGCTCGGCGCGCAGACCTCGGTCGTTAATGTCGAGGCCTATGACCGCATTGCCAAACAGCACAATATGACGCCGCTCAGCTACTTTTTGACCAACCGGTCGGGAGAACCCGGAACCTATCAAACGACGCTCAACGGCGAGACTCCCGTTGGGGATTCCTTTGGCCTGGGCAAGCCTGGCGTAACGCGCGCCTACACGCACGATGGGTTTAACGGCGCCGCCGCGCAGTCGGGGGCGAGCATTGAGCAGACCATCGAAGTCGAGGAGGGCAAGGAGCAGGAGCTCGAGCTCGGCTTGACGCTGAACGGCAGCGTTGTCATGGGCGCGAAGCTCGCAAAGCACGAGTTGTTTGGCGGCCTGTGCTTTGGTGCCAACGCCGGCTTTACTACGGGTAACTCCTCGAGTGAATCGACCGAATACGGCGGCACCGTCGACAACCTGCCCGAGGCCGCGCAGGGCAAGTACGGTTTTGTGTGGCGTCTGGGCGTCAACGCGGTGGATGTCGACAAGTTCGAGGCAGACTCGGGCGACAAGCTCGGCACCAAGGACACCGACCAGTTCTGGATCGTGGGCTATGACGTTAAGGACGTCGAGATGCCCGACGCGCCGGCCGTGACAGGCTTTACGGCAAACGCCGTCGATTCGACCAGCGTTACGTTTAGCTGGGACGATGTACTCGCAAACAAGAGTGGCTTTAGCTACGGCGTGGGCATGCTGCAGAGCAATGCGGCGGATGCGGTCGTCAATAGCTGGAAGATTGCCGACAACACGCAGACCTCGCTCAAGTGGGATGGGCTGCAGCCCAATACGGAGTATCGATTCGCCATCGCCGCCGTTAAGAATGGATCCACGACCGAAACAGGTATTCGCTCGGCAATCATCACGGTCAAGACCATGCCCGATGGCATGACGATGACCGTGAGCGGACCTGCGGCGGATGCTGCGGAGGGGTCGGATCTTGGATACGACTCTTCGGTTGAGCGCGCGGCGGGAAGCCACCTGACGCTCTCGGCGATTGGCCATGTGAAGCAACTCGGTGCCGACGATAGCGAAACAGGGCTGGCACCGACCTATATGTGGTACCGCAAGGGCCGCGGCGAGACAGAGTTTAAGCTCGTGGGTGCCGATGGCAACCTCGCGGCTGGAACGGCCTCAAAGCTCGAGATTGACCTGACCGCAGACGATGACGGTGCGCAGTATTACTGCCACGTGGGATACAACGACGTGGGCCTCGACACCGGCACGACGCTCGTGAATATCGAGGCCGAGGAGACGGCGCCCACAACGGTGAACGCCACCCCGATCCGCACGCGCCGCCTGTTCTCACAGGCAAGTGCGGGCGCCAAGAAGTTCCTGGACCATACGCTGGTAAACACCGCCGGCCCAACCGATTCCGAAGGCTCAAAGGACCCCGAGACTCCTGAGACCCCGACGAACCCGGACAAGCCCAAGTCCGACAACGGAGCTAAGACCGACACCAAGGTCAAGACTACGACCACAGCGAAGAACCTCGCAAACACCGGCGACCAAACATTCGCCCTAGTCGCCACCGCAGCAGCAGCGGGAGCAACGCTCGTAGTGATAGCCCTCATCATGCTGATCAAGCGCCGCAAGACCCACTAGTAGCCAGTCGAACATATCGACAACCCAAAAACCCGGGTAGCCAAAAAACAGGCCACCCGGGTTTTCTGTTGAGTGGAGACTCCGCAAGCGGAAACTGCATCCCACAATTAGCGCCCGGAACGGGACACATTTTCCGTCAAGCCCTCATCCGGAAAATCCATCCCAGTTTGAGCGCCCAGACCGGGACGCACTTTCCCAAAGGGTCCTCAACGGGAAACTGCGTCCCATAATTAGGCCGAGAAATGGGATGAACTTTCCCAATGAGAGCCAACCGGAAACCACGTCCCAGAATCAGCCCCCAAAGTGGGACGCACTTTCTCAACGAGCCTCAACCGGAAAATACATCCCGGAATCCAGCTGAATAGTGGGACACACTTTCCCAATCGGGTCCCAAGCGGAAACTGCATCCCATTCCAGACAAGAATTCCGGGACACACTTTCCGCAAACAAAGAAGGCCACATAACGTGGCCTTCGTCTTGCGCAGGACTGTCCGAGCAGGGAACCTTATATGCCTCCGCCTGGACAGACGTTTCAGTTGTGGCTCAGCAGCTAGCAGCTACTTAATCTTGGTCGTACCCGGTGCCAGGTTGGGGTCGGTCTCGTTGGCCTCGGTCTGGAAGTGCTCGGTGTACACGTTCTTGCCGTCGCGGAACATCTCGTAGTACTGCATCTTGGCGTAATCCTCGCGCGCCTTGGTTGCGGCAGCGGCAGCGGCGTCGTCACCGGTGACGTTGGAGGAGAGCGCCCAGCGCAGGCTGGCGTCCTCGTAGCCCACGGAGTTGATAGCGGGCAGCGACTCGCGCAGCGTCATGTGCGCCTTCTGATAGTCGGTCAGCGGTGCGCCGATCAGCTGCATCAGCTGCGTGGACAGGTAGTTGGTGGACAGGTCGTCGACCTCGCTTGTCTGGTCGCAGCCGGCAACGTCGTAGTTGGCCCAGATGATGTAGTCGGTCTGCCACAGGCGCTCCTGATGCGTGGCATCGTCTTCGCCGGTAAACCACTTGTCGTTGAACTTGGACGGGAAGAACGGCTGGTGATCGCCCCAGAACACCACGACCACCTTGCGGTCGAGCTTGCTCAAGGCGTTGAGGAAGTAGCGCAGCGCCTGGTCGGACTGCTCGATGCACGAGACATACTCGTCGACATCGGATAGCGTGCCGTCCTCGACGGTCTTGGCGTCCAGATCGGTCGTGTCGATATTCAGGTGCATCTGCTTGTCGACCGGCAGCAGGCCCGTATCGTAGCCCGAGTGGTTCTGCATGGTCACGTCGAAGATAAACTGCGGATCGGCGTTCTGGTCGAGCAGCTCAAGAATCTTGTCGTAGGTAGCCTGGTCGGTCACCATGCCGCGCAGGGTATCGGCGCCCTGGAAATCGTTGATGGACAGGAACTGGTCAAAACCAAAGTCCTTGTAGACGTTCTCGCGGTTCCAGTTGGTTGCGTGGTTGGGGTGCATGGCCGTGGTGGAATATCCGAGCGATTTGAACTGCTCTGCCAGATTCCCGGTCGTTTCCATGTTGTAGATGGTGTAGGGGTACACGCCCGAGCCCAGGTTGGCCATGGAGTTGCCGGTCATAAACTCAAACTCGGTATTGGCGGTGCCGCCGCCGTAGGCGCTCACGTAGAGCTTGCCGCGGCTGAGGCAGTTGGACAGGTTCTTAAAGTACTGCGGGCCTTCGTAGCCGGCGCGCATGTTCTGGTAGATCGAAAGATCCGAGAAGGTCTCGTTCATGATGGCGATGACCGTGGGCTTCTCGCTGTCGAACTGCTCCTTTGCGGCGGCGCGCTCGTCGCTCTTGGCCGCGTCGGACTTGTCGTAGGCCTTGGCGTACTTTTTGAGCGTGGCCTTGGCATCGTCGACGGAGTAGTCGGCGGGTTTGGGCGGCTTGATGGACTGCGCCGCACTAATAAAGGCAGGCAGGTAGCCCTCGCGCCAGTAGCTCTCGAGCGGGCGCCAGGTGTAGACGGTGATGCCGAGGGTGTTGTAGTAGTCGATGAGCGTGACGTGTGCGGTCACACCGCCCAGGCACAGCACGGCGACGAGCAGGTTGGTGAGCAGCATGCGCTTGGCGTTGGCGGCGCCCTTCTGACGGTGCGGTGCCACCAGGCCGGCGTACTCGCACAGCAGCATGGCGATGGCGGTAAAGCCCATGGACAGCACGCAGAACAGTGAGATCGAGAAGGTGTAGCCGGTGCCGGCGACCGCGGCGGCGGTGGAGATGGCCGAAAGGTCGCCCGGCTGGATGGGCATGGATTTAAACGTGATGACGAAGAACTCGGCAATGCCCAGGACAAAGAGGGCAAAGGCCAGGACCGCGGGAGCTGCGCCGTGGCGCTGGAACAGGAAGAACAGGCCGGTCATGAGCGTGGTGATGATGGCCCACTCGAGCAGGATGCACAGGGGGTAGACCCAGGTAAAGTCGTGGTTGGACGATACCTCCATGCCTAGCAGCGCAAAGACGCCGGCGAGCAGCAGGCACAGCACGGCGGCGACGAGTGGCTTGCCCACAAAGGCGCCGCGCAGGCGGGCGAGCTTGCCGGTGGGAGCGGGGGCGTCGGGCGCGGCGAACGCAAAGACGCGCGGGGCGATGCGGTCGCGTGCGATGCTGGCCCAAGCGCAGCCGGTGAGGATGGCGTTGGTCAGGATGAGCATCACAAAGGCGAGCGGCTCGTTTTGGGCGACGAGGCCAATGGCGCCCCAAATGGTCAAAAAGACCTGGAAAAGGCCGAAGGCGACGCTCCACCCAAGAGCGCTTTTGGCAACGGTGCCCGACTGAGCGCGAATGGCCTTGGCCTCGCGCAAGACAAGGTAGACGGTCGCCGCAAGACCGACGAGCGAGATGGCGGCAGCGAACATGCTGAGACTCCTCACAAACTAAAACCTACGAAAGCGGGGGTTTACCCGATTGTTACCTAAATATGCGCTGCATTTGCGGGCTGCGCACAACAACCAGCCATATTAACGCGCACGTGTGGCGGTGCGGCGCAATGTAGTGGCGACCTGCGCGATAATGGACGGGAATTACACGGAAACGTAAAGGCTTCTTAAAGAAATGGCGAGGGTAGGGCGATGAGCGAGCAGGTTTGTATGACGGGCGCCGAGTACTGCGGCGGAGCTGCTGGCGTGGACGCGGGCGGCTATCCGGTCGAGACCACAGGCAATGCGGTGCTGGACACGTTGGAGCACCGTTCCTCCACGCGTGCCTTCGCGCGCGATGACGACGACCGTCCCGTGGCGGTGACCGACGAGCAGCGGGCGGCGATTCTGCATGCGGCGAGTCGCGCGCCGTCGGCGGGCGCCATGATGATGTATTCCATCGTGAGCATTCGCGAGCAGGCTACGCTGGACCGTCTGGCCGACCTGTGCGACCACCAGCCCATGATCGCCAAGGCGCCCTGGGCACTGATATTTGTGGTCGATTATGCCAAGTGGATCGATCTGTTTGAGCACGTGGGCTGCTTTGAGCCCGAGTTTGTCGAGCGCACGGGCAAGGCGCCCCGCCGCGCGCCGGGTTTGGGCGACTTTGCCATCGCAGCTCAGGATGCCGTGATCGCCGCGCAAAACGCCGTGGTTGCCGCCGAGGCCCTGGGCCTGGGGAGCTGCTATATCGGTGATATCGTCGAGAATGCCGAGGAAGTTGCCGAGCTGCTCGATCTGCCGCTCTATACCATGCCGCTGTCGATGCTCATCATCGGCACGCCCCGTAAGGAGCGCCCGGCAATCGCACACCCCGTGGTGAACCTGGTGCACGAGGAGCGCTACTGCCGCGCCGATGCTGCGACCATGGACGCGCAGGTGGCCGAGATGGACGCGATGTTCCGTCCGCATGCCCGCGAGGTGGGGGAGCGCGTCGTGGACATCTATACCCGTAAGCACACGAGTCCCTTTATGGCCGAGATGAGCCGCTCCATGGAGTGGTGGTTCAAAAATTGGCTTGGAAAATGACGAATGTGACAAAGGGAAAGTCCCTTTGTCACATTCCATATCGCCGAGGTGGCTTAAAGGCTGTATAAATGTTTATTTAGCTGGGAAAACAGTGCCATTCAAACATGGGCCGATTACCTATAATTCCTTCGAACATTAAAGTTGGGAGGAAACCGGCTTATGGAACAAAAGGCCAAGGAGGCAGCTTCGCACGCTGCGATTCCTGTGAGCATCTCGGCGATGCTCGTCACGCTGGGCGTGGTGTACGGCGATATCGGCACCAGCCCTATGTATGTAACCAAGGCGCTCGTTGCCGGCAACGGCGGCATCGGAAGCGTCACGGAGGAGTTCGTGCTCGGCGCGCTCTCCCTTGTCGTGTGGACGGTCACGCTGCTGACCACCATCAAGTATGTGCTCATCTCGCTGCGCGCCGATAACCAGGGTGAGGGCGGCATCTTTGCCCTGTACAGCCTGGTCAAGCGCTGCGGCAAGTGGCTTATCGTCCCCGCCATGCTGGGTGGCGCCGCGCTGCTCGCCGACGGCATCCTGACGCCGGCCGTTACCGTTACCACGGCCATCGAGGGCCTGCGCACCATCCCGGCGGTCCATGCCGTGCTGGGCGATGACCAGGGCCGTGTCGTCGCCATTACGCTCGCCATCATCATCGTGCTCTTCTTGGTTCAGCGCATCGGTACGGCCAAGATCGGTCACGCCTTTGGCCCCATCATGACGCTGTGGTTCCTGTTCCTGGGCGGCACGGGTCTGTTCTTTGTCTTCCAGCACCCCGCCGTGCTGCTGTGCCTCAACCCGGTGCGCGGCATCGCCTTTTTGCTGAGCCCCAACAACCATGCGGGCATCATGATTCTGGGCAGCTGCTTCCTCGCCACCACCGGTGCCGAGGCGCTCTACTCCGACATGGGCCACGTCGGCCGCGGCAACATCTACGCTACCTGGCCGTTCGTTAAGTGCTGCCTGCTGCTTTCCTATATGGGCCAGGGCGCTTGGCTTATGAACAACGCTGCCAACCCCGAGCTCATGGGCATTGCCGACCTCAACCCGTTCTACCAGATGCTCGCCCCGGGCCTGCGCCCGTTTGCCGTAGGCCTTTCCACCGTCGCGGCCATCATTGCCTCGCAGGCGCTCATCACCGGCGCATTCTCGCTGGTGTCCGAGGCCAGCCGTCTGGACCTCATGCCGCACATGCAGGTCTTCTACCCTGCCGAGACCAAGGGCCAGCTCTACATCCCCATGGTCAACAACGTCATGCTTGTCGGCTGCGTCATCGTGGTGCTGCTGTTCCAGAACTCGGCGCATATGGAAGCCGCCTACGGCCTTGCCATTACGCTGACTATGATGTGCACCACGCTGCTGCTCTTCTTCTACCTGCACGAGGAGCGCAAGCTCAAGGTTGCTCCGTGGATCTTCGCGGCCTTCTTCCTTTTGCTCGAAGGCTTCTTCTTCGTGAGCTCGCTCACCAAGTTCTTCCACGGCGGCTACTTCACCATCCTCATGGCCGCGCTCATCATGGGCATCATGGTGTGCTGGTACAACGGTACGGCTGTTGAGCAGCGCCAGTTTACGCTGCTGCCGCTGCGCAGCTACCTGCCGCAGCTCAAGCGCCTGCGCGATGACGATCGCTACGAGCGCCTGAGCGACAACATCGTGTACCTGACCAAGGACACCCATACCGATTACATCGACCGTGATATCGTCTACTCGATCTTGGACAAGCATCCCAAGCGCGCTCGTGCCTGGTGGTTCGTGAATGTCGAGACCATGGACGAGCCGCATACCTTTGCCTATTCGGTCGAGACGTTCGGCACCGACTACGTGTTCCGCGTGCATCTGTACCTGGGCTACAAGATCAACCAGCGCGTCAATGCCTACCTGCGTCAGGTCGTTCAGGACCTGGCTGCCACCGGCGAGCTGCCGGCGCAGACGCATGACTACTCGGTCTACAAGGATCCGGGCAACATCGGTACGTTCAAGTTCGTCCTGATTCGCAAGCTTCTGGCGCCCGAAAGCGATGTGGAGCCGAGCGAGCGTACGGCCATCACGCTCAAGTACATCATCCGCCGCGCCGCCGGCACGCCTGCACGCTGGTACGGCCTGGAGAACTCCAACGTGAGCTTTGAGTACGTGCCGCTGTTCACCAAGTTCAAAGCCGTGAATAAGATGCAGCGCTTGGCCCCCAACGAGCGGCCGTAGTCGCCGACAGGCTGCATGGAGTTGGTTTTCGATGGACAAGATTGAGGCCGGGGAGGCAAACATGGATGCAAAGGCGCTCGATGGCCGCGAGGCGGTGGTCGAAATGGTGCGTGAGGCGCGTGTCGACGCCGCCGAAGATCGGTTCCTTACGAACCGTGCCAACATGGATATGGCCGATCGCGTAATTTCGATCGTGGCACTGGTATTTGGAGCGGTGTGCGTGTGTGCCCTGCTCGCGCACGTGCTGTTTGTCTAACGTCCGCAGGTTGCAAAGGCTTTACACTTGGAACCACCACAAGGGGAAACCACCACAAAGGTGCCTGTCCCCTTTGTGGTGGTTTTTGTTTTTGAGAGAGGGGCGGAACGCTGATGGACGTCCGTACGGACGGCGATATTGCCGATAGCTTTTGGTGGCGGCGCACAACGCTGACGCGCCGCACTCCTCTGTATGACGCCTGCGTATCGGTGGGGCTGCTGGTCGCGGCGACGATTGTGGGCGCGCTGCTCGACCATCCGGGTCTCGCGCCGAGCATCATGATCGTCTATGTGTTCGCCGTTCAGCTGTGCGCATTCTTTACCTGCAGTCGCCTGTATTGCTTGCTGAGCTCGGCTGCCGCCGTGGCGCTCTACAACTTCTTGTTTGTCTACCCGCGCTACTTGCTGTCGTTTATCGACCGCGGCTATCCCGGCATGTTCTTCATCATGTTTGTGGTCTCGCTTGTGTCGAGCTCGATTGCCTTGGCCCTGCGTCGCGCTTTGGCACAGGCTGCCGCCAGCGACCGCCGCACGCATATGGTGCTCGAGACCAATCGCATGTTGCAGCGCTGCGCCGACGAGCAGCAGATCGTTCACGCCATGGCCACGCAGCTGGCGCGTCTTTCGGGCTGTCCGGTCGTGTGGTACAGCGCCGACGCCGAGGGCGATGACCTGCTGCCGCGTGCGACATACACGGCCGTGGGCGATGCCGCGCCGGTGCACGAGCTGGCGCCGCAGATGCCACCGCGGCTCTCGGCGTCCGCCTATGTGGGAACGCCGCTCGATGCTACGTTCGGCGGCTCGGCGTTTTATGGCATCTACCTGACGGTTCGCACGGGCGACGGCTTCGCGCGCTCGGGCGACCCCGCCTCGGTGGTGGGCGTGCTGGCTATCGTTGCCGAGCCCGACGTGCTGACGCACGAGGAGCGGACACTTGCCGATGCTATCGTGAGCGAAGGCGAGCTGGCGCTCGATCGCGCCCGCGCCATGGAGGCCCGCGAGGAGGCGGCGGTGCTTGCCAAAAATGAGCAGCTGCGCGCCAACCTGCTGCGCTCCATCTCGCACGACCTGCGCACGCCGCTCACCAGTATTTCGGGTAATGCCGATGTGCTGCTCGACCAGGGCTCGACCGGCACCGCCGTGCTCGACGCCCAAACGCGCCGCGGCCTGCTCTTGTCCATTCGCTCGGATGCGCAATGGCTCAACGCCACCGTCGAGAACCTGCTCGCCATCACCAAGCTCGAGGGCGGCGGTATGCGCCTGTCGACCACGCTCGAGCTCATGGACGATATCGTGGAGGAGGCGCTGCGCCACGTGAACCCTGCCGTGCGCGAGCACGACCTTAAGGTGGTGGCGTGCGATGAGCCGGCGCTCGTCAACGTCGATGCGCGCCTGATGGTGCAGCTGGTGGTCAATCTGGTGAACAACGCCATCACCTATACGCCCGCAGGCTCGCATATCATGATTTCGATTAGCGTCGACGATGGACGCGTGGCGTGCTCGGTGGCCGATGATGGTCCGGGCATCGCACCCGAGGATCGCGAACGGATCTTCGAGTCGTTCTATACCGCCAACCATGGTCTGGCCGACAGCCACCGCAGCGTTGGCCTGGGTCTTTCGCTCTGCCGTTCCATTGCGTTGGCGCATGGCGGTAGCATAGAGGTTGCCGCGGCGGACCCGCACGGTTCGGTCTTTACGATTGAACTTCCCGCCGCCGACGTTTCGTTTGATAAGGAGTAGCGCTGTGCCGAACTCTGCCGTAAAACCGCTCATCTTGGTCGTTGAGGACGACCCCGCCGTTCGCAATCTTATTGTTGCCGCGCTCGAGGCGCACGGCTTGCGCCATATGGCTGTGGAGACCGCCCATGCCGCCATCGCCGCCGCCTCGTCGCAGGCGCCGAGCATTGTGCTGCTCGATCTGGGCCTGCCCGATATGGACGGCGTCAAGGTGGTGGAGTCGGTGCGCGCATGGTCGGGCATGCCGATCATCGTGGTCTCGGCGCGCAGCGAGGACGCGGACAAGATTCGCGCGCTCGATGCCGGTGCCGACGACTACCTGACCAAGCCGTTTTCGGTCGAGGAGCTGCTCGCGCGCATTCGCACGACGCTCAGGCGCCTTTCGTATGCACAAACGGGTGGCGTTGTCTCCGAGGGCTCGTTCGATACCGGTGAGCTGCATATCGATTTTGATGCCGGCATCGCCACGATGGATGGCGAGGAGCTGCATCTGACGCCGATTGAGTACAAGCTCCTGTGCCTGCTGGCGCACAACGCCGACAAGGTACTGACGCACCAGTTTATCCTGCACGAGATTTGGGGCACGGCAACCAAGAGCGACCTGGCGAGCCTGCGCGTCTTTATGGGCACGCTGCGCAAGAAGATTGAGTCCGACCCCGCGCATCCGCGCTATATCCAGACGCACGTGGGTATTGGTTACCGATTGGTCATCCAGGGATAGGTCGGCATCCGCCATCCCAATATGAGTTGCGGTGAAATACGGGCTAAATTTGCCTAATTCCAGGCAAAACAGTCCGTATTCCACCGCAACTTTGTTTATTTGCCCTTGGGCTTGCTGGCGTAGAACTTCTTCTTTTTGGACTTGCCGGCAGGGGAGGGTTTGCCGGCAAAGTTGGACTTGCCGTTGCCGGCCTGCGTGTGCGTGGGTACTGCCGCATGGGGCTTGCGGGCCTCGGGGTTACGCAGTTCCTCGACGCGCTCGGCAATTTCCTCGGCGCTAAAGCCGACCTCTGCCATGGCGTCCTCGATGGGTAGGCGGCGCACGATGTAGCAATGATGCACCTTCTGGTTGCGCGCGAAATCCTCGGGGATGGTCTGCGCCGTAATGTCCTCCAGCACCACGCCCGCGCGGGCGAGCTTGCGCGTCTCGGGGCGGAAGCCGCGCAGGTTGCAGCTAAAGATGGCGTGGCCGCCCTGCGCGAGCAGGCGCGATACGCCGGCCAAAAGCTCAACATGGTCGCGCTGGACATCCCAGGTGCGGCGGCCCATCTTGGACGAGTTCGAAAACGTGGGCGGGTCGACAAAAATCAGGTCCCAGCGGTTGCGCGTCTGGCGCTGGTCGCGAATCCAGGCGAGCACGTCATCGCGCACAAAGTGATGCTGCGGGCCAACAAAGCCGTTCTGGCGCATGTTGCGCTCGGCCCAGTCCAGGTAGGTGTTGGAAAGGTCGACCGTCACGGTCTCCTCGACGCCGCCATCGGCCGCGTAGCAGGTGGCAGTGCCGGTGTAGGCAAACAGGTTGAGGAAGCGGCGCGCCTGCTTGGCGTGCTCGCGCACCAGGTTGCGCGTGACGCGATGATCCAGGAAGATGCCCACATCCAAATAGTCGTCAAAGTTGACGGCAAAGGTGAGTCCGCCCTCTTCGATGAGCGGCAGACGACGGCGCGCGATGTTGGCGCGCTCGCCCGATGCGCCCTTGCCGGCGCCCTGCTTACCGTACTGCGAGCCGCCGCGCGAACGCATGCGGGCCTTGGCGTGCACATGCTCGGCCGGAACATCAAGGATACGCGGCGCGATGGCCAAGATGTCGAGCATGCGGGCCTGGGCTAGCGCGGGATCGATGGTCTTGGGTGCGGCGTATTCGGCGATGACGAGCCAGCGGCCCGGCGTCTGCGGGCAGCCCTCGTACAGGTCGATGGCGGCGGAGTAGTCGGGCAGGTCGGCATCGTAGACGCGGTAGCAGCTCACGCCCTCGCGCTTGGCCCACTTGCGGCGCAGACGGGCGTTCTTGCGCAGGCGGTTGGCGAACTGCTCGGACTCCGGGATGAGCACGGGCAGCGGCTTGCCGTCGCCCAGGTCGAGCATGGCGGCAGGCTCGGGCATGGCGGAAGCAGCGGCTTCGCCTTGGGCATCTGCGGTCTGCTCCTCGGCATCTGCACTGGTCGCAGCCTCAAACGCTGCGGCGGCGTGGTCGAGCGAAGGCCAAACCTCAATAGCCGCCTCCTCGTTATTGGGCATGACGGCGATGGAGCGCGCGGGCTCGGCATGGAGCGCGCGGGCCAGCAATCCGTCGCGGGTGAGCGCGGCGACCGGCGCTGCGGTGAGCTCAGGCGCGCGGCGCAGCTCGCCTACCAACGTCATGGCGTCGTGCATGAGCGAAAGCGGGGTCTCGGTGGTGTCTGCGACCACGGCGGCACCGGCGACGGCGCCCGTATGGTCCAGCACGGTGGCGGGCTTGGCGGCACAAAAGTCGACAAAACGCTTGTAGCCGGCGCACTTGACCATGCGCTCGGCAGTCTTGCGGGCGGCGGGGTCGATGTCTACGGCCACGATGCGCGCCTGGCGCTCGCGCGCTGCCGCTTCGCGCTCGCGCGCCTCGGCAAGCAGCTGCTCCCACAGGGCGGCGTCGTGCAGCTGCCAGCCCTCAAAGCCCCAGCGCTCGCGTGCGGCGCCCGGGGCGCGGTCGGTCAGAATGTTCACGGCTTCCAGCAACAGACCGCCGCCGGCGCACGAGGCGTCGACCAGCGTGGGCAGGGCTTCGTTCTCGTAATCATCGGCCGTCAGCTCGCGCTCGCACAGTGCGGTCCAGCCGACCTGCGCCAGCACCAGGGCGGCGTAGTCGGGGCGCAGCACGTGCGCGCCCTCGCCGGCACGGGTCGCCGCGGGCGGCAGGCGCTTGAACAGCGGGTCGCCCGAAAGGTCCAGGCTTATGCTCGCGCGGCGCTGGCGCAGCGAAAGCAACAGGTGAACATCGGGATCGGCGGCGTCGACATCGGCGCGACGGCCCGTGGTTTCGGCCAAGCGGTCGCACAGCGCGTCCTTGGCGCGCAGGGCCGAGAAGCGCGTGTTGCGCAGCTGCTCGGTCACGCCGCGGGCGGTGATGGCGATGGTGGCGCCGGGGCGGATGATGGTCTCCCAGGCGATGTCGTAAACGCTGTCGTACAGTTCATCGGCATCCTGCGCCTCAAAGCGCCCGAGTACCACGAACACACGGCTCGCCAGGCGCGACCACAGACAGGCGCGGTAGCCTTCTTCGAGCTCGCCCTCAAATGTAGCGCGGCCCTTCAGCCGGCGAACATGCGAAAGCCCGAGGCGTTTAAGTTCATCGGCGAGTGCGGACTCAAAGCCCTCGGGGCAGCTTGCGTAAAATTCCATGGGTGACCTCTCTGGTTGCGTCGCTCCATTATATGATGGATACTTCGTTTACTCTCGCCCCCGAAAGGAACCCATATGATTGATGCGTGCCCCGATTCCGCCGTGCTCTTTTTTGACGTGGACGGCACGCTGACGTCGTTCGATCCCGACAACATGACCGACAAGGACTTTTCGGCGGTTCACCCCTCGCAGGCGGTCGTCGAGGCGTTTCATCGTCTGCGCGACGCGGGACACCAGGCATTTATCTGCACGGGTCGTCCCTTGTGGCTGATTGCCGATGGCCTGCGCGCGCTGAACCCGGCGGGTGTCGTTGCCATGGCGGGAGCGACGCTCGAGGTCGAGGGCCGCGTGGTGCATGAGGACTGCTTTGACGAGGACGTTATCGAGGAGCTTGCGCGCCGTATGGCCGCGGCAGGGATTGAGGCCTTTTTCGAGACCAACGTGGCTACTTTTGCCCTGGAACCCGCGGGTGTTGAGCAGTCGTCTCTGATCGGCACTTCTGTGGTGCACAGCACCGAGGAAATGCGCGTCGACGGCCGTCTGCGCGTGGGCAAGGTGTGCATCGTCTCGAGCTACCTGGCTCGCGTAGCCAACGATGACGGCTTTATCGATCGCGAGTTTGAGCTGTGCAACACCGGTGGTCAGAATCGCGAGCTGAGCCCCAAGGGCATTGACAAGGGCGTGGGCGTGGCGCGAGCGCTGGCGTATCTGGGCCGTGAGGGAAATGCGCGCACCTTTGGCTTTGGCGATTCTGGTAACGACCTGGGCATGCTCGCTGCGGTCGAGACGGCTGTCGCCATGGGCAACGCCATGCCTGAGGTCAAGGCGGTTGCCGACTACGTGACCGACGATGTCGCACACGACGGCACCGTCACAGCGATGCGCCATTTTGGGTTGATTTAATAAATGGCCGGGTCGCCCGCAGTGGGGGCGACCCGGCCATTTGAGCTATTTTGCAATATAGAGCTTGGGATGACTGCGACTGCTCTCGATCGCCGCCGTCATGATGCCCTCGTCGTCTCCATCAACGATGATGCCGTCGAGGTCATCGATCTGCGCGGACTGATAAAAACTGGTCTTATTGAACTTTCCCTGGTCAACCATCATGTAGCCCTGGTTTGAGTTGGTAAGGTACATATGCTTGATCATGGCCGAGAAGTCGTGCTCGACGGTAAAACCGTGGTCGGGGTGGAATCCGTCGGCACTGACAAACGCCTTGTCGGCATGTAGTTTGCTCATGCAGTCGAGCGTTAGTGCGCCCGCGAGATAGAGGTGGCCCTTGCGCACGGAGCCGCCCAGCAGCACTACCGAAGCATTGGGGAGATTGAAGCTGGCGTAGTTCGCGATTGCAAGATCGCCGGTGATAATGGTGATCTCACGCTTGTCCATGAGGGCCTTAGCGAAGTAAAAGCCTGTGGTGCCGATATCAATTACCAGAACATCGCCATCATCAACAAGAGTTGCTGCGGTTGCGGCGATGGCTTCCTTGGCCTCGACTTGGACATTGATGCGCTCCTCGGGATACGAGATTGCGTTGGAGCGAGAAAGCGATACCGCTCCGCCGCGTACGCGACGCAGCTTGCCTTCGGATTCCAGCGAGATGAGGTCGTGTCGTGCGGTGACTTCCGAAACCGAAAAACGGCGAACGATGTCGGATACCGAGATATTTGGCTTTTCGGCCAGCCAATTCATGATAAATCGCTGACGCTCGGCCGGTGAAAGGTCTGAAGTAGATACCATATGCCGCTCCTTTTGAACAAAAGGTAAAAGATGCGCCTTTCGTAATCGAAATATAACGTATCGATATGAAAAGAACAAGGCAAATTCGAATGAATCAAAAGAACGGAATGGCATGTCACAAATGCATGCGTAGCAGATAGTTCGCACGTAAACGGGCTATAAAGAGTCTCATTCTGAAGGTGCCGCCCAAAAGAAGTACGTTCACGCCCGATATTCGACCGTTCACGGAAAGTTGACAATTGAGCTTTCGATAGCTTTTGAAATGGTTTATAAAAGAAAATCGAAAAGCTTTTGAAACAAAGAAAAAGGCTTTCGATAGCAATAGTGTTAGATGAGAAAGGACCGAACATGGCGATCAAGGTGTTTGCCGACGGCGCTAACCTCGAGGGTATGCTTGACATGCATGACAATGGCAACGTTCAGGGCTTCACGACCAATCCTTCCCTTATGAAGGCCGGCGGCGTGACCGACTACCGCGCTTTTGCCAAGACGGTTCTTGAGCACATTACTGATGTGTCGGTCTCTTTTGAGGTATTCGCCGACGACGAGGCGGGTATGGAAGCCGAGGCTCGCGAGATCGCAACCTGGGCAGACAACGTCTACGTTAAGATCCCGGCGCTCAACACCAAGGGTGAGTCCACTGCCGCGCTGGTCAAGCGCCTTTCTGCCGACGGCATCAAGGTGAATGTCACCACTATCTTCACGCCCGAGCAGGTCGACGAGTTTGTCGATGCCGTCTCTGCTGAGACCCCCTCTATTCTGTCCATCTTTGCCGGTCGCATTGCCGATACCGGCGTCGATCCGCTGCCCCTCATGGCGGAGTCCGTAAAGAAGGCTGCCGTTAAGCCTGCTGCCGAGGTTCTCTGGGCGTCTACGCGCGAGGTCCTCAATATCTTCCAGGCGGAGTCCGTTGGCTGTCAGATCATTACGGTCCCCAATGCCCTTCTTGCCAAGCGCAAGAATTTCGGGAAAGATTTGCTTGAGTACTCGCTTGATACGGTCAAGGGCTTTGCCCGCGACATTCAGGCGCTTGGTTTTCATATCCTGCCCGAGGAGTAGGGGACGAGCATGCTGACCGATCTTCTTAAGCCCGAGCTTGTTGCCTGCCACGTCGACGCCTCCGACTGGGAGGAAGCGATCAGGGCATGCGGTAAGTTGCTCGTAGACGCTGGCAAATGCGACCAGAGCTATGTTGACGCCATGATTTCATCGGTTCACAAATTCGGCCCCTATATGGTCTTGGAAGAGGGCATCGCCATGCCCCACGCTCAGGCAGATGGCAATGTGAGTGAAGCGGGGATCTGTATCGTCACGCTTGACCCTGCCATTGCGTTTGGACACGAGGATTTCGATCCGGTTCACGTGCTCGTGGGTATTTGCGCACCCGACCCCAAGGCTCATCTTGGCTGCTTGGCGGAGCTTTCGCAGATGTTCGAGGACGAGGACTGCGTTGCCAAGCTCAGCGCATGCGATACGCCCGAGCAGGTTTTGGAGACCATGCGTTCATTCTTTTAGGCCTTAATGGCACGGCGATGCGTCGCCGCTTTTGGATAGAAGGAAAACCGTCACGTGTAGGAGAGGAAGGTTGCCATGCATATCATCACCGTATGCGGAAACGGCATCGGGTCCAGCCTGATGCTCGCTGGCAAAGTCGAGGAGCTTTGCGAGGAGGAGGGCATCAAGGCCGACGTTGAGTCTATGGACCTGAACGGTGCTTCTTCCGCAAATCCGGATCTGTTCATCACCGTTAAGGAACTCGCCCCCGAGCTCCACGGCAACGTTGTGATCGTTCGCAGCTATGTGAACAAGAAGAAGATCCGCGAAGACGCCCTCGAGGCAATCAAGGCGGCCGCCGCTAACGCCTAAAGCGGCACAAAAAAGGGCGGTTCCCTGTGGAAGAGGGAAACGCGCCCACGTTAGAGAGAAAGGAAGCGCAGATGCAAGCCATCCTTCCCATACTTGAGTTTATCCAATCGATTCTGACCAAGCCAGCGTGGATTATGGGTCTATTTGCCTTTGTGGGCCTTGTCGCGCTTAAACGTCCTGCCCACAAGGTGATGACGGGTACCCTGAAGCCCATTCTTGGTTACATCATGCTGTCCGCCGGCGCCGCTGTTGTTCAGGAGAACCTTGCTCCGCTGGGTACCTTCATCGAGACCGGTTTCCACATCACCGGCGTCGTGCCCAACAACGAGGTCGTTGTTTCGATGGCTCAGAGCGTCCTCGGCGTTCAGACCATGATGATCCTGATTCTCGGCTATGTCGTGAACATTATCATTGCCCGCTTTACCAAGTTTAAGTACATCTTCCTGACGGGCCATCACAGCATGTTTATGGCCTGCCTGCTGTCTGCCGTTCTGCAGGCATCTGGCTTCCAGGATGTCCAGCTTGTCATCGTGGGCGGCATGTTCCTGGGCCTCGTGAGCGCTATGCTTCCCGCCGTTGGTCAGCGTTTCACCGAGAAGGTTACCGATGGCGATGAAATCGCCATGGGCCACTTCGGTTCACTCGCCTATTACATCTCCGCTGCAGTCGGTACGCTTTTTGCTAAGGACGCCGAGGAAAACAGCACCGAGAAGATCGAGGTTCCCGAGAAGTTCGCCTTCCTGCGCGACACTACCATCTCCACGGCTCTTACCATGGCCTTCTTCTACCTGGTTACCGCTTTCGCCGCTTACATCGCAGATCCTGCGGTCGTCACCAAGACCGCTGGCGGCGACAACGTGATTGTCTATGCCCTGACCTGTGCCCTGTCCTTTGCCGTTGGTGTCACCATCGTCTATAACGGCGTTCGTATGATCCTTGCCGACCTGGTCCCGGCTTTCCAGGGCATCTCCAACAAGCTGATCCCCGGTGCCATCCCCGCCGTCGACTGCGCCGTCTTCTTCCCCTATGCTCCCACCGCCGTCATCCTCGGCTTTGTCGCTTCCTTTATCGGTGGCGTGGTCGGTATGTTCATCGTGGGCGCTACCCTGGGCATCTTCATCATCCCGGGCATGGTTCCTCACTTCTTCTGCGGTGCTACCGCAGGCATCTACGGCAATGCTACCGGCGGTCGCAAGGGCGCAGCTCTTGGCGCTTTCGTCAACGGCCTGCTCATCACCTTTGCCCCGGCCCTGCTCCTGCCCGTTCTTGACGTCTTTGGCTTCAAGAACACTACGTTCGGCGACTTCGATTTCTCCGTCATTGGTATTACGCTTGGCCGCGCTGCCGAGGCCTTCGGTACCACCGGTGTCTACGCGATTCTTGCTGTCCTTCTGATCGTCGCCTTCGTCCCCAACTTCATCCACACCAAGGGTGCTGTGATTAACCACGTTGAGGAAGAGTAATCCAGGCATACGTTAAGCCCTAATCGGGCGGAGCTCCGATAACCGGCTCCTACACGGAAGCGGTGGCGTCTCAAATGAGGCGTCACCGCTTTTGTTTTGGAGTGGTTGTGAAAACGTACCGGTGAAGCGCTGTCTCTGCGCCGCGAACGGAATCAACCGCGATGATCAGCAAAAACGTTTTGCCGCTGGGGTGTCGATATAAAAATGGTAAAACTGCAAAACCGTTCGCCGAGAAGATAAAAACCCGCAGTTCACGCCTTGATAAACGTAGGTAAAGTGTTTAGCAGTTTATCGGCCGTATGCTAACGAAAGGAATCAGGCAGATGGCAATCAAGGTGTTCGCTGACGGTGCAAATCTCGAGGGCATGCTCGACATGTACGAGAACGGCAACGTTCAGGGTTTCACGACCAACCCGTCCCTTATGAAGAAGGGCGGCGTGACGGATTACCGCGCGTTTGCCAAAGAGGTCTTGACCCACATCACCGATGTATCCGTGTCGTTTGAGGTCTTTGTCGACGACGTCGAGACCATGGAGGTCGAGGCGCGCGAGATCGCTACCTGGGCCGAGAACGTCTATGTCAAGATTCCGTGCGTGACTACCAAGGGCGAGTCCACCGCCGAGCTGGTCCGCAAGCTTTCGGCCGACGGCATCAAGGTCAACGTCACCACCATCTTTACGCCTGCGCAGGTCGACGAGATGGTCGAGGCCGTTGACGCCGAGACGCCGTCAATCATCTCGCTCTTTGCCGGCCGCATCGCCGACACCGGCGTCGATCCCATTCCGTTTATGACGGAGTCGGTCAAGAAGGCCGTCGCCAAGCCCAACTGCGAGGTCCTGTGGGCGTCCACGCGTGAGCTTATCAATATTTACCAGGCGGAAGGATGCGGTTGCCAGATCATCACGGTGCCCAACAGCATCCTGGCCAAGCGTAAGAACATCGGCCGTGACCCGTACGAGGTCTCGCTCGATACCGTGCGCGGTTTTGCCAAGGATATCGCCTCGCTCGGTTTCCATATCCTGCCGTAACGCGAACGCTGGCTACATCGCGGGTTGTTCGCCCCGGCCTTTCCTTTCCCTATCGCTCACGCGCTTCGCGAGGGTCGCGCTAGGCAAAGGAAAGGCCGGGGCTGCCGACACGAACTTGCCGGTAGGTTGGTGATAGGCTTCCATATCCTGCCGTGGACAAAGGTACCCCCGCCTGCGCCGTGCAAAATTGAGAGTATTCAGCAAGGTAAAGGCTTTTACCAGCTGGGTGAAGCATGGAACAGCCCCCGTTTTGGCTCTGATGACGCTAAAACGGGGGCTGTTTCTTGCTTTTTCGTCTCTGAGGGGCATCCGGAACGGTGGAATTTGCAGAATACTCGCGATTTTGCACGTCGCGAGAGGGGGGGACCCTTGCTTGGCGGTTTACTTCCCCTGCACCATGGTGAGGGAGATCTTCTTGCGGTCGCGATCGACCTTTTCAACCCACACCTTGACCGTGTCACCGACGCGCACCACGTCGCTGGGGTGCTTGACGAAGCGGTTGGCCAGCTTGGAGATGTGCACGAGGCCGTCCTGGTGCACGCCCACGTCGACGAAGGCGCCAAAGTCGACGACGTTGCGCACCGTGCCCTTGAGTTCCATGCCGGGCTCCAGGTCGTCGATCGAAAGCGCCGAGCGGCTAAAGACTACCTCGGGCGCGTCGTCGCGCGGGTCGCGACCGGGCTTCTTGAGCTCGTTGACGATGTCGATGAGCGTCAGGGTGCCGCAGTCCAGGTCGCTTGCCAGCGCCGAGATACTGCCCAGGCGGCGCTCGATGTCGGGCACGCCGCCACGGCTGAGCTCGCTGGCTTTAACGCCGGCGCGTTCCAGGACGGACGTGGCCACCTCGTAGCTTTCGGGGTGGACGCTCGTCGCGTCGAGCGGGTTCTTACCGCCGCTGATGCGCAGGAAACCCGCGGCGTTGAGGTATGCCTTGGGTCCCAGCTTGGGGACCTTCTTGAGCTGGCGGCGATCGGTAAAGGCGCCGTTTTCCTCGCGGTAGGCCACGATGTTCTTGGCCACGCTCGGCGTGATGCCCGATACGTATCCCAGCAGGCTTGCGCTCGCGGTGTTTACGTCGACGCCCACGCGGTTGACGACGTCTTCCACCACGTGGCCCAGGGTACGCGAGAGCTCGGTCTGGTCAAGGTCATGCTGGTACTGGCCCACGCCGATGGACTGGGGCGGAATCTTGACGAGCTCTGCCAGCGGGTCTTGCAGGCGGCGGCCCAGGCTCATGGCGCCGCGCACAGTGACGTCCAGATCGGGGTATTCCTGACTGGCGAGCTCGGAGGCGGAGTACACCGATGCGCCGGCCTCGTTGACGATGGTGTATCGCAGCCCAGGCGCCTGCTCGGCAATGAACTCCGAGACGACTTCCTCGGTCTCGCGGCTGGCGGTACCGTTGCCGATGACGATGGTGTTGACGCCGTCCTTCTTGACGAGGCGGGCGAGCTCGCGCTTGGTGCCGGCGACGTCGTGGCGCGGCTTGGTGGGGTAGACCACGCTGTGGTCGAGCAGCTTGCCGGTCTCGTCCATGACGGCGACCTTGCAGCCGGTGCGGTAGCCCGGATCGAGCGCGAGCACGCGGGCGCCGCGCACGGGGCGTGCCGAGAGCAGGCCCTCGAGATTCTTGGCAAAGATATTGATGGCCTCGGTCTGCGCGCGGACGGTGAGCTTGGCGCGGGCCTCGCGCTCCAGCGAGGGGGCCATGAGGCGCTTGTAACCGTCGGCGATGGCGGCGTCAAAGACGGGCGCGAAGACGCCCTGGCGTCGGGGCCAACGGCTGCCGAGGCGTGCCGTGGCGGCAGCGCCGTCGACGTTCACGCGCACGCGGAGCTTGCCCTCGCGCTCACCGCGGTCGATAGCCAGCACGCGGTGGTTGGGTATACGGCGCAGCGGCTCATCATAGCTGTAGTACGGCTCGTAGGGGGTCTTCTCGGCGGGGTCGGTGGCCTCGACGACGATGTCGGCGGTGTTTTGCGTAAAGGCGCGCAGGTCGGCGACGTTCTCGGGGTCCTCGGCCACCGTCTCGGCCACGATGTCTGCCGCGCCGACGAGCGCCTTCTCGGGCGTGTCGAAGCCGGCCTCCTCGTTGACGTAGGCTGCGGCGGCGTCGAGTGCGCTGCCCTTGGCGGATGCCTGCATGATGATCATGTTGGCGAGCGGCTCCAGGCCTGCCTCGCGGGCCTTCTGCGCGCGGGTCATACGCTTTTTGCGGTAGGGCTTGTAGAGGTCCTCGACACGCTGGAGCTGCGTGGCCTCGCGAATCTGCTGCTCGAGTTCGGTCGTGAGTTTGCCTTGGGCATCGATGAGCGGAATGACGTCCTCTTTGCGCTGTTCAAGATTGCGCAGGTAGGACAGGCGCTCGTCGAGTGCGCGCAGGGCGACGTCGTCCATGCCGCCCGTTGCTTCCTTGCGGTAGCGCGAGATAAAGGGGATGGTGTTGCCCTCGTCGATGAGCTTGACGGCCGCCTCAATGTTGGCGGCCTTAAGGTTGAGCTCGCGGGCGAGCTGGGCGATAAGATCCATGGGACTCCTTGCGTTTAAGGTGCGTTTGCGACACAGGGCTACCAAGGATACCACCCGTCCCAAAAGGCTGTTTTGGGGCCGCGCCACGAAAACGGCCTATCTACTACGTTTTACCCGTAGGGGCTGACCATGCCTGGTTTTTCCGAAAATCGGCAAGTCGTCTACCTGCGGTTTTTATTTCGCGAAATTTGGCATGGTTAAGGGCGATCGGTTAAACGTAGTAGATAGGCCCATTTCATGGCGAACGAATCAGACTGAGGCGCAAAATGGCCCCCGCCCCAGAAAAATCGTCGGCAAGGTAGCAAAAAGCCCCGCGGGCAGGAGGCTGCTCGCGGGGCAAAGAAGAGGGGCTTGTTGGTGGCGGACCGAAGGGTTCGGCATGGGGTTTCTGCCGCGGCCCGCCCTAAAGCGTTACAGCTCGACGAGCTGGCCGGTCTCGGCGGCCTCCTTGATAGCGTTAAGCAGCGTGAGCGTCTTGACGTTATCGGCGGGGGTTACGACGGGCTCAACTTCGCGGCGGACAACCTTCACAAAGTGCTTGAGCTGCATCTTGTGCGGCAGTGCCGGGTCCACGGCCGGAATCTTCATCTGCAGCGGCTTGTGCCAGTTAGAGGCGCCGTCGTAGGAGAACTGGTGCAGGCGGGGCAGCGAAAGGGCGCCCTTGGTGCCGCCGATAAAGTAGGCGTCGGCGTCGAAGGGGCGGTACTGCGGATCCTCGCGAGCGGTCGCCTCCCAGTTCCAGGGGCTGGCGGTGGCGTCAGAGATGGTCATGCTCGCGAGCGCGCCGTCGGCAAAACGGACGTTGACCACGGCGGAGTCCTCGGTCTCAAAACCGCGGGCGGCGCTGGACTGCATACCCTGGACGGCAACGGGCTCGCCCAGCAGGTAGCGGAGCAGGTCGACGTCGTGCACCAGGTTGACCAGAATCGGGCCGGCACCCTTCTTGCGGCGCCACTCGACATCGAAATACTCGTCATTCTTATAGATCATGTAGTGGAAGCTCGACACGGTGAGCTTGCCCAGCTCGCCGGACTCGATGATTTCCTTGGCCTTGTTGACGAAGGGGTTGTGGCGACGGTGCTGACCCACGAGCACGGGCACGCCGGCGGTCTCGGCCTCGGCGGCGAAGGCCTGGGCATCCTCGAGATCGTTGGAGATCGGCTTTTCGACCAGCGGCACGATGTTGCGCTTCACGGCCTCGCGAGCAACGCCCAGGTGCAGGTCGTTGGGGGTGGCGATAATGACGGCCTCGGGCTTGATCTCGTCCATCATCTGGGCGGGATCGGTGTAAAACGGCACGCCGGCGGCCTCGGCCGTGGCGCGGGCGCCCTCAAAGGCGTCGGCGATGGCGACGAGCTCGGCCTCGGGCTCCTCGGTGACAAAGCGGATGTGGTTGCGGCCCATGGCGCCGGCGCCGATAACGGCAATGCGGACGGGGTTGAGCTCAGACATTTCGACTCCTTAATACTGGTGACCGGTGGGATGCGACAAAGGGGCTGTCCCTTTGCCGCATCGGTAAAACTAGGCGGACTTCTTCTTGCTGTCGGAGACCATCATGTAGACGGTGAGCACGACGGCGATGGCGGCGATCACAATGGCGCCGTAGAAGGACTGCTGGTAGGCGGCGCTGCCGGCCTCGGCGTGATACAGCACGGCGGTGATGGGCTGGCTGATCCAGGTGGAAGCGGCATAGCCCAAAAACATGATGCCGTAGTTGACGCCGATGTTGCTGGTACCAAAGGCGCCACCGGTGAGCGGCGGGTAGATGACGAGCAGGGCGCCAAAGCTAAAGCCGAGCAGGGCGAGCGCCACAAAGAACATGGCCTGCGTAAAGCTCATCGACATGATGACGAGGGCGACGATGGTGACGACAAGGCTGATGAGCAGTGACTTGTAGGCGCCGAGCTTGTCGATAATCTGGCCAAAGGACAGACGGCCAACCAGGTTGGCGCAGGTGTTGACGGAGACCACCACACCGCCGAGGGCGACGGCCGCGGCGCTCGTGGGGTCGGCGAAGAGCTGGACGGCGGCGATGGAGGCAACCTTGCCTACGAGCAGGGTGCCCGCGGTGGCGGCAAAGGCGAAGGTGACGATGAGGACCCAGAAACGCGGGGTCTTGACCATCTCGCCCGGGGTGAGGTCGCCGAAGGTGCCGGCATGCGCGCCGCCCTTGGGGGCCTCGAAGCCCTCGGGCAGCCAACCGGCCTCAGGGGCCTTCAGGAACAGGGCGGAGGCGGCGATCGTCACAAAGAAGATGACGCCGAGTGCCTTAAGGGCGCCAAAGATGCCCAGGCTCGGGATGAGCAGCGAGGCGAGCACCGGGGACAGCACGGCGGGGCCGGCGGTCGAAGCGGCCAGGGTGATGCCGGAGGCGAGGCCCTTCTTGTCGATGAACCACTTTTGGCCGGTGGTGAGCGCCGGGTTGTAGCCCAGGCCGTTGCCGATGGCGGCGACGAGCGAGAACCACAGGTAGAACTGCCACGGCTCGGTGACGGTGCCGGACATGAACCAGCCCAGGCCGTAGCACACGGCGGCGGCGATAACGACGTTGCGCGGGCCGATCTTATCGGAGATGCGGCCGGCGAAGATGCCCGTCACGGCCATGATGGTCTGAAAGACCGGGAAGGCCCAGGTGAGGGCGCTCGACCACTCGGGGTAGACGGCGAGCAGGTTCTTGCTCACGACGGAATACAGCGCGATGGAGCTGATGAAGAACATGGTGACGCACGCGGCGGAAAGCACGACGGCGCGACCCTTGTTGGAGTTGGTGGAAGCCATTGGACTCTTTCTGATCGATACGGGGGAGGAGCGGGCGTGTCCGCGGGACCTCCCTGTCAGGTTGGTTTACTGGTCAGTCGGCTTGGCGACGCCGGACTCATCGGACCAGAGCTCGACACCCTTGTTCTTAAGGTAGTTGTCGGCATAGGCGCGACGGCCGCCGGGCTTGGCGGTGAGGTCGCCCATCATGTTGGAGAAGCCGCCGTCGACCTTGATGGCGTCGCCGGTGGTGAAGTCCGAGCGCGTGGACGCCAGGAACATGACGGCGTTGGCGATATCGCTGACCTCGCCGATGCGGCGCGTGGCGATCAGACGGCTGCGGCTCTTTTCGACCTCGGGGTCGGCGTAGAAGTTGGCCGACATCGGGGTCTTAACGAAGCAGGGTTCGACGCAGTTGGAGCGGACGCCGTAGGGGCCCCACTCGGCGGCGAGCATCTTGGACATCATGTTGACGCCCGCCTTGGTGGAGCTGTACACGCCCGAGAACGTCTCGGGGGAGTGGCTGGCGACGGTCGAGATGTGCACCAGGCGACCCTGGCCGGCCTTGATCATCTCGCGACCAAAGCGCTGCGAGGTGATGAAGTAACCGGTGAGGTTGACGTTGAGCACCTGCTCCCAGTCGCTCAACGGCAGGTCTTCCATGGCTGCGAAGCGCAGGATGCCGGCGGTGTTGACGAGAACGTCGACGCGGCCGAAGTCGGCGATGGTGGCATCGACGGCGGCCTGAACCTCGGCCTCGTCGGTGGCGTTCATCTTGTAGCCCTCGGCGTGGATGCCAAACTCGGCGGCGAGGTCGGCGGCTGCGGCCTTGACCTTTTCCTCGTCCAGGTCGAGCATGACGACGTTGGCGCCATTGCGGGCGAACTCGCGGCAGATCTCGGCGCCCATACCGCCGAGCGCGCCAGTCACGGCGCAGACATCGCCCTCGAGCTTAAGCCAATTGCTCATAGGAACTTCCCTTCTTGTGCCTCCCGGTGGGTCGCTCCCATTAACCGACCCACGTGGTTTTCGCTGGTTATCGTATGCTTTGCATTTGCGCAGGTGAATTGCATATTTGTTAGAATGGCGTTAACCGTAGGTTTACGCTGTGCAATGTAGTTTATGCTTAACCGAGCGCGTGACCTGCGAAAATAACCCCCTGTGGCACCATGCGGTCACAGGCGCGAAAACGGGAGATTGACGTGTACGATCGACGACTCGAGGCCATATCGGCCGCCGCGGAGCTGGGAAGCTTCTCGCGTGCGGCGGCAAAATTGCGTGTGTCGACTCCGGCGCTCGTCAAGCAGGTGTCGGGCTTCGAGGCCGAGTTCGGCATCACGCTGTTCGAGCGCTCGCATTCTGGTGTTAAGGTGACGCCGGCAGGTGCTCTGCTGGTGGACGATGCACGTTCGATCATGCGGCAGTCCGAGGACGCGCTACGCCGTGCCCGACGCGCGGCGGGCGATGGCGGGGCCGTGCGTCTGGGCGTGTCGATGATGTGCCCGGGGCGCCAAACGCTGTCGATGTGGTCGGGCATCCACGATCTGGAACCGTCGCTGCGATTTGAGATCGTGCCGGTAAGCGACCTCTATGACGAGCGCGAGACCGTCATGCGCAGCTTGGGCCGCGAGGTCGATGTGGTGCAGTCGAGCTTTTCGACCCCACGCTGGGGCGACGCATGCCAAAGGCTCCGCATCGTCAACGTGCCGTTTTATATCGACGTGCCGCGCACGAGCCCGCTTGCGCGCAAGACGCGTATCACGGTTGCTGACTTGGAGGGCATGCGCCTGCGCATACTGCGCCACGGCAACGACGCAATGGACAGCCTGCGCATCGACCTTCTGGCCGACGGCGGCGTTGACGTGATCGACGTGGACAGCTTCGACTTTGCGCTCTTTAACGAGGCAGAGGAAAAGGGCGACGCGGTGCTCACCTGCGGCGCATGGTCGGGCGTGCACCCTGCCTTTGTGGGCGTGCCGTTCCTGTGCGGCCGCGAGGTGCCAGTCTTTCTGCACTACCCGCTCGAGCCCACCCTCCAAGTCCAAAAATTCGTCAACGCCATGGCACAACTTCTCAAATAGCCAAAAGAGTCCCGTCCCAAATTAGCTACCCTTTGCTACGGGTTTAGCGGTCCTCGCGTTGCGGCCCGGCTGCCTCGGCTGTCTTTACGCGGTTCTTGTCGATGTACATGTTTTTGTCGGCCTGAGAAAAGAGCTCACGCATCATAGGCGGTTCATCAAAATCACTGGAAAGCGCGTAGCCCACCGCATAGCTGATAGGCATGTCGGGGTGAGCCCCGGAATACTCGTTCACGTTCGCACGAACCCGAGCGAGACAGGATTCCACAGCGGCTCGGTCGGCATCCCACAGCACCGCGATAAACTCATCGCCGCCGTCGCGACCCACAAAGCACGTCTCCGACGCCACACTTCCCAGTTGTTGGGCAAAAGAGCGAATGTATTCATCGCCCTTCTCATGGCCGAAGTTGTTATTGACCATATGCAGATTGTTAAGATCGAAGACGCACAGCGCAACGGGCGGTTCAGCGGAAACGGGATGCTCCTGCCCCAAGATCTCCTCGCACTTATTCTTATTGGGCAGTCCTGTGGCTTCGTCGAGATAGACTTTGCTCTGCAGCTCGCGGTTGAGCGCGGCAGTGCGCACCGCGCGAACAAGTTCGACCGCAAAGGTCGCCACCAAGCCCACGATGTCGATGATCACCAAGCCCTCGAGATAGTTGAGCGCCGACGCCTTCTCCTGAGAGTAGTCCTCTGCGAGTCGCGTAGCATCGTCGCAAATGCCAAAGAACTCCTCGCTCATGGAGATGATGTCGGTGCTCTCGTAGCCGACTTCGCGCACGCGGCTAATCTCGGCGCAAAGCTCATCAAAATAATTTGCAAGCTCGGTCATTTTTGCCTGGTACTCATCGTCATCGAGACGGACGAGGTTGAGGTCGTCACTTCCGTAACGCAAACCGTTGATGTATGAATCCACGGCTTTGAGCAGGTCATCTTGAGGCTGGCCCGCATCCTCGAGCTTAACGATTCGCTGCGTGGTACCGCGCACCAGACCGGCGTAGTTGACCACACGCGCCGTGCCCTGGATATCGGAGACGAGCAGCATAACATTGATGAAGAAGAAGATGAGAACTGCCGTGAGCACCATCATGAGCAGGCGCACCGCCTGGCCGGCCTTCTTGGCGACAGAAGTATTCACAAGTTCACTCCCCTAAATGACAAAAGAACAGGTAGCACGCAGTGTGCTGAAATTCATGGGTGGTTAACTCTACCATATGGGCCAGCAGCCTCAAACTGCAGCAGACGCTCGTCCAAATTGGCGTGACGCTTGCCTTGTTGTTCTTGACCTGGCCGCGCTATCGGACATGCTTCTGGTCTTGGATCACCATGGGAAAGCTCATCCCGTTTTGTGCGCCTAGAGGGGGATGCGGCTTCCCAAAGGTGCCGTTAGGGGAAATCACATCCCGGTTTACCCCCTTGAAATGGGATGCCGTTTCCCGGAGGGGGTCCAGCGGGAAACGGCATCCCATTCTGGGCCCGAAAAGTGGGATACGGTTTCCGGCCGGCATGAAAAAAGCCTCCGCAGCTCGTGTGGCTGCGGAGGCTTTATTCGTTGCGGTGCATTGTGTTTGGGTCGTTGAGATGAGTCGATTTGCCCCGAAAGAGGAGGGCATTGACCTTAGGGTCATGCCCGACGAATGAGCGGCAAATCGGCCATCTCGGCGAGCCGAACTACTCCAGCTCAAACGCTCCGGTATAGAGCTGGTAGTAATACCCGCGCCTGGCGATCAGCTCGTCGTGGTTGCCGCGCTCGATGATGCGGCCGTGGTCCAGACAGATGATTGCGTCGGAGTTGCGCACGGTGGAGAGACGGTGCGCGATGACAAACGTCGTGCGGCCTTCCATGAGCTTGTCCATGCCGGCCTGCACGATGGCCTCGGTGCGGGTATCGATGCTCGACGTGGCCTCGTCCAGAATCATTGCCGGCGGATCGGCGACGGCGGCGCGTGCGATCGAAATCAGCTGACGCTGGCCCTGCGACAGCTGCGCGCCGTTGCCGGTGAGCATGGTGTCGTAGCCGTCGGGCAGGCGGGTGATAAAGTCATCCGCGCCCGCGAGCTTGGCCGCCGCGATGCACTCCTCGTCGGTAGCGTCCAGGTTGCCGTAGCGGATGTTATCCATCACAGTGCCGGTGAACAGGTTCACGTCCTGTAGCACGACGCCCAGCGAGCGGCGCAGGTCGGCCTTGCGGATCTTGTTGACGTTGATGCCGTCGTAGCGGATCTTGCCGTCGGCGATGTCGTAGAAGCGGTTGATGAGGTTGGTGATGGTCGTCTTGCCCGCACCGGTGGCACCGACAAACGCGACCTTCTGGCCCGGCTTGGCAAACACGGACACGCCGTGCAGTACCTCGTGGTCGGGCGTGTAGCCAAAGTCGACGTTGTCCATGACCAGGTCGCCGCGCAGCGGTACGTACTCGATCTCGCCGGTTGCGCGGTGCGGATGCTTCCACGCCCACATGCCGGTGTGGTGGTCGGCCTCCTCGAGCTGCCAGGTATCGGGGTTCACCTGAGCGTTGACAAGCGTCACATAGCCTTCGTCGGCTTCGGGCTCCTCGTCGATGAGCTCAAAGATACGGTCGGCGCCGGCGAGGCCCATGACCACGGCGTTGATCTGCTGCGAGATCTGGCCGATCTGTCCACAGAACTGCTTGGTCATGTTGAGGAACGGCACCACGACGGCGATGGACAGCGCCATGCCCGAGATGCTCAGGTTGGGCACGCCCAGCGCTAGGAAAATGCCGCCGGCCAGTGCGACCAGCACGTAGAGCAGGTTGCCCAGGTTCATAAGGATGGGCATGAGGATGTTGGCGTACATGTTGGCCTTCTGCGAGACCTCGAAGAGCTTTTCGTTGCGCTCGTCAAAATCGGCCTCGGCGGCAGACTCGTGGCAGAATGCCTTGACGACCTTCTGGCCGTTCATGACTTCCTCGATATGGCCCTCGACAACGCCGAGCTCGGTCTGCTGCGCAATAAAGAAGCGCGCGGAGTTGGAGCCGAGCAGCTTGGTCATAAAGGTCATAAAGGCGACGCCGGCAATAATGACCAAGCACATCCACACGCTGTAGTACAGCATGATAAAGAACACCGTGACGATGACGATGACCGTCATGAGCAGGTTGGGCAGCGACTGGCTGATCATCTGGCGCAGCGTGTCGATGTCATTGGTGTAGTGGCTCATGATGTCGCCGCGCTGGTGCGTGTCGAAGTAGCGGATCGGCAGGTCCTGCATGCGGTTGAACATCTTCTCGCGCAGCTTCTCCAGCGAGCCCTGCGTGACGATGGCCATGGCGCGGTTCCAGAAGAGCGAGGACAGGATGCCGATGCCGTAGATGCAGGCGAGGGTGGTCACGAGCTGTGCGATCTTGGGCTGCGCGGCTCCCCAATCGCCCGACTGCCACGATTCGCTAATAATCTGCAGGGCGCTCTGAAGGAAGGTCGCGCCGATGGAGTTGATGATGGCGCAGAGCACCACGCCGGCGACGACGAGGGGCAAAAGCACGGGGTAAAAGCCAAAGAGCGTCTTGATGAGGCGCGACATGGTGCCGCCCTTGCGGTTGAGCGCGCGCTCGGCGGTCGTTGCCTTACTCATGTGCCTCGCCTCCTTCCTGGGTCTGAGCTTGCGTTACGGATGCCTCGGTGTCGGCCTCGACGGCCTCTTCGCCCTCGGCAGACATCTTGTTCTGCGAGGTAAAGGTCTCGCGGTAGATCTCGCTCGTCTTGAGCAGCTCGTCGTGGTTACCGATCTGCGCGATGCGGCCGCCCTCCATGACGATGATGCGGTCTGCGTCCTGCACGGAGCTAATGCGCTGGGCGATGATGAGCTTGGTCGTGTTGGGCAGATAGCTTGCCAGCCCTGCGCGAATCTTGGCGTCGGTCTTGGTGTCGACGGCGCTCGTGGAGTCGTCCAGGATCAAGATCTTGGGGCGACGCAGCAGGGCACGCGCAATGCACAGGCGCTGCTTCTGACCGCCGGAAACATTGGAGCCGCCCTGTTCGATCCAGGTGTCATAGCCCTTGGGGAAGCCGTCGACAAACTCGTCGGCGCAGGCCAGATGCGCGGCCTCGCGGACCTCTTCGTCGGTGGCGTTCGGGTCGCCCCAACGCAGGTTCTCGGCAATCGTGCCGCTAAACAGCACGTTTTTCTGCAGCACCATGGCCACCTGGTGGCGCAGGGCGTCCAAGTCGTAGTCGCGTACATCCACGCCGCCCACGCGCACGGTACCCTCGGTGGCGTCGTACAGGCGGGCGATGAGGTTTACGAGCGTGGACTTGGCCGAGCCGGTGCCGCCGATGATGCCGATGGTCTCGCCGCTCTTAATGTGCAGGTCGATATCGTCGAGCGCCTGGCGCTTCGCATGCGCGGAATACTTAAAGCTCACGTGGTCAAAGTCGATGGAACCGTCGGCAACCTCGAGCACGGGCTCGGCGGGATCGGCGATCGTGGGCTCGGCGGCTAGCACCTCGGTGATGCGGTGCGCCGATTCGTCGGCCATGGTCACCATGACAAAGATCATCGACAGCTGCATCAGGCTCATAAGGATCTGGAAGCCATAGGTAAAGATCGAGGAGAGCTGGCCCACGTCGAACAGGGTGCCCTGGCTCGTGATGATGAGCTTGGAGCCCAGGTAGATGATGACGACGAACGCGCCGTTGACGCAGATGTTCATCATGGGGTTGTTAAAGGCCAGCAGCTTCTCGGCGCGGGTGAAGTCCATTTGGACGTCGCGTGCGGCGGTCGCGAACTTCTCCTTCTCAAAGTCTTCGCGCACGTAGCTCTTGACCACGCGCATGCCGGTGACGTTTTCCTCGACGGACTCGTTAAGGGCGTCGTACTTGTGGAACACGCGCGAGAAGATGGGACGCACCTTAAAGATGATAAAGAACAGCCCAAAGCCCAGCAGCGGAATGATGACCAGGTAGACCATGGCGACGCTGCCGCCCATGATAAATGCCATGGTAAAGGCGAAGATCAATACCAGCGGCGCGCGCACGGCGATACGGATGATCATCATAAAGGCCTGCTGCACGTTGTTGATATCGGTGGTCAGGCGCGTGACGAGCGAGGAGCTCGAGAACTCATCGATGTTGGCAAAGCTGAACGTCTGGATCTTGTAGAACAGGTCGTGACGCAGGTTCTTGGCGAAGCCGCAACTCGCATGGCTGCAGGTGACGCCGGCAGCGGCGCCAAAAGCAAGCGACGTCAGCGCGATGAGCACCAAAAAGCCCGCGGTGGGAAGCATTTCGGCTACGGTGGCGCCGTCTTTGATGGCGTCGATCATGTCGGCGGTGATAAACGGGATCATCATTTCGCAGAGCACCTCGCCAAGCACCAGCAGCGGCGTGGCGATCGTGACCTTCTTGTAATCGCGGATGCTTCCCATGAGGGTTTTAATCATCCAGTTCCTCCCAGGTTACGCGGATTTTTTCGAGCATCTCGGCGAGCTGTTCGCGCTCGTCGTGGGTGAGGGCGCTAAAGGCCTGTCCCCTAAAGCGAATGCGGGCTGCCTGCTCAATACGGGCCTTTTCCCATCCCGCTTCGGTCAGGCGGATGGTGAGCTGCCGACGGTCTTTGGGATTGCGACTGCGCTCGATAAGACCGCCCAGTTCGAGCTTGGACAGAATCTCGGAAAGGGACCCCGGCTTGAGGTCGAAGTGCATGCCGAGCTCCTGTTGGGACAGCTCGCCGGTCGGCTGCTTGGCGAGTAGGCAGACAATAGGCGCCTTGCCGGACACGCCTCCGCCGTGAAAATGCATGTAATGGCCGCAAAAGCCCAGGCCGCTCAGGATGCGCTTGGCGAGTTTGTCTTCGGCGCTGACCGCTTCGGGTATGTCTACCGGTTGCGACGGGTCACCGCCGGGCTCATGCGGAAGGACGAGTGGTTCAACACACATATCTAAGCTTCGCTCCTTTCTTTAGTTAGGTAGTGGAATTGTTTTGTGCCTAACCAATTTAGGAGCGTGAGAAATCAATGTCAAGGTACCAAACTTATTAAGTTACGGCGTTTTGCCAAACGCCGTAACCGCTCGACGCTGCAAACGCACCCTGCGCTACACTTAGTTGCACTATGGCGCCATCGTGCCGCGCCCGACCCAAGGGGGACTCTCATGAAGAACACTCAGCTGCTGCTGATCAACGATATGTGCGGCTACGGCAAGGTCGCGCTTTCCGCCATGCTGCCGGTGCTGTCGCACATGGGCTACCGCATCCACAACCTGCCGACGGCACTTGTGTCCGATACGCTCAACTATCCCAAGTTCTACATCCACGACACCACCGAGTACGTGCGCCAGAGCCTCGCCATCTGGGAGGAGCTCGGCTTTGAGTTCGACGCCATCTCTACCGGCTTTATCGTGACCGAGGAAGAGACGCGCATCATTTCGGACTTCTGCCACCGTCGCGCGCAAAAGGGTACCAAGGTGTTCGTCGACCCCATCATGGGCGACAACGGCAAGCTCTACGCCGGCGTGCCCGAGTCCACGATCGGTCTCATGCGCAGCCTGCTCGAGTGCGCCGACTATGCGGTGCCAAACTACACCGAGGCGTGCCTGCTCACCGATACGCCCATTGCCGAGCAAATCACGCCCGATGAGGGCCGCACTCTTGTGGATGCCGTGCGTGCCCTGGGCGCCAAGTCGGTGGTCATTACGAGCGCTGTGGTCGACGGTGCGAATGTCGTCATCGGTTACGACCATGTGGCGGGGGAGTACTTCACGATTCCCTTCGACCTGATCCCGGTCTATTTCCCGGGCACGGGCGACACGTTCTCGGCGGTGCTCGTCGGCCGCGTTATGGCAGGTTGGAGTCTGCAGCGCGCGACGTCCGATGCCATGCGCGTGGTGGCTGAGCTTATCGAGCGCAATGCCGACCAAGAGGATAAGTCGGCTGGCCTTCCCATCGAGGCCTGCCTGGACGTGATTGACCATGAGTAATGCTGGCGAGGGCGGCGCCAAGCCTGCGGGCGGGGGCAAGCCGCTCGGCGCGCCGCGTGGCAAGCGTCCGCGTATCCGCGTGAGCTGCGTGGACCAGCTGGGTGCGTGCCGCTGCCACCATGGTCACAAGCCGGGCGACGTCTTCGACTTTGACCGCGACCGCGGCAAGATGTGTGCCATGGCCTGCCATGTGGGCTTTCCCTATATCGATATCCTGCGCTATGGCGGAACCGTGCCCGGCAACGAGCCTGGTACGGCAAAGTTCTGCTGTCCCGAGGTCGATACGCTGAACGTCTGGCTTGCCGAGATCGTCGACGAGTAGTCGAGCGCAATGTGACAAAGGGACAGTTCTTTTGTCACATTCGCCGGTGGTGCCCCTTCTATTATGCTTGTAATCTCAAATCTCTGCATTTCATCCGATTTTAGGTTCTAAAAATTTTGCGTTTCATCGATAATCAAGCGTATAAAACTTTGCATTTCATTTGATGATACTGAGGGGAGAGCCTATGCTGCGCAGGAAAATAGCTGCAGAGCTGGAGCGCTGGCTGAAGTCTGCCGAGCAAAAGGCCTTATTCATTACGGGTTCTCGCCAGATTGGCAAAAGCTATTCGATTCGCGCATTTGGCAAAGCCAACCATGCAACCTACATCGAGCTTAACCTCATGGAAAATCGCCAGGCAAAAGATGCTCTTCTCGAGGCGCGGGATGCCGATGATTTCATCAGCAGGGTGACGCTTCTTTCGGGAAAGTCGATTGCACCAGGCAAAACGCTCGTGTTTATCGATGAGGTCCAAGAGGCCCCCGACATCATGACGATGGCAAAGTTCCTTGTTGAGGACGGGAGGTGCCGCTGGGCGTTTTCGGGGTCAATGCTCGGGACTCAGTTCAAGGGCGTCAGGTCCTATCCCGTGGGGTATGTCCACGAGCTTAGGATGTTCCCGCTCGATTTTGAGGAGTTTTGCTGGGCAACCGGGGTGAGCGAGGGGGCTCGCCAAACGATACGTAACGCGTGTATCAGCGAGAGGCCCATTCCTGATTACATTCATGACGCGATGATGGCAAACTTCAGGACCTATACCGTTGTCGGCGGAATGCCGGAGGTCGTGCAGCGTTTCCTTGACACGCAGGGCGACCTTGCCTCTGTTCGTCAGCTACAGTCAGAGCTCAACGAACAGTACCGACGGGATATTTCCAAGTATGCAAGCGGGCGTGCCCTTCAGGTGCAGAGCATCTACGATCAGCTCCCCATTATGCTTGAGGGCGAACACAAGCGTTTCGTGCTCAATTCCATTGACCCCAAGGCGCATTATGAGAAGTACCAGCGAGATTTTGTCTGGCTTGTCGATGCCGGCGTTGCTCTCAAAGCCGATATCGTAACCGAGCCAAAGTCGCCCCTGCTCAAGACGGCACGGCCATCGCAGTTCAAGCTATACCAATCGGATACGGGCATGTTGATGGCGCGCTACCCCGTTGGAGTCGCCCAAGCGGCGTATCTTGATAGCAAGGAGCCCAATCTGGGCGGCATTTACGAAAACGTGGTGGCCCAGCAGCTGGCTGCCCAAAATCGCCAGCTTTACTACTATCAGACAAAAAAGCGCGGTGAAGTGGACTTTGTGGTCGACGGACCGGATGGGACGGCTGTTCCGATCGAGGTTAAATCGGGCTCCTATTACCACGCGCACGCTGCGCTCGGTCATGTGCTTGATACGGCTGAATATGGCGTAAGGCTCGGGATTGTTTTCTCGAGAGGCAACGTTGAGCGCAACGGAGCGGTTCTCTATTTGCCGCTATATGCGACCTGGGCCCTTTCGGATGTTTTGGGCGACTCCTGCGCCGAGGGGATAAAGCTGGAGATCAATCCGGTCTAGGGCCAGTCCCGGATGTGACAAAGGGGCAGTCCCTTCGTCACATCCATGAGCGTGGATTTTCTTCCGTATAGAGCGCACTCGAACGCTCAAAGTGGGAGAAAATCTACGCTCGATTTATGCCGTGGGCGCGGTTCGTGCGCCCACGAACCTACAGCTGCTCGAGCATAGCGGTGCAACCGGCGAGCACATCGCGGTAGGTGGCATCGAAATTGCCGGTGTACCAGGGGTCGGCCACGTCGCTGGGGCGATCGGTCCAATCGAGCAGGCGCGAGATCTTGCCATCGGGGTCCTTGCCAAAGATACGGTGCAGGCCGCAGGCGTTCTCGTCGTCCATATAGACAATGTGGTCCCAGTCGCCATACTCCGCGCGACGCACCTGACGCGCGCGATGTGCGACGACGGGAATCCCGACCTCGCGTAGTTTGGCAACGGTGCCGTGGTGTGGCGGGTTGCCGATCTCCTCGGTTGAGGTCGCTGCGGAATCAATGACAAACTCGCCCATGCGCCCAGCGCGGTGCACCAGCTCGGTAAACACCGACTCAGCCATCGTCGAGCGGCAGATGTTTCCATAGCAGATAAAAAGAATGCGTTGCATGAGCGGCTTCCTTTCGATCGCCATCATCGAGTTCGAGTATCGCACCTACGCCCCGATGTGATGTGGCAAAGGGACAGGGTCAAATAGTTATTTCTACCTGCAATAATAACAAGATAAGACCTTTATCCCCAACACTTCTGCTGCATTCAACGAGTTGAATGGCTCTAAAAATTAGTTTCCAATAGAGGGAAGGAAATCCACTTTATTAAGGCCAGAAATCAGCCAAAAGTAAAAGCAAAAGTAGTAAAAACGTAGTACGACTCAAATTTTTACTACCAATGTTTACCTGCGGTTTTGTTCAATAGCAAGCATCTCGTCTTGAATATCTTCAAGTCCAAGATGGGTGTAAACGTTGTAGGTGGTGTTGATATCTGAGTGCCCCATAATGTATCTGAGCTTTGCTGGACTCATGCCAGCGCGTGCCATTCGGCTACAGAAAGTGTGCCTGAGCTGGTGCGGGGTTATATGAGGCAGCTCTTCCTTATAGATGCGGTTGTGCTTAATGACGGCGCGTTTGAGCCTATGCTCCCAATGCAGGGCAACGCATGGCATCTCATTCTTGTCTAGGCAGATGAAGCCCCTTACCCCATCAATAACAGGCTCTTCTTTTGGCTGCGCCCTCTGTCCGATGAGACTGTGGAAGGCCTTTTCGACAGAAGCGGTCATAGGGATATATCTCATACCAGATTTCGTCTTGGGTTCTTCAATGTAATACTGCATATCTCTCGCGCGATGAAGCTGCTTTTGAACACGTATACAGTGGCTATCGAAGTCAATGTCATCAAAGGTCAGGCCGCAGTATTCAGAAATTCTGAGTCCAGTGTTCAACAAGATAAAGTAAGTTTCAAAGTAGCGCGAAAAGTGATGATCCGAGCGCATGAACTCAAGGAATAGCCGTTCCTGTCTAACGCTTAACGATTCTCTGGATACCGTATCGTTGACCAGAACATTGATAAGTTCGAAGTTAAAAGGGTTGCGTCTTATAATTCCGCATTCTTCGGCCAGTTGGAAAGCTGGTCTGAGTACGCCTCGGATGCTACAGACGCTGCTATATCCCTTTCCAACATCTTGCTGAAGGTGGATAAGCCATTTCTTTGCGTCCAACACCGTAATGTTTGATATTTTGGCTTTGCTGAAGCTGTCTGTTTTCAGGTAATTGGTGATGGTTTTATAGGCGCTAACGGTTGTCTTTCGTACCGCAACCTTGGTTGCAAGGTAGTTCTCAACCAGAGTCATGACGTTCATGTTCTCAGGTGCAATGTGGTCGAAGAGGTCTTTTTGAATCTGCTGTTCTTTCTGCCTTAAGCAGAGGTCTCTCTTTTTGCCGTGCGGCGCTTGGTCGTGAATTGTCAAAGTCCACGAATAGACAAAGCAGGTTTTTCCCATCCAATTGGTGTATTTGAACGAGTAGCGACCGTCTGGGCGCTGGCCTTCTCCGCGATGGAGAACTCGACCCTTGTTATCTTTCCTATTCGACATAGCTTGGATCTCCTTTCAGAGACTCAAGCACGACAACATGATTGTAGCTATGGGGTTGTCTATGCCATGGTAAAAGGGTTCGTTTATTGGGTTAAATCAAAGGAAATGAGGCCTATTTGCCCCGTTGAGGCTGGGGTTGGAGTAAGTGTCCATCGGTGCAATTCCAAGCCTTAATTTCGCTCTCAGCGTGCATTTTTGCTATAGGCTGAGCGGACATCAATTGAAATCGCAGTTTGATTGAGTCCTAATAGTTTCAATGACTTTATAGGTCGCATGAATACAAAAGGCTGCGCAGCGTCAATGCTTGGGGCGCTGCGCAGCCGCTATTTCTTTAATTGGGCGAAGGGGAGAGTCTAGTTCTCTAATTGAGTGAATTGAATGCTGCCGCCCTCGTTCTCGGTGTCTTCGTCTGTCAAGACAAGGTAGACGCTCCAGTTCTCATCGGTGGTTTGCCACCATCTGTAGCTGTACATGTCGTTGCCCTTGTTGTATTGGGATAAGTCTTTGGTCTCGTATTCGTTGCCGAAATAGGATGCGATGGTGTTGACGGCGTAATCTCTATCGGAGGCGTAGTCGCTTAGAGACCATTTGAAAAAGAGATTATCAACTTTGTTGGTGTCCTTATCTACGTCGTATAGAAATTCTCCGTCAATCCCGAGAAAGGTAACCTTCTCGCGTAAATCGACGCCATCCATTTCTGCGCTTGGAATTGCCTTTTTAACGTATTGAGCGGTCTGCCCGATATATTTCAACCTCTCTCGCACTTGGTCAAGGTCTTTATTAACGGTGTCATGGTCAAGCGGCGTTTTGGTTTCCGTGGGTGCGGCTGCGGTCGCGATAATGGATGCTTGCAGAAGGGTATACCCACCGTTTTTTGTCCTGCTGTAGGTGAAGCCGTTCCTGCTTGCCGCGCCCTGCTCATCGATTTCTTTGACGATTTCACCGACCGAATCCCAGTCAAGTGACGGGTCGCATGCCTCAATCATCGCCACAAGGAAGCGTGCCATCTTTTTGTCATAGCTACTTTGGTTGTTGTCGAGCATGACAACGATGCCGTAGTTGAGAGGTTCTGTATAGAGAAGGGTTGGGTCGAGGTTCTTGTCCTTTAGTGAAAAGGAGAGCTGCCCCGTCATCTCGTCATTCGAGTCATTAATTGAATAGACAGTCAGTTTGTAGTCGTATTCTTCGTGCACTGTAAAATCGCTGTCGTTAAGCTCTCGAAGTCTTTTTTCGAAAACCTTCGAGTAGGTGTCTGGGCATATGGTCAGCTTTTCGTTCTCCAGAAACGAGGTAACCTTCTCTGTCTTTTTCTCAATTGTTTTCTCGCAGCGAGAACATGTTTTGACATAGACCCTTTCGGAGAACGTGGAGTCGAATCCATCGTCTTTCCAGTCCTCGAGTTTGTGACCCAGCGGATCGCCCTCTGTTGCCCCACATTCCTTGCAGGTCTTAGGTTTGGTGCAGGTCGCTTTCTTCCATTTATGAGTGTGGAAAATGTTGAGTGTTGCACTCGAATTCGGTTCTGCGGCAAGGTTGGGCACTAAAGCAATCGCGCAAACTAATACGAGGGCAATCGTAACTAAGAGGGCTAGTTGTTTGTTCGTTGGCTTCTTCATCCGCTCTCCTTCCAAAGGTATCCCGACAACCGTGGAAGGGGAGAAGCACATCATTGCAATTAAGCGATGTGGAGGACACCTACCACAGTTACCACACCGCAAGGCTTCACATGCATATGCGAACAGACCTTGAAAGGCGGGTGCCCTCCAATTCGCCTGTTTGCATACGCAAAGCGGCAGCTATGCCATTGTGAAGCTCCATCCAAATATATGGATGTTGCGGTGTGGTAGATGAGATTGTATCAAGGGGATGAGCTTTCATGCGATACAAAGACGCGAACGGTATTGCCTCCTGCCTGCATCTCTCAGAACCTCTAGATTCAAGGCGCTCTTGGCAGTTAACGGCTTTTTCGATATCAACAGGAATTTGACATTGAAAGTAATCCATTTGGCGTAGGGGCTAGCGGACGGTGGGATTTCATCTACCTGTCATGTTGAGTTCAACTACATAGTGGCTAAACGGGAAGACAAAGCGCTTTCAAGGTGTAAATATGCCCCCATACCTGTTGTTAAAAACAGCTAGCTGTCACGGTTGGTTCATTTGAGATTGGTTCAACGACCCTGTTTGCGTGTGGATAGTTTTCATCGGTCAATTTTGAACACGTAGCACGGTTCAATGCCAGTCGTTCACCCCCCCCCTACTAGTTTTTCGGTATCTATTATTTCTAATTTCTAATTTAAATAATTAACAAAATAGCGTTCTAAACGTGCTATATAGCTATATACCAGCGAAAATAATAAACCATGTATATATTAAATAAATGATATAATAGTGGTCTAATGTGTTCGCGCGACGTAAACCCTGACGCCATTTGAGCTTTTTGTGCTCAGGTCGGCATGGGTGCACAGCTTCTTTGAGAAGGCGCTTTTTCCCAGTGGTTCGATGCCGTTGTTTTTACACCAAGCATCGTACGAAGAGAAAATATCTGTATTGGTTTTCCCCACAATCGAAGCCGCGCTGGAGTTCGTGCCATCAAGGAAAGCGCGTACCGAGTCGTTATCATTGATGATGTCGTTTGCCATTTTTTGAGATAACGAATTTGCCGTCAATGATAGTTTTGACCTGCATCGGCGTAGAGCTTCCACGGCTTTTGCAATGGCGTATTCTAGGCAGACTTCATTTTTCAACTTCTCACCGAGGCGTGGATCAAACCCCTTATCGGAGGGAGTGAACCTTGCCGATAAAGGTATCGGGTGAATTCTTCTTTCAAAACCGTATGTTCCGTCTGCGAACTTTGGTATCTCATTGCATGAGTAAATCAAGGTCGCATAAGGCTTGAATTGGAACGTTGCGCCTCCCTTGTACTGATCGTTCACTGTGTCTCCAGTCACGAATTTCTTCATGACGGCACAGGCTTTTCCATTGACGTAGTCGTTAGAGATGTCATCTCCGATTAGAGCGAGCTTGCCCATTGCGGGAACGAGCTGAAATTTCTCGCCCAAATCGCAGATAGATAGAGAGAAGCAATTGTCTTCTCCGAGCATATGCCCAAGCATGTCAAGTAACGTGCTTTTACCATTTGCTCCAGAGCCCTGAAGCAATATCATTCGCGAAACGTCATGACCGCGATAGAGAGCCAACCCGAACATCTCCCAGAGGTTTGCGACGACAGCCTCGTTGTTCTGGGCGATACTGTAGAAAGTAGAATCTACAAGCTCAGATTTTGCTTTGGGGTTCCAATTGTGTGGGATCTCGTTAAGGAGTAGATAATCGCATGGGTTATCCACTAGCTGTCCTGTATCGATATCCAGCACGCCGTTTTTAAAACGAATGAATCTTGGATCCGCTTGACGCTTGTTTGGAGCCATCAAATGAAGGTAGTCCATCACCTCCTTGCGGTAACTACCTTTTGCATCCTTTCGATTGTTCAAAATGGCACGGTAGATGGCATTCTGACCGTACTCATAGTTACCCTTAACCTTGATTGCGGGCGTTCCTTCAACGAAGCAAGCATCTTGTTGATTTATCAGTAAGTCACCCATTTCGTTGAAGCCAAGCTTTTCGTCCTTTTCAGCCGCTTGCTTCTTGGGACATTTTTCTAGGAACGTCTCAAGATATGAATCTGCATTGACTTCTGTATAGAGTAGTTGTTGAGTATTCACGCCACGAGTGGCACCAGCAAGGCGAGTCAGTCTTGACGGGTTCTTGTTCGCAGAGTCGCAGGGGCTTCCATATTTGGCCTCAAGCGCCCCGTGCAGCTCTACCACCTTGCGCTTGTAGTCTTTTGCGTTTGATGCGTCGACACGCACTATGGCATGAACGGATTTATTGCCAGAATCTGTCATCGACAGAATGGGCAGGCCAGAGTCGAGTAGCCGTTCGATTTGTTCTTCTTTTGAGATGTCATCGTACTCGATAAGAGCATTTCGAAATGAAGTGACATTCTCGTTTAGACGTCGCCCTACCTTCATCGGGTTTACGCAAAAAAGGATTCCTGCCTGTGAGTTGTATTCAGGGAACACTTCTTCAATCGAGTTAGCGTTTCGCAGCTTTTCAATCAGCTTGTAAGCATTGTGGAATTCGGGCTTTCCATTTGGGAGCCACTTTCCCTCATCGCTTTTGTGAAAATGCGTGTTGAAACAAATGATATCGCTAGCTGAAAACAATGCCTCAAGCTGGAGTGCGGCCTGCTCGGCACTGGAAAGATCGGCAGATATTTGTTGAGGGGGATTTCCTTTGCGCTCGGTTCCTAGCGGTTTGTTGGAGCCCCAGTTCAAGACATTTTGGATGATGCGACTGATTTCATCGTCATCCAATGGAGGGTTGCAACGCATCTTGTTTGCCTGATGCATCAAATCGGTGATCGTGGATGAGTTTTTACGTTCCTTTTTTAGTTGGATACCGTAGGAGAAGATGGTCGAATTGCGCTTGCCTTCGTTAATAGTCGTGGGGAGCGAATCGGTCGCCGCGGAATTTATTTCTGCCATATATTTGTTTCCTTTCAAAGAGTAAATAGGTCTTTGAGCTGGTGAAAGCTGCCTTTTGTTGTTCAACGGTGTTGAGACACATGTCTCTTGTCCCTTGCGTTTGAGCTATTTGACTTACGTTTTTGACTAGCTGGCTATTTGCATATCTTGAAAAGTGGCGGGTTATTTTGTCTAGGCATGAGGCCTCCTAACAAGTTGATAAAACGTTTTAACTGTTTATGAGTATAACTGAAATGTGAAGAAGAACAAGAGAAAATATGGAAATTTCTGTATTACAGTTGACAAAAGAAAAGGAGAATGGGTTTAAACAGCCTTATAACTAAGCAGAATGTGAGCGGAAAAAGTTTTGCCAAAAGAAACAGCAGTCTAAAAAACATTTGATTTTTAGACTGCTGTTTCTTGCAATGTTTGCCCAGTTAAATTAGTCTAATAATATAGTCTAAAAAGGAGGGGCAAATGAAGTATGGCTATGGCAGGGTTAGCACTGGCAAAGATGCCCAGAAGTTTGACCGTCAAGAAGATCAGCTAAAAGATGCAGGATGTGAACTCATTTTTCTTGAGCGCGTTAGCGGTACTTCAAAAAATAAACCCGAGTTGCAAAGGTTGCTGAGCGAACTTCAGGATGGGGACGAATTGGTGTGTGTCTCTATTGACCGTTTGGGTCGCTCAACCCAGCAGGTGTTGAGTCTCGTTAATAAGCTGGAAGAAATGGGAGTTGGCTTGACGAGTCTTAAAGAAGGATTTCAGGCAAACACACCGCAGGGAAGATTTTTTCTTACTATCGTTGCTGCATTTTCCGAACTTGAAGTAGAAATGTGCCGTAGCAGAGTGAACGATGGCCTAGAGGCAGCGAGGCGCAGGGGCAAGAAGCTGGGGAGGCCTCGTAGGGATATGGATACTGCAATTAAGATGTGGCAGTCCAAGGATTACTCCATTACCGAAATATGCGAGGCAGTTGGTTGTTCGAGGCAGACGTTATATAACGCCATAGGTCGGGCGGGTGTTTCGAGAGATTGACGGCATAAAAAAGGGGGCCGATTTTGATGTGGCCCCCTGGGGTTGTAGTTTTGGCTGCAATCGTGCCGCTCAACATGAAATGCTCGGTGGATAATGCGGAAGGGTGTTTTACCCGAACTGCCTTTGGATCAATTCTATTCGAGGCTGCTCCAAGTTTTTCCATTATCGGTTGAATAGGAATCGAGCTTTCCGTCTCCATCGTTATCCACGGCTTTGTTGCCATTGCCGTCAGCAATTGCTCCAGTTCCATCGGCATTTTTATGAATGGCGTACTCCCCATCGGTGTCGATATAGTCTGTGCCACCGTCTTCCGAGTCAGACTTTAGATACGTTTTGCCGTCATCCGTATCAACCCAATCGTCCTCATCTAATAATGTGCTCGATGATGAGCTGGAGTGAGAAGAATAATCATCATCGTCATCGTAGCCCTCATCGTCTTCGTCATAGGCGGCAGAAGAAGAGGGGCTTGACGAATCATTGAAAGAATTCAATATGCAAGCACAGCTGGTGATGAATAGGGCACAAAGAAGGCAGACGGCAAGCATAGCCAGCAATGTCTTTTTAAAGCGCGTTGCAAACTTTGCGCTTTCACTTTCGGTGTCAGTGTTTTCGTCCGTCATGGGTGTCATCCCTTACGCATCGTAGTCTTCGCGGAATCCGCAGTTCTGGCAGTAATACGTCTTTTTCTTCTTGCCAAGTGCTCCGCCCACGAGGCCAATGGGGCCTAAAAGCAGACCTCCAGCAGCGGCTTTTCCCACACTGAAGCCTTTATTAGATTCACCTGTGCATTTCCAACCTGTGCGCTCTCCGCAAGATGGGCATTGTGCTGGTGCTTTGTTTGCCATAAAAATCATCCTTCCATTGGCGTAACGGGAACCGTGGAAGGAGGCTCATCCGAAGTACGGAATGTGCAGCACGAAAAGGAGGAGTATCCACCCACAGTTGCTACACAGCTCCGAGCGCTTCGCAATAGCACGAACCAGCAAGGAGAAAGGGCAAATACCCCTCCTTGTCGCTGGTTGAGTGTCTTCGGTTGTGAAGCGCGAGCATTAAAAATGCTAGAGCTGTGTAGCAGGTACAACTCTAGCATGCTGATAAGCAATTTAATCTACTGACCTGTTGAACGGTCGAAAAAGTAGGCTGTTGTGAAAAGCGGAACCATCTGGCCTGTCGTGCCTGAGCCTCTATGAGTAGTAAAAAGGTAGTAGGTCAGATGATTTGAATGGTTAATATGCCTGATAATCAGCGGTTATGTTGTCCTCGACAGATATTTCCATAGCAGATAAAAAGAATGCGTTGCATGAGCGGCTTCCTTTCTAGGCGGTCGCGCAGGGCTTACAGACTGCTCTTGAGGCAGTTTGCTCCAATAAAGCCCGCTGCGTACAAGGGGAGGTGGCGCAGCTCGCGCCCGTCATCGGTTTCGCTGCGGGAAAAAATGTTCTCGGACAAAATGTAGGCATATGGCGATCGGGCTTTGTCCATAAACGACCCGAGGGTTCTCGCGCGCACGTTACGTGCGGACTTTACTTCGACGGGCACAATTTCCATACGGTCGGTCTGAAGTAAAAAATCGAGCTCGCCGGTCGTCTTCCAAGACGACGGCGGCACCCAGTAATACGTCTGCAAGCTATTGCCCGAAAATGCTTGCATGACCGAGTTTTCCGCCAGGGCGCCTCGGAAGTCGGAAGATAGCGCTATGGCGGAATCCTCTTTGAGGTCGAGCCAGAGCCGCGGGTTGATGCCGAGTTTGTAGAACATGAGGCCGGTATCGAGAAGATAGACCTTAAAGAAACTTCCATCTTCGTCGTCGAAGGGAACGAGGGGAGGCTCGATGCCTTCGGTCAGGTTGTTGACCGATATGATGCCGGCGCCTTCGAGCCAGTCGAGCGGCTCGATAAGCTTGGCGCGACGGCCTCCGCGTTCGACCTCGGAGTACTTGAATTTTTTTGTGGACGATCTCAGCAGCTGGGACGGAATGGAGCGCCAGACCTTGCGCGCCGCCACGCCGCTGATCCCGTTTTCGGGGTCGGTCATATCGGCGGTATAGGTCTCGTCGATTTCGCGCTGCTCGACGCGCGCATCCTCGATGGATAACGTCTTGCGATATGCGTTGACGGCGGCGGGCATGCCGCCCACGATCTGGTATCGATGAAACAGGCTGAGCGCGGCTTGGTGCGCGGCGTAGGTCTCGAGCGTGCCGGCGTGGGTACGAATGGCATTGGCCATCTGCTCCTCGTCGAGCGCCCAGAGAAACTCCTCGAACGACATAGGATGCATGGTCTCTTGACGAACGCCGCTGGGAAAAGGCAACTTGCGCTTGCGCGTGGCGACGCCGAGCTGACTGCCGGTCGCGCATATGCGCCAGCCCGAACCCGAAAAAAAGCGAAGCGAGTTGAGCGCCCGTTCGCAGAGCTGCACCTCGTCAAACAGGATGAAGGCGGTTTCTTTGCGAATGGGGGTGCGTTTATAGTCTGAGATTCGCGCCACGATGGCGTCAACGTCGTCGGTGGGACAGTCGAACAGCGGAGCGATCAGCTCAAGATCGGTCTGAAAGTCGAGTTTGACAAACGCATCGCCGGCGATTCGTCTGCCGATTTCCTCGGCAACGTACGTTTTGCCTACGCGTCGCGCACCACGGATGAGGAGGGGGCGCGACGCGTCCTTTGTCGCCCATGATTCGATAACGGATTCGATTGATCTGCGCATGGGGCCGCCTTTCCAATTTCGTGTACTTCAGATACATAGTTTAGTACGATTTCATGTACTTGGAATACACGAAATAGTGGAAAAGTGTGTATCTGAAGTACACGAAATTGCACTGCTGGAGCTTGCAGGCGGATAAACACTACTCGTATGGGACGGTTTTCACCGGTTGCTCGCCACCTTGGGCTATGTTCGCCCCTATGCCTGCATCCGGGGCTGTGCTGATTGACGACGGCGCTCCCAGCGAGCCAACTTAATCGTCACCAGCGTGAGCGCCCAGGCCACAAGCGAGAACACGGCACCAACCGCGCCAACGTAGGCAATGCCAACTCCGCTTACCACGGCGCCGCCCGCCGCGGTGCCAAACGAAATGCCGACATTAAACGCCATGGGCTCAACCGAACTCGCGAGTACCATCGACTTAGGATGGCGGTTGCGTGCCACGTCCATAAAGTGTGTGATGCACGACACCGAGAACAGGTACATAAGCATCGCCAAGCTAAAGACAAAGACCAGCGCGAGCGGCATGGTACCGCCCACAGCAAATAGCCCGAGCAACGCCATGGCCTGCAGCACAAACGTAACCAGCAGCGCCTTCATGCCAAAACGCGCGTCAATCCATCCGCCCAGGATGTTCGAGATCAGGCAGAACACGCCGTAGGCCATAAGCGTGGTACTGGCTTCGACCGTGCCCATGCCCAGCACCTGCTCAAGATAAGGCGTCACGTAGCCGTAGAACACATAGACCGACCCCACGCCAAACAAAAAGATAAGCATGCCGGTGATGATACTCGGCTCGCGCAGCAGACTCGCCTGCTCGCGAAAGGTGGCGGGCTCGTCGGTTTGCCCAGCGCGCGGCATAAACGCCACGAGCGCTCCGCAGATCAAAACGGCAAAGGTCAACGCGCCGTGCATGGCAACGTGCCAGTCGAGCGTGTCGGCCACAAACTTACCGATCGAGGTCACAAAGACCATCGCCACGGAAAACGCACCATATACTACCGAGATGGCAAGCGAAGTTTGCTGCGGGGACAGAAGCTCAGGGATGTACGTCACGCCCACGGCGAGCAGCGCACCCGAGACAGAGCCCAGGACAATGCGTGAGATAAACAGTACCTGGAAGTTGGGAGCCAACGCCATGACCAGGTTGCCGAGCACAAAGACGACGCTATAGCACACGAGCAGCTGGTAGCGGCGGAATCGCCCCGTGCTGAGCGCGAGCACCGGCGTCGCGATAGCGTAGACGAGCGCAAACACGCTGATGAGCTGGCCCGCAGTGGCAAGTGATATGCCGAGTTCCGTTGCCAAGTCGCTTTCGATGCCGATGACCACGAACTCGGAGCAGCCGAGCGAGAATCCCAACAGCACGAGCAGCGCCAGGCAGAGCTTGGTGCGCGCGGGGGAGAGCGCGGCGGCGGTTGGCTTACTTTTAGGCGTGGTTGCGGCGGTCAAGGTTGTCACTCCAATGTCGCATGAATAAGCGGGATTCAATCCCTGCAACTCTAACAGAATGTGACAAAGGGGCAGTCTCTTTGTCACATTCGCGGCGTGGCTGCCGCCTAAACCGTCACAACATTCGATGAAAATCTCGAAAACGAGGAAAAACGTCGAATGTTGTGACGGTTTTCGTGTCCGGCGCGGGTGAGCTTCGGTGCCGTCTGGGGGTATAAGACTAGCGAGTGTTTATTTGCGAGGCCTAAGGGGCGCCCCGTATGGATATCGATAACTTTGAATGGTGGTATAGCGAGGGCGAGGCTCCGGACGAGGAGTGGGACGAGCCCGCGTCGCGTGACGTGTCGAGCGACGAGGACGAGACCGGCAACGATGCCGCTGTCGAGCCTGATGCCGCCTCCGATGCCGCCGAGCCCCTGACCTTTGAGCAGGCTTGGGCCCAAGCCGAGGCCGATGAAGCTAAGGCCGATGCCACGGCCACACTCGGTGAGCCGGCGGACATGTCCATCTCGCCGGCAAAGATCCCGCAGCCGCGTCACACCATCGACCCCGACAGCACGGCATCCTTCAGCATTCTCGACGTGCCCGCGCAAGGCGCCCAGGCGCCTGCGCCCACACATCGCCCCGACCTGGCTCGTGAGGAAGACGCGGGTCGCCGTTCTCCGCTCGGCCCCATCCTCATCGCCTTCATGGCCGGCGTTATCGCCTGCTCGGCAATCGGTAGCGTTTGGAGCCATGTCGAGCAGCAGCGTCAAGACGCCGCCAAGGTCGAGATGTCTGTCGAGCAATCGCTCAGCCGCACGCGCTCGGTACATGTGTCGGTCGAGGTCAAGGACGGCGCGATGTGGGACACCGCGCGTGGCGACAGCCAAATGCTCATCCACATCGTGGGGCGTACGCTCAAAGGGCAGACGATTGACGAGTATCAATACGTCAATTCCGCTGGTGACGGCATCGAGCTCAAGCCCGGCGACTACGAGCTCACCGTCGACGAACCGCCCGTCGCCACCGACGGCACGCGCTTCCGCGCCTCAAAGCGCATGGTTCCCGTGAGCTTTAACTCGCAGGCGCCCGATACGGTCGATAGCACTCCGCAGGGCGGGTTTGACCTTTACGTAGATACCCAGTAGGCGCTCGCCGCTCATTCCGCTATGGCTACTCAATAATCGCCTGCCGTCCCGTCCCGCCGCCAAGAGTGGGACAATAGCCCTCGACACTATTGTTTACCTTTGGAGGAAGTAGCATGTCTACCGTCACTACTATCAAGCGCGGCGGCCTCACCGCGGCCATCGATTCCATGGGCGCCCAGCTCACGAGCCTTGCCCTCAACGGCAACGAGTATCTGTGGCAGGGCGACCCCGCCTTTTGGGGCAAGCATGCGCCCATCCTGTTCCCCATTGTGGGCTCGCTGCGCAACAACACGGCGACGTCTGCGGCTGGCACCTGCGAGATGCCGCGCCACGGCCTCGCGCGCATCGTCGAGCACAAGCTGGTCGAGGTTTCGGAGGACGGCTCCTCGGTAACGTACGAGATCACCGACACGCTCGAGTCGCTCAAGGCCTTTCCGTTCCACTTTAAGCTCAACATGACCTATGCCCTGACTGGTGACGCCACACTTACCCAGACCTTTGCCGTCACCAATACCGGCGACGTGGACCTGCCGTTCTCGGTGGGCGGCCACCCCGCATTTAACGTACCTGCTCCCGGTGCCGAGGACGAGGCGTTCGAGGATTACGAGCTGGCATTTACCGAGGCTTGGACCAACGAGGCCCCCATCATCACGCCCGATGGCCTCATGACGTTCGAGGGTAGCTACAAGGCTCCCGATAACTCGGACGTGCTGCCCATCACGCACCGCAGCTTCGATAACGACGCCATCATGTTCACCGATACCCCGGGCTCCACGCTCACGCTGCGCGGCCGCAAGTCGGGCCACGGCGTCAAGATCGACTTTGAGGGCTTTAAGTACATCGGCGTGTGGTCTGCCGCCAACGACGCCCCGTTTGTGGCGCTCGAGCCTTGGACCGGTCACACCACCATGTCCACCGAGGACGACGTCTTTGAGCACAAGGTCAACACCATCACCTTGGCCCCCGGCGCTACCGATAAACGCAGCTTTAGCGTCACCTTGCTCTAGAGGTTCCGCCGCTCGGTCGATGCTGCGCGCCGTCCAGAGCGATAATTTGTCATTCAAAAGGCAAGGCATGACCAGAAGGTTTATGCCTTGCCTTTTTCATGCCTAGTCGTTGGGGACGTTCTTGTTTGACTAGTCGTTTAAGAACGTCCCCAACGACTATCAATCGTTTTCAGTTCGTAAACTTGTATATATGCATTTATATATGCATTTGCTGGAGGTAGCGCTGAGCGGTATCCTGTTACGTCGTTAGCATACGATTCAACAGGGAAGGCAGATTATGCATTCTCCCCATCAACGCGACGCGCATCCACAGCCGGTATGCAGTCGTCGCATCTTTTTGGGTAGCGCTCTCGCCGCGAGTGCTACCGTCGTTGCCGGCGCGCTCGCCGGCTGTCAGCGCCCTTCCACGCTCAAGGTGGTTCAGCCCACGACGGGCGGCGGTCGCGACGACCTGTCCGATTCTGTGATCGGCAAGGATAAGATTCGCATCGGCATGGAGGCGGCCTACGCCCCGTACAACTGGCAGGTTTCCGAAGCCAGTGAGTACACCATCCCCATCGACAACGTGCGGGGCGCCTATGCCGATGGCTACGACGTGCAGATCGCCAAGATCGTCTGCAAGGCCCTCGGTGGCGAGCCCGTTGCCGTCAAGCAGAGCTTCTCGGGCCTTATCGATTCGCTCAACAACGGCCAGATCGACCTCATCATTGCCGGCATGAGCGCCACGCCCGAGCGTGAGGAGTCGGTCGGCTTTTCCGACCCGTACTTCATTGGCTACTTTGGCCTGTTCGTAAAAGAGGGATCCCCCTACCAAAACGCTACCAAGCTCAGCGACTTTAGCGGTGCCACGGTACTCGGCCAAAAGGACACCATGCTTGACACCGTCATCGACGAGATCCCGGGCGTTGTCCACAAGAACCCGGTCGATTCGGTTCCCACGGTGTTTTCGAACCTGCTGCAGGGTACCTGTGACGCCGTGACGTACAACACCGAGAACGAGAAGGGCTATATGGCCCAAAATCCGGGCATTGTCCCCATTCATTTTGCCGAGGGCGAGGGCTTTAAGCAGGAGGTCACGGCAAACGTCGGCTGCCGCAAGGGCTCGGACAAGCTGCTTAAGCTCATCGATAAGACACTCAAGGGCATTAGCCAAGAGGAGCGCGACCAAATGTGGGACGCGTGCCTCGACCGTCAGCCGGCATAGGGAGGCAGCATGAAAACCATCAATCGCCTGGCCTCCTTTATCAAGGCCGACCACCGTTATGTGTACCTGGGCACGAGCGTTATCGCGGCGCTCGGCCTGGCGTTTAGCCAACGCAACCCCACGTCGCTGAGCTTCTTGGCGCCTACGGGCGTGTTCCAAGACTGCCTCTGGGCGATCCTTTGGGCGTGGCTCGTCGTGTCGGCGGCGGCGCTGGTCACCAAGCTCATGCACTGGAACGACTATCGCGAAACGTCGCCGTTCGCATCCGAGCGTTTCCGTCGTGGCGCACGCTTGGGCAGCTATGTTGTGGTCGCCATCGCGGCGATCTTCTTTATCGACCGTTGCGTCATGTCGTTTATCGACCTGGTGCAGGTGAGCATTGTCTCGGATTCCAACCCCAGCGACTTTTTGTCGAGCCTGGTCTACATGACCTACAAGAGCGGGGATTTCTTTGTCCGCGGCATCGAGATCACCATCGCACTTGCGACCTTCGGCACCGTCATCGCCTTTTTCCTGGCGCTGCTCTTCGTGTTTTTGCGCATTCAGACCTTCGATCGCGTGGATAACGACCTGGTGCGCTTCTTTAAGAGTATCGGCCGCGGCTTTGCGACCGTCTACTCCACCATCGTGCGCGGCACGCCCATGATGGTTCAGGGCCTGCTCATCTATTACGCGGGCTTCACCGTTTTGCGCGGTATGGGCTTCGAGACCGCCCAGGCCAACCAGATCTGGAGTACCTTCACCGCTGGCCTCGTCACCATCTCGCTCAACTCCACCGCCTACATGATGGAGGTCCTGCGCGGCGGCATCGAGTCCATCGATCCCGGTCAGGCCGAGGCGGCGCGCTCGCTGGGTCTTTCGCAGTGGCAGGCTATGCGCAAGGTCGTGTTCCCCCAGGGCATTAAAAACGCGATTCCGGCGCTCACCAACGAGCTCATCATCAACATCAAGGATTCGTCGGTGCTCTCGGTCATCGGCGTGTTTGACCTCATGTACGCTACCACCACCGTCGCCGGCGTGTACTACCGCCAGATGGAGGTCTACTGCGTGGCGCTCGTGGTCTACCTGATCTTGACGCTCGTGGCGAGCCGCCTGCTCGAGGCCTTTGGCAAAAAGCTCGGCGCCGAGGCTCCGGTCACGCTGCCCAGCTCCAACTAGGCTCAAGACGAGGAGAATCATCATGGCAGATACCACTACCACCGGCGCTGTGGCCGCCGCACAAACTAAAGAGTCGCTCATCCGCGTCGAGGGCCTGCGCAAGAGCTTCGGCTCGCTCGAGGTACTCAAGGGTATCGACTTGTCCGTCAATCCTGGCGAGGTCGTCACCATTATCGGCGCTTCGGGTTCGGGTAAATCGACCTTTCTGCGCTGCCTCAATCTGCTCGAGACCCCGGACGCGGGCCATATCTGGTTCCATGGCCAGGACCTCACGGCCGAGCGCTGCAACATTAACAAGCTGCGTGAGGACATCGGCATGGTGTTCCAGGGCTTTAACCTGTTCAACAACATGGACGTGCTCGACAACTGTACGCTCGCGCCCGTCACGCTCAAAAAGATGGGCAAGGTCGAGGCTGAAAAAATTGCGATGGAGCATCTGACGAGCGTGGGACTCGAAAAGTTCGCGCACGCCGCCGTGGGTCGCCTGTCCGGCGGCCAAAAGCAGCGCGTGGCCATCGCCCGCGCCCTGTGCATGAACCCGCAGATTATGCTGTTCGACGAGCCGACCTCCGCACTCGACCCCGAGATCGTGGGAGAGGTGCTCGAGGTCATGCGCAAGCTCGCTGCCGACGGCATGACCATGGTCGTCGTCACGCACGAGATGGCCTTTGCCCGCACGGTGTCCGACCGCGTGGTCTTTATGGACAAGGGCGTGGTGCTCGAGGACGCCGCTCCGGCCGAGCTCTTCGGCAACCCCAAGCACCAGCGCACCCGCGAGTTTCTCTCGCGTTATCTCGAGGACAAATAACCGACCGCAAACGCTTATGTGGCAGGGCCGCTCCGGTGGGGCGGCCCTCGTCATCACGATCGAAAGGACGTTATGGCCGAGGTTTGGCGCTTCTTTGCGCATGAGGATGATTTTGCCGATTTGGACAAGGCCGGCGCATGCGAGCGCCTGAGCCGCGTGCTGTCGTTTCCGACCATTTCGAGCATGGATGCCGAGGCGGTGGACTGGCAGCCGTTCGACGACCTGCGCGCCTATATGCAGCAGGCCTGGCCGCACGTATTTGCGGCGGGCGAGGTCGAACTCATCGACCACTCGCTGCTGGTGACGTTTTCCGGCTCCGACCCCGCACTCAAGCCCGTTATGCTCATGGGTCACATGGACGTGGTCCCCGTGGTGCCGGGCACCGAGGACGATTGGACGCACGCCCCCTTTAGCGGACAGGTGGACGACGCCTACATTTGGGGTCGCGGCGCCGTCGACATGAAAGATCAAGTTGCAGGTATTCTCGAGGCGGTTGAGTATGCGCTGGCCCACGGCTGGGAGCACGAGCGCACCCTGCTGCTGGCTTTTGGCCAAGACGAGGAAACCACGCAGTTCGGTGCGGGTGCCATCGGCCGCGTGCTCGAGGAGCGCGGTGTTGAGCTCGAGTTCCTGATCGACGAGGGCGACTACCGCATCGTTCCGACTGCCGAGTACAGCGCGGGCGAGGGCTGGCTTATGCATGCCGATCTCGCGGAGAAGGGCTACGCCGATATCGCGTTGAGGACGCGTAGCGAGGGCGGGCATTCCTCCAACCCCTACGGTGGCACTTCGCTCGAGGTGCTGAGCCGCGCCATCGCCGCAATCTGCGATATCGAATGGCCGACGCGCGTCACGGACCTGCTTGCCGCACAGCTCGTCGAGCTGGGGCTCTACACGGCCGACGAGATCGCCTCCAACAAGGACGCCATCGTGCGCGAGTGCCTCGCCAGCAAGAAGCTCTATCCGCTCGTGACCACCACCTGTGCACCGACCCAAATTGAGGGCGGTAGCACCGGTGCTAACGTGATGCCGCAGGATATGTGGGCCAATATCAATTTCCGCATGCTCGAGGGCACGAGCGTGGCCGATGTCGTGGCCTGCTGCCGCGAGGCCGTTGCCACCGCTGGGCTCGCCGGCCGAGTCGAGGTCGAGCTGGGCCCCGGCAGCTCCGAGCCCTCGCCGTCCCCGCGCGTGGGCGGTCCGGGGCTCGAGGCCGTCCGCGCCATCGCCGCCCGCTATTTCCGTGATCCCAAGCCGACGGAGGAAAACGGATCGTCTGCGGTGGGCCAAGAGCCGATGAGCATCGTGCCCTCGACCGTGATTGGTGCAACCGATGCCGCCAACTACCAGCGCATTTGCCACGAGTGCATCCGCTTCTCCGCCTTTGTGGTCGACGATGACGAATGCGACCGCGGCGTCCACGGCACCAACGAGCGCATCACCCGTCGCGCCTACCTCCAAGGCATCCGCTTCCTCATCGCCCTGCTCCGCACGCTCTAGAATGTGACAAAGGGACTGAGCCGATTTCATCGGTAATGAGACAAAAACTGTAATAGAAAAAGGCTAAGATATCTTAAGAGGCATATGCTGGGGTTGGTATTCCTTGAACGACTGCGGGCATGTGCCAGACTGCCTCGGCCCCCGGGGAGCGCCCGGGCAGGTCGCCGTGCGACTGGGGAGGAAATTATGCAGGAGCTCAGAGAGACGACGTCTCGACTCGTGAATATTGCTACCGGGGGGGTGTCTAAGCAGGGAACTTCCTGGTGAACACCGGCCGCGCGAGCGGTGGTCCGTCATGTCTTGTGGCCGTCGTCGCGGGCTGCGCTCGGTCTCACCATATGCGATTGTTCTGGCCCTCGCCATCGCGCTGACGGCGAGTTTCTTCCTGCCGCTTCGTGCCGAGGCGGCAATTTCGGACCACACGGTTCCGACGATTTCGCCTTCGGGGACAACAATCAACCTGTTTGATTACTGGGTGAATCCCGATAACCATCTGTCGGTTTCCGGCAACGGCGGCGTCAACGCAAGCCACCGGTTCCAGTTTAACGATGGCCAGGGTGATGCACCGCTCAACCATTGGACGGGCAACACGAACCCGCAGCCCGGCATTGTCAGCAACACGCTTTCAGACGGCTACCCGCAGCTTTCCGGTACCTATGGCGGCGACTCCCTCCGCTATCTGTTCGATTCCTCTGCCCAGACCGGCAAGACGTCCCATTTTGGCGTGACGGGCCTCCTCAAGGTTCAGGACGGCTACTACGTCTATGACAGCTCCGAAAACTACGCAGCCTACAACGCTGACAAGAATGCCTTCGACGTCTATGACACCTGGGGCATTGACAAAGTGGGCGATTCGTCCCATCGGGGTCAGTTCTTCCCGTTCGATGCGGCAGACAAGGTGTTCAAGGAGGAAAGCGGCCGGCTCGTCCAAAATGGCATCACGGCAGACAACGCCGGTAACCACGTCAACCACCACTTCGGCCTCTCAATGTCCACGCGATTCGTGCAGCCCAACGGCGGCCTGACGAACGATAAGAAGGACATGACCTTCGAGTTCGCCGGCGATGATGACGTCTGGGTGTTCATCGATGATGTCCTCGTGGGTGATATCGGCGGTATTCACAGCCGTGCGAGTCTGAGTATCAACTTTCATACGGGCGACATTAAGGTGAACGACAAAAGCGACGGCACGCTGCTGAGCAAGTACCAGGCGGCGAAAAAGGGCACTTCGGGCTTCGACGGCAACACCTTCAAAGACGGCACCAACCACACCCTCAAGTTCTTCTACCTGGAGCGCGGCGCCACCGACTCCAACATGGAGCTCAAGTTCAACCTCGTGACGGTGCCCGAGTCCGACATCATAAAGTTCGACCAGGACGGCAAGTTCGTACAGGGTGCCGAGTTCCAGCTCTATAAGACCGATAAGGACTTCAAAACCGAGGGCGCGCTTCTCGGCTCCGGCACCACGGACGAGGCCGGCTGCCTAACGCTCACGAACGACGATGGCAGCGGCGTCATCAACTTCGACGATCTCTACAACAAGGATCACAGCAATAAGTACTACCTCCTGAAGGAGACGAGCGTGCCCAAGGGATACCGCTCGAATCTCACGACGACGGATGGCAGCATGCGCCTCGAGTACGAGCCCACGAGCGACAAGAACGGCGCGGGCGGCGTCATCATCAACCGCGGCGGTATGGACGCGGGCAGCGCCGTGTGGCGGACGGGTGCGTTCGCCGGCGCGAAGGAGACCATCACCGCGCCGTCGATCGTGTACAAGGCGAATGATGACCTGACGAAGTCCAACGACGCTGTCAGCCTGGACTCCGGCATACTGTTCGCTGTGGTGCTCAAGCGCGATAAAAGCGCAAGCATCAAAGATCCGAGCAGTTGGTACGCCGTGTCGGGCGACCCATCGACGGGAGCGGGATACACCCTCGCCAAGGAGCCGGGCACGGCCGGCGCTATCGAGGCGGCGAAGAAGGACCTGCACGCCTTCACGCTCAACACGAGCGGCCAGTACCAGGTAGAGATTCAAAATCTGCCCGGTGACATCTCCAAGTACTACTACTTGCTGAGCGGTGAGGCCCGCAAGGATGCCGAGTACACGGTGGCCATCTACCACACAACGGCGAGATCGATCGGCGACGCGACGCCTAAGAACACCGTCCACGTGTACAGCGACGACATCGCAGACGGCACGAACTTCAAGCGGCAGTTCGCCACGCGCCTGCTCGTCACGAACATCCAGAATCGCCTGTTCGTGCAGAAAACCGATACCGAGGGCAACCCCGTAGACGGCGCAACGTTCGGCTTGTACAAGGCGACAACGGACGCGAACGGCAAGGTTGTGCCCAAGGACGATCAGGGCCCCTATGACACCCTGACGACGGGGTCGGTCGACAACCCGGTCCGGCTCGAAGGGGCGGGCATATTCCCGTGTACGAGCGACGGCAACAAGCCGCTCAAGAATGGCACCTACTTCCTAAAGGAGGTCTCGGCGCCCAAGGGCTTCCTGCTTAACGACACGCTCACCAAGGTGATTGTGGACGATGACGGCGTCCATGCCGATGCTGGTACGGACGATGACGGCGTTTGACGTTCGTGGGCCCGGGCGCGCTCATGAAGAGTCTGGGCCAGTTTGGCGCAGAGGGCGACATCGACAACACGCTCACGTGGATCAAGGGTACGCGGCAGACCTCGAATGGCGAGACCAATGTTAAAGGCAACCTGACGTGGACCGATGTCGAACCCGTGGGTGCAGACGACACAGTGCACCTCAAGTACGGCGCTAACGGACGCATGTACCAGTATGGGCCCACCGAGGAGGGCAAACCCTACCGCCTGGAGACCGAGACGGGCTGGATACGTATGGGTATCACCCAGGACGAGCAGCCCAAGGGAATCACGGCGAAGGGCGCCCGCGCCGACTTGGGCGCCATGAACCTGAACGCCCTGTTCACGGGCGCCACCTGCGTGCGCGTGGCGAACGAACGCGAGGCGAGCCTCGAGGTGACGAAGAAGGTCGTGGTGCCCGATGGCCTGACGGGCAATAAGGACGCGGGATTTACCTTTAAGTTCACCGTGCCAAAGGGGAAGACGTACAAGGCTGCGGTGTTCGAGAAGGCGGGTACCGTCGATGAGAAGCAGGTCGGCAACGTGTTCGACCTGACAAATGGCTATTCGCAAACCATCAAGGCCGACGAGACGATTCGCGTGTACGGACTTGGCGAGGGCGACGAGTACACGGTGCAGGAGCTGACCGGCGCAGACGAGATGCCCGCGGGCTATAAGCTGACCGGCCGCAAGCAGGGTGACAAGAATCTGACCGGCGTAGGCGATGGTATCATCACCGGTAAGATCGCGAAGCAAAATACCGACGGCACGCTGGCCGAAGACAACAAGCTGGTGTTCACCAACAGCTACAGCGTGAAGTCTTCGGTGACGCTCACCGGCATTCGGGCGCAGAAGGTGCTTCAAGGCCGCAAGTGGACTAAGGCCGACAGCTTCGACATCTATCTGCGCGCTGCCAAGGGCACGCCCATGCCCGGGGGCTACAAGGGCGTATCCGGCGTGCCCGGATACGTCCAGGTGGTCAAGACCGTCAACAATGGTGATGAGTTCGACTTCGGCCAGATTACGTACAAGAAGCCCGGCACGTACACCTATACGGTGGCCGAGCGGACGCCCGACGAGCATGACTCGTCCTGGCTGCCCGGCTTCGGCTACTCGAGCGCCGGGTACACGGTGACGGTGCAGGTGGACGACACGGGCAGGGGTACGCTGTCCGAGCCGGTTGTCACTATGGCTCGCAACGGCGACGATGATGGCGCCCACCACGACCCGGCCGTGCCAGTCGATAACAAGGTCGCGGTGTTCACCAACAAGTTCAGCACCGACACCAAGACAATCTCATTTAACGCGCAGAAGTCGTATACCGACGAGTCGGGCGACAACCCGCTTGCCGCGGGCAAGTTCACCTTCGAGCTGAAGGCGCTGGGCGGCCTGGCCAACAGCGCGGTGGGGGCTGCCCCCATCAAGTTCAATGACCTGAGCTACACGGTCAGTGCGAACGACGCGCCGATGCCCGCCGACGGCGTGACGACCGCGGAGAACGATGGCGGCGGCATTGCGGCTTTCCCGCAGATCACGTTCACCGCTGCCGACCAGAACACCACCTACGTGTACCAGGTGACGGAGCAAGCTGGTTCCGATGCTTCGACAACGGGCGGCATGACGTACGACACCACCGTGTACTACGCGATGGTGCAAAACACGCTCGACGACAAGGGCCAATTATCCTCCACGGCCACGTATTGGAAGGCCGACGGCACGCAGCTGACGGACACGGGTGGATATATCCCGTTCAAGAACACCTACACGGTGGCCCAGACGATGTTGGCACCGGTTACTGTGCAGAAGACGCTGGCTGGGCGTGCGTGGGAGCAGGATGACAAGTTCGATTTCACGCTGACGCCAGCGGATGACGCCACGATGAAAGCGGTTAAAAACAAGGTCGTTACTCAGAAGAAGGCTGCCGACTCCGATGAGACTGGCGATTTGACGACTAAGGTCGAGATCGCAGGTCCCGGCGACGCGATGCGCACCACCCCGTTCGGCACGGGCGACCTTGTGTTTACCAGGCCGGGCGTGTATACGTTCAAAGTGAACGAGACGAGGCCGACCGACGCGGACAAGACCGGCATCAGCTATGACGACCATACGTCCACAGTGACGTACACAGTGACCGATATCGAGAACGGCACGCATACCGGTAAGCTGACCGCGTCGGTTGCGTACGACAACAAGCAGGCGACGACGGATGCCGACCGGCAGGTGACGGGTGCTGCCGCGTTTACCAACACCTATGCGGCCTCCGGTACCTACGCGGGCATCGATGTGACCAAGACTCTGGTTGGTACCCCGCTGGAGAATGGCAGGTTCCCGTTCACCATCGAGGCGATGACGTATAACGGCACGAAGGCCCCGGAGCCGGTTGATTCCGATAAGTCGTTCACGAACACCGTGGGCAAGGATGACGGTGACGATACGCAGACCGCCACGATGTCCGGTAAGCTGAAGATGAACTTCACGCAGCTGAGCTACAACAAGATGTACGTGTACAAGGTGTCTGAGGTACATGACGCCAACGCTGCTGGATACACGTATGACACCGAGTACCCCGGTGATGCCTTCGTGCTCATCGCGGTGAAGCCGAATCCGGACAACAAAGGCCAGCTCTACACCAAGACGACCATCGTGAAGGGCCCGGACGTGACGGCGCTCGTTGGCGTGGGCGACAACGTTGATGCGCTGACGGCCGAGGCGATTAAGGGCCTTAATACCACGACCAACTACGTGCAGACGGTCTCGAGTCGCGGTGCGAAGCCCGCTACGCCTATCGTCCCGTTCAAGAACGAGTACAAGGTCGAGACGGTTGAGTACGGTGCGAAGGCCGGTCTACAGATTGAGAAGAAATTCACCGGCACCGGTGATGCGAGCAGAACATTCAGCTTTACGGTGACGCCCGAGGACTATCAGGCCGAGGGTCAGGATGGCACGAAGTTCATCCTGACCTCCGCCGACGCCGCGGCGAAGAAGCTCGACATCACGGGCGGGGCGGAGACCTTCAAGATTCCCGAGATGAAGCTCGGGGACACCAAGACCGTGAGCTTGCTGCCGAAGGGCTTGCAGTTCACACACGACGACGTGAGCAATGAATGCCGCGCCAACGTCTACCAATACAGGGTGGAAGAGAACGTGCCGAAGCCCGTCCCCGCCGGCTACACCTACGACAAGACGGTCTATACCGTCAAGATCGCAGTGTCCGACAACGGCGACGGCACACTGAAAGTCGAGACGACGGTTCTGAACAGTGATGGCAAGAGGGTCGATTACCGTAAGTTTGCCCCCGGCGCCTCGCTCGAGGACAACACGGCGACTATTCCGTTCGAGAACAGCTACAAGACGGTCGCCAGCGACGAGCTGACCCCGCAGGTAACGAAGAAGATTTCCGGCACCGAGAGCACGGACAAGAAGTTCTCGTTCACGCTGACTGCCACGTCGGAGACGAAGGATAAGATTGCCGCCGGCGATCTGAAGGCTGACGGCCTGAAGGGCGACACATCCTCGGAGTCCAAGACCACGGAGGGGAAGATCACCAGCAAGGACGGTCAGCCCCTCAGCTTCTCCGGCATGCAATTCAACAAGGCAGGCGACTACACGTTTACGCTCACCGAGGCCCACGGGGAAGATGACGATCCTAATACGACTGGTGTGCAGAACGCCGGTTGGACGATGGACGATTCCACCTACACCGTCACGGTGAAGGTTGAGGACAAGAATGCCAAGCTGACTGTCACAGGCGTGGCGGTGGAAAAGGACGGCGATGACAAGAGCGAGACGCTTGAGGTCAAGAACGGCAAGGTGAACCTCGTCACCTTTACCAACAGCTATGCCGCGAAGGGTTCCGTGACCCTGGCGGCGAAGAAACGCTTTACGGGCGGTGCGCTCGCGGGGAACGACTTCTCGTTCGCTCTGTACAAGGGTGACAAGACGGAAGGCACGCCCATTGAGACCGGCACAAACGACAAAAACGGCAACATTACCTTCCAGCCCATCAACTACACCGAGTCCGGTGACTACGAGTACACCATCAAGGAAGTTACCGGTAACGACCAGACCATCGTCTACGACGGTCAGAAAGTGAAGGTCAAGGTCAGCGTCACCGATAACAAGAACGGCACGCTGGACGCAACCGCTACCTACGACGGCGATGAGGCTGTGCCGACCTTCACCAACGCGAAGCCGACGGCCGATGCAACCATCGAGGCAAAGAAGACCCTCACGGGCAAGGACCTGACGGAAGGCGCGTTCAACTTCGGCCTGTACCAAGGCGACGCGTCCACGGGTAATCCCGTCCAGCTCGCCCAGAACGACAAGGATGGCAAGATCAATTTTGCTCTCACCGGTCTGACCATCGGCGAGTACGACTACATACTCAAGGAGGAGAACGTCGGTGCCGATCCGACTATCACCTACGACACCAAGGCGGTGAAGGTTCACGTCTCGGTGAAGGCGGAGGGTGGCAAGGCGAAGGCGACCGTCACTTACGACGGCAAGAACGATGCCCCGACCTTCGAGAACACGTATCAGCCCGCCGAGACCTCGGTGGCGCTCGCGGCGAAGAAGACCTATGTGAAGTCCGACAGCACGCCGGCTGCGCTCAAGGGCGGCGAGTTCACCTTCAACCTGTACAAGGGCGATTTGACGGCTGAGCAGCTGAAGGGCAAGCAACCCATCCGGACCGCTGAGAACGGCGAGGACGGCACCGTTACCTTCCCGGCCATCGACTACACCAAGGCCGGCGAGCACAAATACACCGTCGCGGAGCAGAAGGGCGACCTGTCCCACGTGACCTACGACGCTACGGTGCACCATGCCGTGGTGACGGTCGTGGACAACGCCGGCAAGCTGGAGGCGAGCGTCACCTACGACGACGGCAAGACGGATGCCCCCACCTTCAAGAACACCTATACCGCAAAGGGCTCCGCGGAGCTGACGGCGACCAAGGTCGTTGCGGTCGCGCCGGGCTTCACGCACGACACCAAGCTGAAGGGCGGCGAGTACACCTTCGACCTGAAGGATGCCGCCGGCAACGTGCTCGACACTGCGACGAACAAGGCCGATGGCACGGTGAAGTTCACGCGCGACTTCGAGCTCTCCGACCTGGACGGCGCCGCGAGCAAGGACTTTACCTACACCATCGCGGAGCAGCCGGGCGCGGAGGCCGGCATGGTTTACGACAATCATGCCCTCACCTATACGGTGACGGTCACAGACGGCGGGAACGGAGCACTGAATGCGAAGGCGATCGTGACGAGCACATCAGGCCCGGAGACCTTCACCAACATCTACCAGCCGGCCGCGACCGGCCTGGCCCTCGGTGCGCAGAAGAGCTACGTGAAGAAGGACGACAACACGCCGATCGTACTCAAGGGCGGCGAGTTCACCTTCGATGTGTACGAGGGCAACCTGACGGCTGAGCAGCTTGCCGGGGCCGAGCCCGTCCGGACCGCGACCAACGGCGCGGACGGAAGCGTTAACTTCGATGCCTTCTCCTACGCGAAGCCGGGTACGCACGAGTACACCATAGTTGAGCGGAAGGGCGATCTGGCCTGCGTGACCTACGACGCCGCGGTGCACCATGCCGTGGTGACGGTTGCGGACAATGCCGGCACGCTGCAGGCGAGCGTCGCCTACGACGGCGCGAATGTCACGAAGCCTACCTTCACCAACACCTACGAGGCAAAGGCGACGGACTCCGGTGCGATCGCCCTCACCAAGAGCGTTAACGTGCACGACGGCAGCTATCAGCTAAAGGAGGGAGACTTCGCCTTCGAGCTGATGGGGTCTGACGGCTCGGTGATCCAGACCCAGAAGAACGATGCCGACGGCAAGGTTGCCTTCGACAAGCTGACCTTCGACCATGCGGGCACCTTTACCTACACGGTCCGCGAGGTGCAGCCGACGGTCGACGCGCCGGGCGTGCCGGGCGTGACTTACACCGGCAAGACGTACACCCTGACTTACGTGGTGAAGGACAACAACGACGGCAAGCTGGTGGTAGAGAGCTCCACGGTGAAGCCGAGCGAGGGTACCGAGAACGGCGTCTCGCCCGGAACCATGACGTTTGCGAACAGCTACCAGCCGGGCCAGACCTCCTACCAGATCTCTGGCACCAAGGTGCTTAAGAATGCCGACCAGGCCACCACGCGGACGCCCGCCGATGGCGAGTTCACGTTCGCGCTGATTGACGTGGCCACGGGGCAGGTGATCGACCGGACCACGAACGTGGGTAAGGCGTTTACCTTCAAGGCCATCTCGTACACTGCGACTGGTTCACATGAGTACCAGGTGAAGGAGGTTGCGGGCCAAGATGCCACCATCACTTACAGCGATGCGGTGTTGGATGTGACGGTGAGCGTGACCGACGACGGCAGCGGCCAGCTGATCGCGACGGCGAACAAGACGGCTGCGGATCTGACCTTCACCAACACCTACACGCCGACGGCAACGACGGCGACGATTACCGGAACGAAGGCCCTGACTGGCCGCGACCTGGCCGAGGGTGAGTTCTCCTTCGACCTGAAGGACGCCGACGGTAACGTGGTGCAGACGGTGCAGAACGGTGCCGACGGCACGTTCGGCTTCGCGCCGCTGCAGCTGGACAAGGTGGGGACGTACGTCTACACCGTGTCCGAGCGGGCAGGGGCGACGGCGAACGGCGTCACCTACGACACGACGGTCTTTACCGCGACGGTGACGGTGACGGAGAATGCGGAGACGCACGCGCTGGAGACGCAGGTTGCCTACAGCAAGGGCGGCAAGGCTGCGGATGCGGTGGCATTCAGCAACAGCTACGCGCCGGCCGCGACTGAGGTGAAGCTGGGGGCCTCCAAGGTGCTGAGCGGCGAAGACCTTAAGGAAGGGCAGTTCTCCTTCCAGCTGAAGGATGCCGACGGCAAGGTGCTGCAGACTGCAAAGAACGCGGCGGACGGCACGGTGGGCTTCGAGGCGATCTCGTACGACAAGCCCGGAACGTACGCCTACAGCATCTCCGAGGTGGACGACGGTCAGAAGAACGTGACGTACGACGCGGCCGAGCACCGGGTAACGGTGACGGTGACGGACGACGGTGCGGGCCATCTGGTGGCGACGGTAACCTATGATGGCGACGTGGCGCCGGTGTTCAAGAACACGTACACGCCGCCGACCACCCCGCCGACGGAGCCGCCCACCAATCCGCCGAGCAAGTCACCGGTGCCGAAGGAGGAGAAGCCGGGTCTGCCGTATACGGGCGATACCAGCTTGTCGCCGATGGCCCTGGGTGGCATCGCGGGCGGCGCGGTGGTGCTGATCGCCGCAGGCGCTATCCTGCGGCGCCGGAACCGGTAGCTACGGCGGCCGAGAAGGGCTTTGATTGAGGGCGGGTGGTCGCAGGGCGCGGCCGCTCGCCCTTTTTGGTGAAAGGCTATGTTAACCCGCCGTTTGCACGTCCGGCTCCAGATGGAACTCGTACTCCGGCTCCATCATCTTCTTCCGGATCTTTTCGTAGCGCCCGTCGTCGAGCTGCTCGCGCATGAGCGACGTCCTGTCCCCGACGCGTGCGGCCTCGCGCAGCCATCTGAACCACATCAGGCAGCTGTGGAGCCTGCGGGTCGATACGCCCTTGAACCTCTCGAGGAAGTGGCCGAGCGAACCCTGCGCTTCAGCATCCTCTGGACCGTGTCCCGCTCGTACCCGGTGAGCCTGCCGTGGGTCCTCGGGACCGCCCTCGCGGCGCCCTTCCCGCCCTTTCCGGACATGGCGTCCTCCGATCTCCCGGGGCCGGCCGATCCGGCCCTCAGGGTATCGGATTCCCAAATTTATCCGTATATGTGCGGATGAATGCGGGAGGCGTTCGGATGAAGTTGTATTCAAGGAAAGAGACTGACCCTTTGTCGCATTCCGTGCGGGTTATATGCAGGTTTGCCTGCGCACGCTATCATATATGGGTTAGACCGCAACTATGTACCCCATACGTGAAGGGATGCGCATGTATCTGAAGATCGACATGTTCTAGCTGGGCTTACCCCCGCAGTGGCGCCGCGCGCCCCATCAACTCTGCCGATTTTCGCCTTCACGCACATAAAGGAGTCCCGCCATGCGCGACAAGCTCGAAAAGATCATCAAGGCCTACGAGGAGCTCGAGAAGAAGCTTTCTGACCCGGCCGTCGCCTCCGATATCAAGGAGTTCACGCGTCTCAACAAGGAGTACGCGCACCAGTCCGACCTCATCGCCGCCTCGCGCGAGTACATCGGCGCGCTCGATGACATCGAGGCCGCCAAGGAGATGCTCCGCGACACCAGCGATGCGGACGAGAAGGAGATGCTCCAGATGGACATCTCCGAGAACGAGGAAAAGCTTCCCCAGCTCGAGGAAGACATCAAGTACATGCTCATCCCGAGTGACCCCAACGACGACAAGAACACCATCGTCGAGATTCGCTCCGCCGCCGGTGGCGACGAGGCAGCCATCTTCGCCGGCGACTTGTACAAGATGTACCAGCGCTTCTGCGAATCGCGCGGCTGGAAGACCACCGTGCTCGATTCCAGCCCCAGCGAGGCAGGCGGCTTTAAGTCCGTCGAGTTCAAGGTCGAGGGCGACCGCGTCTACTCCGTCATGAAGTTCGAGTCCGGCGTGCACCGCGTCCAGCGCGTTCCCAAGACCGAGTCCCAGGGCCGCATTCAGACCTCCACGGCGACCGTCGCCGTGCTTCCCGAGGCCGAGGAGATCGACGTTCAGATCAACCAGTCCGACCTGCGCATCGACACCTACTGCGCCTCCGGCCCTGGCGGTCAGTGCGTTAACACCACCTACTCCGCCGTGCGCATTACCCACCTGCCCACCAACACCGTGGTGCAGTCGCAGGAGCAGCGTTCCCAGATCCAGAACCGCGAGGTCTGCATGCAGATGCTGCGCGCCCGTCTGTACGAGATGGAGCTCGAGAAGCAGCAGGCCGAGCTCGGTGCCGAGCGCCAGAGCCAGATCGGCCACGGCAACCGTTCCGAGAAGATCCGTACTTACAACCAGCCCCAGGACCGCGTGACCGATCACCGTATCGGCTTCAACTCCACCTACAACGGCGTCCTCCTGGGCGATCAGCTCGGCACCGTCATCGAGGCACTCGCCGCCGCCGAGCGTGCCGAGAAGCTGGCACAGGCTGTGTAGGTTCCGCCGTTCTACCGAACGGCGGACCAGTCGACGCTGCGCGGGCCGCATTTGGACAATCTGACGTTCAACTTCAAGGGCGCGACCAGAAGGTCAGCGCCCTTTCGTTACGGGCTTTAGCCTGTGCGGGGCGCGCAGCGCGCCGCATCAGAAACCACCCGC
>CABUPE010000009.1 GCA_902493515.1 uncultured Collinsella sp.
CTCATCCGGTCCGACCGGGCCGCGCGGCAAGGAGATATATTGCCAGACCGGAGGGGCGCCGTGGGACGTCAATTCCACTCTTCACAAGTCCTACACAACATATTGCTTTCTATAGGTAATAGAAAGACTGGTGTGGATCTTCCGCACGTATCAGATGATGACCCTTTGGTTCAGGAATATATAGAGGTCGGTCACCTGTAAGTGTTTATCTACCCGCGCTTTTAGCAATGTAGACCAGCGCTTTCGATAAAAAAGAGGGAGCGCCGCGCACAACGCGACACTCCCCTAGCGATTCAAGAGAACCTATTAGGCCTCGAGAGCCTTCTTGGCGATGGTAGCCAGCTCGTTGAAGGACTCGATGTCCTCGTAAGCCATCTGAGCCAGGACCTTGCGGTCGAGCTCGATGCCGGCAACCTTCAGGCCGTGCATGAACTGAGAGTAAGAGATGTCGTTCAGACGAGCAGCAGCGTTGATACGAGTGATCCAGAGAGAACGGATCTCGCGCTTCTTGTTGCGGCGATCACGATACTGATACTGCAGGGAGTGCTGGACCTGCTCTTTAGCATGCTTGTAAGTACGCGAAGCGGCACCGTAGTAACCCTTCGCACGGTGCATAACGGTACGGCGCTTCTTCTTGGCGGCAACAGCGCGCTTAATACGTGCCATGTTCTATCAACTCCTAGACGGTAAAACGAAAAACGGGAACGCGAACTTAGGCGAGACGCGACTTGATGACCTTGCGGTCGGCAGCGGCGATCTCGGTCTCCTGACGGAAGCCACGCTTACGCTTGGTGGACTTCTTGCTCAGGATGTGGCTCTTGAAAGCCTTGGCGCGCATAAGCTTGCCGGTACCAGTCTTGCGGAAACGCTTCTTGGTGCCGCTGTGGGACTTCATCTTAGGCATGAAATACTCCTTAATCGGTTACAGAACACTAGTTACTTGGTATCGCTTGCCGCTTTATCCTCATCGAAGGCGCCCTTAATCGGGGCGAGCAGCATAAGCATGTTACGGCCTTCCATTTTAGGCTTGGACTCGACCGTAGCGTAAGGCTTGAGATCCTCGGCGAGACGCTCGAGAACGTTAAGGCCCTGCTCCGGGTGAGCCATCTCACGGCCGCGGAACATGATGGTGATCTTAACGCGTGCGCCCTTCTTGAGGAAACGCAGAACGTGGCCCTTCTTGGTCTCGTAGTCGCCAACGTCGATCTTGGGTCGGAACTTCATTTCCTTGACCTCGACCTTGGACTGGTTCTTACGAGCAGCCTTGGCCTTCATGGCCTGCTGGTACTTGAACTTACCGTAGTCCATGACCTTGCAGACCGGCGGCTCCGCGTTGGGAGCGATCTCGACCAGGTCGAGACCCTGATCGTCGGCAACGCGCTGGGCATCGCGGATGGCGAACAGGCCGAGCTGAGAGCCATCGACGCCAATCAAACGGCACGAAGATGCAGTAATCTCGTCGTTGATGCGGGTGTCATCAGACTTAGCTATTTTCCCTACCTCCATTCATAAAAAAATAACCCGGCGCTTCTCAGCAACCAGGTCGTACACATAGACATCCTCGATTTGAGGAAGAGAATCTAATTTGTATGACCAGTCAGCTGCTCATTGGCGCCAAAAGGTGGGAACCCTCGGGTTCCTCTTTAGGGCATTGCAGGAACAACGCCTTGCGAATAATAACACGTACAGCGCGTTATCACATTACGTACACGAAAAAGGGGCCTTGACCCCCCTTGAACGCTCGCTTGCATGTATGGTGCCCGAGGCGAGACTCGAACTCGCACGTTGTTGCCAACGGTGGATTTTGAGTCCACTGCGTCTGCCAATTCCGCCACTCGGGCACGCAATGCGTGAGTTAGTTTATCACAGCTTTCTACCGATTAGTCCGAAAATGGAACTTCGAGCATTTCGAGGAGTTCGACCGTGCGGAGCATCTCGCGCTGACGGCATCCGCGACCGTCGACCGAAGCCTCACCCATCTGGTTATCGTAAGGGTCCTCGCGCATGCCGTCGAAAGAGGGCTCAAACTCTGCCTGGAATCGATTGTTGGCCACCATACGCCACGGGTCGAGATTGCCAAAGTAGTGACGGCGGCGCCACTCCTCCCCCATCCTGCGAGCAGAAGATCCAAATGACACGTCGGCGTTGAGCCAACCGGTCTGCGGCGTATAGAACTCTGCCCAGTCGTGCGACCCCACCGAATCGGGCGCAACATACAGGCCGCTCTGCCAACGGGCAGGCACGCCCGCGATACGGCACATGGTGATAAACGTGAGCGCCATAACGCCGCAATCGCCGCGGAGCGAATGCGCACAGTCATCGGCAATAGATCCCAAAAGCAAGTACGGCGGCTGATAGCGATAGTCAATATACTGCGTCAGGTAATCATAGATAGCACGGGCGCGATCGAGCGGATCCTCGAGTCCGTCAACAACACCGGCCGTCAGCTGCAGCAGATACGGCGTGAATGCAATGTGCGGACGGTCCTCGGAAATATCCTCGGGCAGAGGCGCGTCCATACGCGGATGAACCGGAAGTGTGCCACCGTAGACATCACAATAAGCAGCATCGATGTGATAACGATAGGTCACCGAGAATGAGCGTTCACTCGAAGATGACCACGAGGCGGTACGCGCCGAAGCGCTCGCGGGAGCAACAGCACCCTCCGGCGTCATGTCGAGAATCTCGACCCGAGACTGCTGACGGCAGGCAGCCGCGACGGGAAGCCAAGCGCAAACGGTCTCCCCCTCCAGAGCGCCGGGGACAGACACGGACGCTTTAAGCGTAATGACGCGAGCCAATCCGTTTTGCGACTCCATCTCCTTGAGCATCTCGTTGCGCAGTGCAATTCCATCCGTAGGATCGGGCCGCATGCCGGGGACCTCATTGGGATATACGCGAAGCGAATCGAGGAAGTTGTCGAGAACGAACAGCTCGCCATCGATAAAGCGCCAGTCAATACGCTTACGGTCAATCAGATCGTCAAACTGCTCCTTGGTAAACCCAGGCCACTCCTCGCGAATCATCGCAATAGCTCGATCGCGCGACACCGAAAAATGAAGCGGCGTCTCAAGCATGCGATACCGCTCGGCACGAACGCAGGCAGCAAGCGAGGGATCGGGGTCTTGGGCAAGTAGGCGGTCGCAAGCCTCAATAGCCTGCGAAAGATACCCCGCGTCCTTTAAACGCAGAATCTCGGGTGGCAAGCCAACATCTAGAAAACGGAAGTCATCATTGCAAACATCAACAGAGCAACCAACAGGACCCTCGTCAATAACCTTCCCATCCGAAGGCAGCACATTAATAACAGCCATACCAAACTCCAAGTCATTAGAACTCTTGAAGCCCATTGTAGCGAGATAAAAAAGAAAGCCCCAATAAAGGAACCCTCAACACCGCCGAACGGTAGTCAAAAAAATGAATTCAGCCCAGTAACCCTGCGGCGTTAAACGAAGGAAGCCCCGTCCCCCGGAACTGTTTCCTTAGCGCGACTTCTGGCGAAGCCAGGTGAGCGCAAAGGAAACAGTGTAGGGAGACGGGGCTTCCGGCGGGAAGTTTAGCGACGCTTACGCCTTGTTGACGGAGCCAAACTCCTCCATGAGCTCCTTGGTGCGAGCAACGATGGCGTCGCGACCAGGCTTGAGGAGCTTGCGGGGGTCAAAGCCCTTGCCCTGCTGATCCTTGCCAGCCTCGATGTACTCGCGAACGCCCTTGGCGAAGACGAGCTGCAGGTCGGTGTTGACGTTGATCTTGGAGATACCCAGGGAGATGGCCTTCTTGATCTGATCCTCGGGGATGCCGGTGCCACCATGCAGAACGAGGGGCAGGTCGCCGGTCTCGGCCTTGATCTCGCCCAGACGCTCGAAGGAAAGGCCAGCCCAGTCGGCGGGGTACACGCCGTGGATGTTGCCGATACCGCAGGCGAGGAAGTCGACGCCCAGGTCAGCAATCTGCTTGCACTCAGCGGGATCAGCGAGCTCGCCGTTGGAGGTCACGCCGTCCTCGGTGCCGCCGATGCCGCCGACCTCGGCCTCGATGGACATGCCCTTGGAGTGGGCAAGCTCAACGAGCTCCTTGGTGCGGTCGAGGTTAAGCTGGAAGGTCTCCTCGTGAGAGCCGTCATACATGATGGACGTAAAGCCGGCCTCGATGCACTTGAAGCAGTCCTCGTAAGAACCGTGATCAAGGTGAAGGGCGACGGGAACGGTAACGCCCGTGGCCTCGACGGCAGCCTTGACCATGTCGGCGCAGACCTTGAAACCGCCCATCCACTTAGCGGCACCAGCGGTGCACTGAAGGATCAGCGGAGACTTGGCCTCCTCGGCGGCCTGGAGAATAGCCAGGGTCCACTCGAGGTTGTTGGTGTTGAAGGCACCGAGACCGTACTTGCCGGCCTCGGCCTTCTTGAGCATGTCTGCTGCGTTGACGAGCATAAAAGAAACCTCCTGTAAGGTTGCTCCGATAACGCCTGAGATTTTACCACGACATACCCGCGCATAAACGTTCGTTTGTTCACGAATACCATCCGATTGGACATATTTTGACCGTTTGCCCCACAGAATCGACCCACTGGGGAAAATAGCTTGACGATTGAGCGGTCTTCGTGGTTCGAAAGACGGCTTCGAGCCTACATCTGCATAAACGGATTCTGCATAAGTTCGCGCGCCATCGTGGTCGAATCGCCATGGCCCGTCAAGCAAACGGTATCGGGCGGAAGCGTCTTGGCAAGTTTGGAGAGCGAGCGCATAATCGCCGCCTCGTCACCGCCGGAAAGATCGGTACGACCGTGGCTGCCCGGGAAAAGCGTGTCGCCCACAAAGGCGATGTTCCCCTGCTCGGTCGCGGCGAACAGGACGATGCCGCCCGGCGTATGCCCCGGCGTCTCGATCACCTGCAGGCAGACGTCGCCCACCTCGATTGTATCGCCCTCGGCAAGCAAACGCGTCGGCTCACCCGGATCGGGCGTCTCGATACCCCACATGGTGCGCTGCTCCTCGATATTTGCGCGAGGTACCTTCACGTCCTTAGCGCACAACTCATATAGCGCGCCGTCGCCAACAACAGCTCGAACCCCGGCGACCCCGCCAACATGGTCGGCATGACCGTGCGTGCAGACAGAGCCGAGTACGCGCACCTCGGGATGCGCGGTGCGGATATGCTCCACAAGACGCTCGCCCTCCCACGCCGGATCGACGATTAAGCACTCGTCATTCGAAATCACGGCGTAACTGTTGGTCTGAATGGGGCCGTTGACGAGTGCCTCAATCGAAGCCGCACCTCGGGGTGTCAGGTCCAAAGTCATCTCGCCCATGCGCATACCCTCCTTCTAAAATACGTTCGAGGCACCAAACGATGCCTCGAACGTAACCAATATCTATGATGCTAAGAGGCTCTCGCACCTACACACGGCGCTTGAGCTGAGCTCCACCTTCGCCGGGCATAAGACGGCGCGCGTCATAGACCGAGTCAACACTGCTGATGGAAGCCAGCAGCGGATCCAGACCACTCGCGTCCGAGATCTCGACCATAAAGCGCAGGGTCGCAATACCCTCGCGGTTGGTCGAGGTGGCAGCGGAAAGGATATTGCCACCCGCATCGCCAATGGCAATGGTGACATCCTTGAGCAGGCCCATGCGATCCAGGCACTCGACCACGATCTCGACCTGGAAGAGGGTGTCGGCAGCGCCGTCCCACTCCACATCGATCATGCGCTCGGGATGTTCCATAAGACCCTTGACGTTAGGGCAGTTGGCGCGATGCACCGAAACGCCACGACCGCGCGTGATGAAGCCGACGATGTCGTCGCCCGTCACGGGGTTGCAGCAATGAGCCAGACGGACCAGCAGGCCGCTGTTGCTCTCGCCCTTGACGATAATGCCGTTACTGGCGCTCTTGCCGCGCTTTTGCGGCTTGCGGTTGGAGCCGCGAGCGGGCTGCTTCACGACCTCGGCGATAGCCTCGGCCTTGGTGAGCTGTTCCTCGGGCTTGGGGTCCAAGATTTGCTCGACCTTATTGCCCACAGCGCGCGGGGCAACCTTGCCGGCGCCGACGGCGGCAAACAGGTCCTCGAGCTGCTTGAAGTTAAACTGCTCCGCCACGGCGTTGAGTGCACGCGTCGAACGCGGCGTAGAAATGCCATAGCCACGCTTACGCAGGTCCTTGGCCAGCATATCGCGACCGGCGGCAGCGTCGTCGTCCTTGGTCGCAGCGGCAAAATAGCGGCGGATCTTTGACTTGGCGGAAGGTGTCTTAACGATCTTGAGCCAATCGCGCGACGGCTTGGAACTCTTGTTAGTCAGGATTTCAACGCGGTCGCCCGTCTTGATCTCGTGCGTGAGCGGGGCCACCGCACCGTTGATCTTAGCGCCGACACAGTGGTTGCCGACCTCGGTGTGAACGGCGTAGGCAAAGTCGAGCGGCGTGGAGCCGGCACGAAGCGCCATGACCTCGCCCTTGGGCGTAAAGACAAAAATCTCCTGGTCAAACAAGTCGACCTTCAGCGAGTGCAGATATTCCTTGGCGTCGGTAATCTCATCAGACGCAGCCCAATCGAGCGAATGTTTGAGCCAGTTAATCTGGTCGTCCAGACGCTGGGCATCATTGGTCTTAGACGCAGACGATCCGCCCGACTTCTTATATAGCCAGTGGGCGGCAATGCCGTACTCGGCCTGCTCATGCATCTCGTAGGTTCGAATCTGAATCTCGAGCGGGCGGGCCGTGGGGCCGATAACCGTCGTATGGAGCGACTGGTAGTTATTGACTTTGGGCATGGCGATATAGTCTTTAAAGCGACCGGGCATGGGGTGCCACAGCGTATGCACCGCGCCGAGCGTGGAGTAGCAATCGCGCACCGAATGCGTGATGACGCGCAGTGCCACCAGGTCGTAGATCTCGGAGAATTCCTTGCCCTTGCGCTTCATCTTTTGGTAGATGGACCAATAGTGCTTGGAGCGGCCGTTGATCTGGAAGCCCTCCAGGCCAATGCGGTTGAGTTCATCGGTGAGCGTCTTGATAGTCTCGGCCAGATAGCGCTCGCGAACCTCACGCGACTCTGCCACCATGCGCGCGATGCGCTGGTAGGCGTCGGGCTCCAGGTAAAAGAAGGACAGGTCCTCGAGTTCCCACTTGATAGAGCTCATGCCTAAGCGGTCGGCCAAGGGTGCGTACACGTCCATGGTCTCGCGCGCCTTAAACAGACGGCGGTCCTCGCGAAGGGCCGCCAACGTGCGCATGTTATGCAGGCGGTCGGCGAGTTTGACGATGATGACGCGAATGTCCTTGGACATGGCGAGGAACATCTTGCGCAGCGTGAGGGCCTGCTTCTCGTCCATGCTGTCGACTTCGATGTTGGTGAGCTTGGTCACGCCGTCGACGAGCTCTGCCACGGTTTCGCCAAACAGACCCGAAACATCGGTAAGCGAGGTCTCGGTATCCTCGACGGTATCGTGCAACAGCGCGGCGCACACCACATCGCAGTCCATCTTGAGATCGGCCAAAATGATGGCAACCTCGACGGGATGGTTAATGTACATCTCGCCCGAGCGGCGCTTTTGGTTGCAGTGTTTCTCGGCGGCAAAGCAGTAGGCCTGCTCAACCTTAGAAAAGTCGTCCTCATTCATATATTTGAGGCACAGGCGCTCCAGCTTGTCGTAGCTGTCTGCCATAATCTCGGGCGGCAGCTCATCGGCATGCTTATAGTGCTCCATCTCCGAAAACGGCTGGAGGGTGGAATCATGGGCGGTACGGGCTGCGGCATCCATCGAGGCCCCCTTCCCCTAGGCCCGCGGTACGATCGGGCGGTTAACTTTGGCTAGCATATCAGAAGCGCACGAATCGAGCGCCCAGCTCCGGAAAGCCGAAAACTCCATGCGCGAGCGCAAGCCCTCCAAATAGCGAATTGACCTGCTCAATTGCACGCGGCCGGGGTTTTCGGCCATCGCGATGCGACGAGTGTCGTCAAACCCCGAAACTCGACAGAAACCAAGCTCTTCGAAGATTCCCAGGCCGCTTTCCACCGAACGCTCGTCGACCGGCGTGCGAGCATCGATGGCAAGGCACATCTGCGCGATGTCGATATCGCTCGCGCTAAAGGAATCGTCCCCGGTTTTGCCGCGGTTGGAGCGCCACATGGTCTGCAGCGCGCGATAGAGCGTGACGAGCTCGTCGCGCTCGGGCGCATAGCAGTCGAGCAGGCGCTCGTTAATGCGGGCGTCGCGCGACGAATAGAGTAGATGGATCACGGCGGGCTGGCCATCGCGACCGGCGCGGCCGCTCATCTGGTTGAACTCGATGGCGCCAAACGGCATGTGGTAGAGCACGACATGGCGGATATCGGGCAGGTTGACACCCTCGCCAAAGGCGGAGGTCGAGACGATGCAGCTGAGGCTGCCGTCTCGAAACGCCTCCTCTACGCGATGGCGGTCGGTGCGCGTAAGGCCAGCGTTATAGAACGCGATACGGGTCGCACAGTCGGGAACGCGTTTGCGTAGTGTCTTGGCGAGCGCCACGGACTGGTCACGCGAATTGACGTAAATGACGGTCTTCTCCCCCGTCGCCACGATCGACACCAAACGGTTCTCGCGGCTCGCAAGGTCGCGGTCGTCCTCGAGCTGCAGGTTCTCGCGCACCGTCTCGTCGACCACCGTGCGAGTGATTGGCAACATGCGGGCAAGCTCGGCCACGACCGGAGCCGTCGCGGTGGCCGTCGCAGCCATAACGACCGGGTCGCCCAGGGCTTTGAGGATATCGAGCATGTCAAGATAGGCGCTACGGTCGCCGCCCTTGGCAAGGCCGGCGTGGTGCGCCTCATCGATAACGACAAAGCCGATGCGGCCCGAACGCGCGAAACGGTCACGGTGGATAGACAGGAACTCGGGCGTCGTGAGCACGATACCGGTGCGGCCCGAAGCTAGGCCGGCGAACACGTCATCGCGTGCGGCCTCCACGGTCTCGCCGGTCAGCACGCCAACGCCAATGCCAAGCGCTGCCATCGTCGACGAGAGGTGATAGGCCTGGTCGGCAACGAGCGCACGCAGCGGATAGACAAAGATGCTCGCACGCCCGCGAAGGACCGCCTCGCGCGCGGCATGCACATGGAAGATGAGCGACTTGCCGCGCCCCGTTCCCATAACGGCCAGAACACTCTGGTGATCGGCCAGGGCATCGAGCGCCTCGACCTGCGCGCGGTGCGGCTGGTTCGAGCCGATAAAGCTATGGATAAGCGAGCGCGTCAGCTCGGTATAAGAAAGCTGGGCGAGCGTCTCGCGTTTACGCGACTCCAGGCGCAGGCCAGAATCCGCCGGTTGCACGCCGCGGCGAAGTTCACATGCCGGATCGTCGATATTGGACGCCGTAGTATCGCGCACCAAGACATCCTTGATCATGAGCTTGGGCTTCACACGCCCCTGCCAATGCTCGGCAACGGCCTCGAACACCAAGTCGACAGCGCTATCGCAGTTGATGAGCTTATCGATTTGCGGCACGCGGAACATAATGGCCGGCACGCTCGCGGCGCCATCGGTCGCCACAAAGCGCATGTGCTCGCCGGTTTTGCCCACCACGGCGCGATCGCACATTGTCACGCCCTCGGCCGCCAACAGCGGCACCTTGTTGCCCTGGCCAAACGGCTCAAGACGGGAAATCTGCTCTATAGTCTCAATATTCAGCTCGGAAAGGTCGACCGTGGCGGCAACCTCGTCGATGTCTTCAAAGTCCTCGGCGGGAATCTCCGATAGCACGACGGAAAGGCGACGACGGAATTCATCGAGCTTGGATGCCTCGATGGTCACACCCACCGCACCGGCATGTCCGCCGCGACGAATCAGCAGGTCGGAACAGCGCTCGACGGCGTCAAACAGGTTAACTTTGCCCACCGAGCGACCAGAGCCGCGCGCGATACCGTCCTCGATCGAGAACAGCAGCGCCGGCACGTGATAGCGGTTGGTCAGACGGCTTGCCACGATGCCCTTGACACCCTCGTGCCAGCCCTCGCCACCCACGACAATCGCGCGTCCGCCGTCATAGGTCTCCTCGACCTTTGCCATGGCATCGCGCGTGAGCTCCGCCTCGATCTCACGGCGCTGGTGGTTGATTTCCTCGAGCTCAGCCGCCAGCGCGCTTGCTTCGATGGGATTGCGGGCAAGCAGCAGGTCGAGCGCCAGCTTGGGATCGGCCATGCGACCGGCAGCGTTTAAGCGGGGAATGAGCGAGAATGACAGGCCATCCGCCGTAATGCTCGAAAGGTCCGCCTTGGCGAGCGCGGCAAGTGCGATGTAGCCGGGACGGGCCGTCACGCGCATCTGCTGGATGCCCTCGGCGACCAGTGCGCGGTTCTCGGGCGTGAGCGGCATCATGTCGGACACGGTGCCCAGCGCCGCGACCTCGATTAGCGAACGCCAATACGACGGCTTGCCCAGGCGCTCACCCAGGACTTGCACCAGCTTGAGCGCCACACCAACACCGGCAAGCTCGCGCGAGGGGCCCTCGTCCTCGAGCTTGGGGTCGGTCAGGGGGACACCCTGCGGCACCTGGTCGGAGGGCTCGTGATGGTCCGTGACCACCAAATCGATCCCCAGGCTCTCCAGATAGGAAACCTCTTCCTTGGCGGCAATGCCGTTATCGACGGTCACGATCAGCTGGGGGCGAGCGAGCTCGTTAACGCGGTCGAGCGCCGCGCGCGAAAGACCGTAGCCCTCGTCAAAGCGATGCGGAATAAACGGCGTGACATCGGCGCCAAACGTGTGCAGCGCCTCGGTCAACAGGCAAGTCGACGTAATACCGTCAACGTCAAAATCGCCAAAGACTGCAATGTGCTCGTGGTTGCGAATAGCACGCTCGACGCGGTCGGCAACGACTGACATGCCCGGGATAATGAGTGGGTCGGCCCAGTCGCGATCGAGCGAAGGCGTCAAAAACAATTGGCCCTCTTTGATGGAGCCAATGCCGTGCGCGACCATAATGCGCGCCACCAGCCCGGGAATGCCCAGACCAGCCGAAAGCTCCTTTTCGAGCTCGGGGTTTTGCTGAGCGACCGCCCAGCGATGCGTCGTCTTAAGCGATGACATAGGCACCCACCCCTGATAGGGGCAGGTCGCCGCGATACCTCTCACGGTTCATAGCGATGAGTCCTCTGTGTATACCCGCTTCGGCAGGCAGATCTGTTGAACGGATTTATTATACCGTGCAGCGCGGACGCAAAACGCCGCGGTGCGCCGCGGTTTCGGCAAACGATGGCGGTAATGCCCTCGAAATAATCGAGCGTTTCAGCCGCACGGACGCATACGAGCGTCTAGCATATCCATACAAACGAGTTCGCGGATAAAGGGAGTCACGGGACATATGAAGCAATGGGCTGGACTGGGAAAGTTCCTCGCGGGGCATATGCAGATCATCGTTCCGATTTGCGTGGCGCTCGGCGTGCTCTTTCCCCAGCAGATTGGCGTGCTCAAGCCCATTGTTCCCGCCCTCTTCGCCTTTATGACGTTTCAGGGTGCGCTCAGCAACACCTTTCACCAGGTAGCCGAGGTGTTCCACCGTCCGCTACACCTGATTCTGGCGTTGCTGGTCTCGGCAGTGCTTATTCCCATCGCGGCGTATGCCATGGGGTCACTCTTCTTTGGCTCCAACCCCAACCTTGTCTGCGGCATCGTGCTCGAGTACAGCGTGCCCGTGGCCGTCACCGCTTTTATGTGGATCAGCATGTTCGGCGGCAACGGCCCGCTCGCGCTCACCATCATCCTGACGTCCTCGGTTATCTCCCCTGTGACGATTCCGCTCACGCTTAAGCTCCTGCTGGGTGCCACCGTCTCGATCGATGTGCCGAGCATGATGCAAGACATGGCCTTTATGATCGCCATCCCCGCCGTGCTCGGCATCGTGATCAACGAGCTCACGCGTGGATGGGGACACGAGAAGCTCTCCCCCGCGCTCTCGCCCGCCTGCAAATTCATGATGATGGGCGTTATCGCCTCCAACTCCACCGCCATGAGCGAGTACGTGCTGCACATGAACGCGGTGCGCCTGGAAGTCGCCCTCTTTATTTTGACCTTCGCCATCAGCGGCTTTGTCGTCGGTTTTCTGGTCGCCCGTGCGCTCCATCTGCCATATAGCGAGACGACTACCGTGTGCTTTACCTGCGGCATGCGTAACATCTCTTCGGGCGCCGTCATCGCCACGCAATACTTTCCGGGCGAAGTTGTGTTTCCCGTCATGTGTGGAACGTTGTTTCAGCAGGTGCTCGCCTCGCTTATCGGGCATCTCTTTGAGCGTCTGACCGGCGAGGAGCGCGCCGCCCAGCGCAAGCGTGTCGAGGCCGGCCGCAACGCCATGGGACGCTAGACTGCCCGCAGTGTGCGGGCGCTCACTTTACGATGTGAGCGCCCCCAGATGTGCGCGGAGTCGCTCTGCATCGACATCGAGCGTGGTCTCAGCATTGACCTGAGCCAGCCGATACCCGACAAAGTAGGGCGAAACCACCCAACGCGGCAGCGCCTTGGCAATGGTCCGACCGCCCAGGTGATAGAAGAACAGGTTGTACGACTCTGCGCGACCACCGTGGTGCTCGTTCAGGATATAGCGCAGAGCCACCTGGATCGCATCGGCGAAGAGATCCGCCTCGGCTTGGTCTCTCGTGTCATCGCTGGCAGCGATTCCCTGCGGGGCTGAAACGTTGACCTCAAAGAACCCCATGATGGGTTCGGTTGAGATGTTGACCGAAATCCTCCCCTGTTGCCAGACATTGATGCCCTCGAAATTGGCAGAAGTCAGCGAAGTGTAGCCGTCTTCCTGCTCCAAACCCACAATCTGCATGTGCGGATGAACGAGACTACCGCCCGAGAGCGGACCCTTGTTCTTGTACATGAGCACGCTTCGATACTGCTGTGAATCGATCATCTGCTGCCAGCAACCCAGGGCAAACCGCATCACATGGTGGAGTTCATCCGGCTCATAGGTCACCAGGTCGGCATCGTGATCGGCCGACTCGATCAGCACGGTTTGACGGGTGGCGCGCAGGGTCTTGAACTTATTCTCGAGCCAAATGCAATCGCCATCACGGCGAATGATGTCGGTGAGCCCTTCTGCATCGCAAAAGGGGCACGCGGTGCCGGGACGACGGTTGTCGTCGGGCTTACCGTTCGCCTGCTGAACGTCAAATACCAGCGCCACGGGTTATACCTCCAGCGGCACGATCTTGGTGCCATGGAGCTCGGAGACGCCCAGTGCCGCCGCCACGGTATCGCGGTTGGCCGTGGAAATGCCGCCGCCGGGAAGGATGGTCAAGCGGTCGCCCGCATACTCGATCAAGCGGGCCAGGTTTTCGAAGTTGTCCTCGATCGGCGTACCGGCAGCGCCACCATGCGTCAGGATGCGTGTGATGCCGCAGTCGGCGAGTGTGTCAATCGCGTCGAGCTGAGCCTCGGGCGAGAGCTGGTCAAACGCCATGTGGAAGGTGATGTCGATGGGCTCACGCTTGCATTCCTCGGTCGCGCAGCCCGCGGCCATCACGAGGGCGCCCAACGTAAGCTCGTCGAGCGCCCATCCGCCAGCGCAGGGCTTGCAGCAGCCAAAGACCAAGCCGTCAACGCCGGCGCTTACGGCAAGGCCCAGGTCCATCTCCATCATGCGCAGCTCGTCTTGGTTGTAATGAAAGTCACCGCCACGCGGGCGAATCATGCACATCACTCGCGCGTCATGCTCGTGAGCATAGCTGACTGTAGCGCTGATAACGCCGGCAGAAGGCGTGGTGCCACCAACGGCAAGGTTGTCGCACAGCTCGATGCGCTTTGCACCGGCATCGATAGCTGCCGGCACCCGCTCAAAGTTCTCGGCACAAAACTCATACAGCATAGATAGACCCCAAAGACAGCAGATGTTTTCCGACGGGCATTGTCACACATCCCCATGAAGTTGCGGTGGAATAGGGACTCTTTTGGCCTCTGGAGCCCGTATTCAGTCCCTATTTCACCGCAACTAAAAAGGGGCGCTGACTGAGATAGTCAGCGCCCCTTTTGTTAGGTTGGTTAGCCTCCGAGGTAGGCTTTGCGGACGTTATCGTCGTGCAGGAGCTCTTGGCCGGTACCGGTCATGGTGATCTTGCCGGTCTCGAGCACGTAGCCGCGCGTAGCAATCGAAAGCGCCATCTGCGCGTTCTGCTCGACCAAGAGCACCGTGGTACCGGCCTTGTGCAGGTCCTCGACGATCTGGAAGATCTGCTCAATCAGAATCGGCGCCAGACCCATGGAAGGCTCATCGAGCATGAGCAGCTTGGGGTTGCTCATAAGGGCGCGCCCCATAACGAGCATCTGCTGTTCGCCGCCCGAAAGGGTGCCGGCGACCTGGCGACGGCGCTCCTTAAGGCGCGGGAACTGCTCGTAGACGCGCTCAAGGCCCGGAGCCACCGTGGACTTGGGCTGCGTGTAGGCGCCCATCTCCAGGTTCTCCTCGACCGTCATCTGCAAAAAGGCGCGACGGCCCTCGGGAACCTGGGCCAGGCCCTTGCCCACCAGTTTATCGGCAGGCGTATGGGTAATGTCCTCGCCCATAAACTTGATGGAGCCGGTCTTGGAACGCAGCAGGCCCGAGATGGTTTTAAGCGTCGTGGACTTACCGGCGCCGTTCGCACCGATCAGGGCCACGATCTCGCCCTCGTTGACGTTAAAGGAGATGTCCTTGATGGCGTGGATAGCGCCGTACCAGACGTTGATGTTGTAGACGGAAAGCATCGGCTCTGCCATTTAGTTCTCCCCCTTATCCTGCTTGCCCAGATATGCCTCGATAACGGCGTCGTTGTTCTGGATTTCCTCTGCCGTGCCCTTGGCGATGACCTTACCAAAGTTGAGCACGCAGATGCCCTCGCAGATGTTCATAACGAGCGACATGTCGTGCTCGATAAGCATGATGGCGATGCCGAAGGTGTCGCGGATCTTGACGATGTTCTCCATGAGCTCCGCGGTCTCGGACGGGTTCATGCCGGCGGCAGGCTCGTCGAGCAGCAGCAGTTTGGGGTTGGTGGCAAGCGCGCGGACGATCTCCAGACGACGCTGGGCGCCGTAAGGCAGCGAGCCGGCCTGCTCGTTTGCCAGGTGCTCCATATCAAAGATGGACAGCAGCTCCATGGCGCGCTCGTGGGCAGCCTTCTCGTGCTTCCAGTACGTCGGCAGACGCAGCACGCCCTCAAAACCAGAGTAGCGCTCCTGGTTGTGCAGGCCGACCTTAACGTTGTCCTCCACCGTCATGGTGTTGAACAGGCGAATGTTCTGGAACGTACGGGCGATACCCATACGGTTGACCTGGTAGACGGACTTGCCCGAGGTGTCCTCGCCGTCGAGCAGGATAGTACCGTGCGTGGGCTGGTACACCTTGGTGAGCAGGTTGAAGACCGTGGTCTTACCGGCACCGTTGGGACCGATCAGACCGGCGATCTCGGTCTTACCGATGGTCAGGCTAAAGTCGTCGACTGCCTTAAGGCCGCCAAATTCAATGCCCAAGTGGATGCACTCGAGCGCCGGGCGCTGGCCCAGGTCGCGGTCGGGAACGATGGCGCCAGAAGGATACGGGACCATCTTGCCCTTGTTGAACTCAAACTTACTGGGCATCGGCTGCCACCTCCTTCTTGGGAGCAAAGCGATCCTTAATGCGTGCGAAGAACGCCTTGAGCTGCGGGTTGTTGGTAAAGATCATGACCAGGATCAGCACGATGGCGTAGATGAGCATGCGGTAGTCCGAGAACTGACGGAGCAGCTCGGGAAGCACCGTGAGCAACGCCGCCGCGATGACGGAGCCGCGCATATTGCCCAGACCACCCAGGACCACGAACACCAGGATGAGGATGGACGTGTTGAAGTCGAACTTGGTGGCGGAGAGCTGCGAGAAGTTACCGCCGAAGAGGGCTCCGGCAGCACCGGCGAGAGCGGCGGAAACCACGAAGGCGATCATGCGGTACTGGGTGACGGAGATACCCACGGACTCGGCAGCGATCTTGTTGTCGCGCACGGCCATAATGGCACGGCCGGTACGGCTGCGAACCAGGTTGAGTACAATCACGAGCGCGACCATGACCAGGATGGCGCCGGCAAGGAAAGTCGAATAGGTCGACACGCCCGATGCGCCCTGCGCGCCCTTGATGATGGCGGTGCCGTCCTCGAGCAGGTGCAGGTCGTCGATCGTGGAGTTACCCGTGATGTTAAAGATCACATGCAGGCCGCGGGAGTCGACGCCCACGATAAGGCAGGTGACGACCTCTTTGATGATCTCGCCAAAAGCCAGGGTCACGATGGCCAGATAGTCGCCGCTCAGGCGCAGGACCGGGATGCCGATCAAGAAGCCCAGGATGGCGGCAGCGATGGCGCCGACCACGATACTGATGATAAGGCGCACCGGATCGGAGGGAACGGCGCTCTCGAGGGCGACCGCGGTAACGATGCCCGTATAGGCGCCGACGCTCATAAAGCCCGCGTGGCCCAGCGACAAGTCGCCCGCGATGCCGACGACGAGGTTAAGGGAGATGGCCATGACGATATAGGCCGTGATGGGAACCAGCTGACCGGCGATCATGCGCGGAATCATATGGTTGGACTGCATAAAGAACACGATGGCGAAGGCCACGATGCACATGGCGTACGTGACAAAGTCGTGACGCGTCTGTTTGTCTTTAAGAAACTTCATAACGCTCACCTACACCTTCTCGGGGACGTACTTGCCCAAGAGGCCGGCAGGCTTGACGAGCAGGACGATGATCAGAACGCCAAAGACGATGGAGTTGGCAAGGCTCGTGGAAATGTATGCCTGCGCCATCGCTTCGATGATGCCGATGAGAATGCCACCGACAAAGGCGCCGGGGATGGAGCCGATACCGCCGAAGACGGCGGCGTCGAAGGCCTTGATGCCAGGCATGGCGCCCGTGGTGGGCTGCAGGACCGGCGAGTAGGAGCACAGGAGCACACCGGCGATGGCGGCAAGGGCAGAGCCGATGGCAAACGTCATCGAGATGGTGCGGTTGACGTTGATGCCCATGAGCTGAGCGGCGGCTTTGTCCTCGGACACGGCGCGCATGGCTTTGCCCATCTTGGTCTTACCTGTAAAGAACATCAGGCCGGCCATGATAACCAGGCAGGCGACGATGGTGACGAGCGAAACGGCGCTTACATTGAACTTGGCCAAGAACTCCGGCACCTGGAAGGTGACGAGCGAAGTGAAGTTCTTGGGCGTGGCGCCCCACAGAAGCTGCGCGGCGTTCTGCAGGAAGTAAGACACGCCGATGGCTGTGATCAGAACGGCCAGCGGGCCCGCCTGGCGCAGCGGCTTATAGGCCAAACCCTCAATGAGAACACCGAGAACCGTGCAGACCACACAAGAGAGAACTACAGATGCCCAGCCTGGGAGGCCGAGATACGACGTGGCGCAGAACGAGACATAGGCACCGACCATGATGACGTCGCCGTGAGCGAAGTTGAGCATCTTGGCGATACCGTAGACCATGGTGTAGCCCAACGCGATGATGGCGTAGACGCTGCCCATGGACAGGCCGTTGACCAGGTATTGGATAAAGACCGTCATGTTCCACATCCCCCTTTCGAATAGGTTTCCAGTTAATGTATGAAACAGGGACGTTACACTGTCCCTAGATACCAAGCAAGCAGGGAAGGCCAAAACCTCCCCTGCTTGGGATCAAAACCGCTCTATGTAAGGCGGCCAATTAGGCCTGTACGTACTTGCCGTCGGTGATGACGTACGCCGTGGGCTCCTTCTGGACCTGGCCCTTATCGTTCCAGGTGAGCTTGCCGGTCAGACCGTCAACGGTAATCTTGAGCATAGCCTTGGACAGCTTCTCGGCGACCTCGGTCGGATCGGCGTCGACACCAAGACCGGCCTCCTTGACGGCCTCGGCCACCGCGTGCACGCCGTCGTAGGCGTCGGCGGCAAACTGGTCGGGGGTATCGCCGTACTTATCCTTGTAAGCGTTAACGAAGTCGGCGTTCTTCTCGTCGTCGGCGGAGAACGGGGTCATGAGCAGCAGACCCTCAGCAAGAGAGGTATCGAAGCCCTCAACGCCCAGGATGCCGTCCATGCCGTCGCAGCCCATCATCTTGACGTCGTAGCCCATGTCCTTGGCGTTCTTGAGCAGGACGGACGCCGGCGTGTAGTAGATCGGCGCAAAGATCATGGTGGCGCCGGCCTGCTTGGCCTTGGTCAGCTGGTTGGTAAAGCTCGTGGCGGAGTCGTCCTTAAAGGTCTCCTCGTCAACAATCTCGAGCTTGGACTCAGCGGCCTGGGCCTTAAAGGAATCTGCGATGCCCGAAGAATAGGCGTCGCCGGAGTTATAGAACAGCACGAACTTCTCGTCCGCATACTTCTGCGCCAGGAACTTGGCAGCGTTGACACCCTGGTTGGGGTCGGTGAAGCAAACCTGGAAGACGCAATCCTTGCCGTCGGTGACGTCCTCGGAGGACGCGGACGGGGTGATCATGAACGTCTTGGGGTCGTTACCGCACTCGGCGGCAACGGCAACCGACGCACCCGTGGTGGTCGGGCCGACGAGGGCCTGCATGCCCCAGTCGAGCAGGGTGTTGAAGGCGTTGACGGCCTTCTCGCCGTCGGCCTGGTCATCCTCGGCCTTGCTGGCAAGCGGCAGCTCCTTGGTCGAGAAATCCTTGCAGCCAAGCTCGACACCCTGGGTAACGGACTTGCCGTAGGACGCGTTGGCGCCGGTCAGCGGGCCGATGGTACCGATCTTAAACGAAGCGTCGCTCGAAGCGGAACCGCTGTCGCCGCCGTTGGAGGAGCAGCCAGCTAGAATGGACATCGCCCCCAGACCTGCTGCGCTCGCGATAACGCTCCTGCGATTCATAACAGGGTTCAATGACTTACCGGTGAGGCTCGACATGCGGCTCTCCTCTCAAATCTCGTCGGGTTTCGGCTACCCGACAGGCCATCCTTCGCCGTGTTCGGCGTTCGCAAAATACTAGACGCTTTAGTTAAGGAAAGTGGCGATTATTTCAACTTTTCTTTGGATTTGTTCATTTATCCATAATTCTGCGTATTTCTATTACTTTATGCAGTAATGCCACTTTATTGTGTGAAAGTAATGTTTCCGTTCTGTTACAGGCGTCCCTGCCCTGAATAAAACGGCCTCACCGGTCGCGCTTTATGCGCACTTAGGCGGCGATGTACTTGCCGTCCTGGATCACATAGGCTGTCCATGCCGTCGACACCCATTAGTGTCATGTCGTAGCTCATGTCCTTGGCATTCTTGAGCAAAACGGACGCTGGGGTGTAATAGATCGGGGCAAAAATAAGCGTGGCTCCGACAAGGAAACTCCTGCGGTTAAGTACGTTGTTGATGCTAAACATGGTGTCCCCCTTTTTTTGCTGGCCGCAGCGCGGCCGTCTTGCGGTACGGAGCAAACCTTATGGCGCAAACGTTGACAGTTTGTTACGGAGTTCCGTTTGTAGCGAGCATGTTTCCAATGTTTCCGCAGCGTTTCGGGGGTGCCGTTTTGTGCGACTCCTGTTGCCTGGCGAGCACGCGCCCTCGGTTCACGCTAGAATGCACTCAACCTTTAAGCGGTTAATCCATCCATAAGATGCACGAAGGAGCTATCTATGAGCGAACCCCTGCGCACCGTGAACGTCGGCCTCATCGGTCTTGGAACCGTCGGCGGCGGCGTGGCCCGTCTGATCAAGAGCCACCACGATGAGTACCTGGCCGCCTACGGCATCGACCTTAAGCTGACCTGCGCCTGCGCGCTTGCCTGGGAGCAGGCCGAAGCTGCCGGTATTGAGCGCGAGGCCTTTACGAGCGACTGGCACGACGTCGTCACCGACCCCGCCGTCGATATCGTCGTCGAGCTCATCGGCGGCGAGCACCCCGCGACCGAAATCTTCACCACCGCCTTCGAGAACGGCAAGCACGTCGTCTCTGCCAACAAGGCCCTGCTGGGCCGTCACGTCGAGACGCTCGCCGAGAAGGCGCGCGCGTGCGGCGTGCAGATTAAGTGCGAGGCCAGTTGCGGCGGCGGCATCCCCATTGTGAGCACGCTTGAGCACGACCTGGTGGGCAACAAGATCCTGACCATCGCTGGCATTCTCAACGGCACCACCAACTACATCCTGTCGCGCATGGACGCCGAGGGCGCCGATTACGCTGACGTGCTCGCCGACGCCCAGGCAAAGGGCTATGCCGAGGCCGACCCGTCCGCCGACGTCGACGGCTTCGACGCCGCCAGCAAGACGGCAATCCTCGCTTCCATCGGCTTTGGCACCCGCGTTACCACCGACGATGTGTACCAGCAGGGTATCCGTACCATCGGTGCCGAGGACATCGCCCAGGCCCGTGAGCTCGGCTACACCATTAAGCTGCTCGGCATCGCCCGCAACACCGACGCCGGCGTCGACGTCCGTGTGCATCCCACGCTGATCCCCGCCGACCACATGCTTGCCAAGGTCAACGGCGCCATGAACGCTGTCTACGTGGTAGGCGACGCCGTGGGTGAGACCATGTTCTACGGTGCCGGCGCAGGCTCCTTCCCCACCGCGAGCGCCGTCGTGGGCGACATCCTGTCGCTCTCCGAGCAGATCAGCCGCGGCGTGGCTCCGCTGCCCGAGATTGAGCCCTATGGTCACAACCTCGCCTTTAAGCCCATGGACGAGCTCCAGACCAAGTACTATGTGCGCCTGAAGGTCGCCGACCGCGTGGGCGCCCTGTCCGAGACGGTCGACATCTTTGCCAAGCACAACATCTCGATCTCGCTCATCAACCAGGTCGAGGACGGCAAGTCGGGCGTTAACGATGCCTGCTCGGTCATCTTCCTGACGCATCGCGCGCTCGAGAAGGACGTCCAGGCTGCCGCCGCCGAACTTGCCAGCGTCGACTGCGTGGCCGAGGTCGCCAACGTCCTGCGCATCGAGGACGTTGAGGCCTGGACCGAAGGCGTTATGGCGAACTAGCCCAACGCTCGCCTAGCAATACGCGCCTTGAGGGCTCCCGTCCGATGTAGGACGGGAGCCCTTTTGTCACCTGCCGTAAGCACAACGGCAGAGCATATTTGCGCGAGCCGCTCATCGGTAACGCGGGCTACCGTTCACCGATATGCAAACGCGGCCGATTCCGGCTACCGCTACGCTGAGCTGCGTATGTCCGCCCGCGATGAGAGGAAGCACCATGTTGCTCGAGGGCAAGAAAGCAATCATCACCGGAGGCACGCGCGGTATCGGCTATGCGATCGCCTGCCGTTTTATCGAGGAAGGCGCTGCCGTCACCGTCTTTGGCTCACGCCAGGAGACTGCCGACGCGGCCGTTGAGAAGTTGGCGGCCGCCTATCCCGACGCCAAGGTCTGGGGCCGCTCCTGCGACCTCACCTCGCTCGAGGCCGTGACCGAGGCCTTTACCCAGGCTGCAGCCGATATGGGCGGTTTGGATACAGTCGTCAACAATGCCGGCATCTCCCAGCGCTCACCCCTTTTGGACTACACGGCCGAGGAGTTCGCTAAGGTTATGGACCTCAACGTCGTCGCCGTCTTTAATGGCCACCAGGCAGCCGCCAAGATCATGACCGAGGCAGGTCATGGCGGCACCATCACCACCACGAGTTCGATGGTCGCCAAGTACGGTCAGCCCTCCGGCGTTGGCTATCCCACGTCCAAGTTTGCCGTCAACGGTATGGTCCAGTCGCTCTCGCGCGAGCTCGCCCCCATGGGCATCCGCGTCAACGCCGTCGCGCCTGGCGTAACCAAGACCGATATGGTCGCCAACCTGCCCGAAGAGGTTATTAAGCCCATCGTCGCCACCATTCCGCTGGGTCGCATGGGCGAGCCCGAGGATGTCGCCAACGCCTTTGTTTTCCTGGCGAGCGACATGTCCTCCTACGTCACGGGCGCCGTGCTCCCCGTCGACGGAGCCGCCCGCTCTTAAGGGACCACAAGCCTCAGCTCCCAGCCTCAACATAGTCCAACAAAGAAGGCGCGCCGTCTGCATCAACTGCAGGCAGCGCGCCTTCTTCTGTTTGAAAGGGAAACTATGTCCCAGTATTTCGGATCAGAACGGGGCACGGTTTCCCCCAGGACCTCCTTGCGGAAACTGCATCCCACTCTGAGCGCCCATTCCGGGACACAGTTTCCCAACGGCCCCCGTTTCGGAAACCACATCCCGTTCCGAGCCTTCAAAGCGGGACGCGGCTTCCCCGAGAGAGTATCGACTACTTGCCGTCGTCGTCCTCGGCTTCTTCTCTTGCATAGAGCTCCAACATGCGGCGGCGGTATTCGCGCACGGCGAGCTTGGCGCGCTCCAGGCGGCGACGCTCGCGCGGAGTCAGCTCGGACGGGTCGACCTCGTCTCCATAGGTCTTATCGGCAAGCAGGTGCGCAGCGTCCACGATGCGGGCATCGATGTGGCCGCTCGCCGCCTCGGCGGAAAGACGCTCGGCAATCGTATCGAGCGTAGGCAGGCCCTCGAATACGCGACCATGGCCATGCGAAGTCAGCAGCTCGTGCTCACGTGCGAGCAGGCTCGCCAAATCGTGATGGGCGCGCAGGATGTCGAGCGCATCGGATGGATGCTCGGCAACTTCTGCCACGGCGGCGACCGGCGCGGCGTCGACCACGCGGTAGAAGAGCTGCGCGAGCAACGGCATCAAGAACACCGTGATGGCACCGGCAGCAACCATGACCGACACAATATCTTGCGACAGCGCGCCCGCGTTGACGGCAACGCTTGTCACGGCAACGATGATCGGCAGGGCCGTGGTGCAGTACAGGGCCACGGTAATGCGACCATACGCCGACACATCGCGCGTCGCAGGACAAATGCTCATAGAAATAAGAATGGGCACGGCACGAATAATCAACAACGCCACGATAAAGCCCACGAGCAGACCCGGGCGCGACGCCACGGCCGTCAGATCGATCTTTGCGCCCGATACGGTAAAGAATACCGGAATCAAAAAGCCGTAGGCCAGGCCATCGAGCTTGGTCTCGAGCGTATGGTTGCCCTCGGGGATGATATAGCGCAAGACAAAGCCGGCGGCAAAAGAACCCAACACGATGTCGAGATCAAAGACGGCCGAGAACGCCACGAGTGTGACCAGGATGAGCACCGTCAGGCGCACGAAGGTCTGCGACGTGGTATCGGCGCGTTCCTCGACAAACGCAAAGAAGCGGCTGCCGACACGCTTGGAGCGGCTTGGGACCACAGCCAGCAACACGCAAACCACCGCAAACAAGCCAAGGATTACGAGCGTTTGGATGCCAGTGCGGGCAGACAGCAGCACCGACATGGCGAGCACAGGGCCGAGCTCACCCCAGGTGCCATACGCGAGAATCGAGTCGCCCACACGCGTGCCAGTGAGCGAGCGCTCACGCATGATGGGCACGAGCGTGCCGAGCGCCGTCGAAGTGAGGGCAAGCGTCACGGCGATACCGTCGAAATGACTGACCGAGAACCACGGGGTAAAGCGCACGGCAAGCCAGGCGATACCAAACGTGACGGCCCACGTCGCCAAGCCGTAGCGCCCCTCGACGCCCGTGATGCTCTTGGGGTCGATCTCAAAGCCGGCAAGCAGGAACAAAAAGGCCAGGCCCAGCTCGGACACAAGCGAGACCTCAGCATCTACATGGATGACGCCGAGCATATGGGGTCCCAGCACCGCGCCGAGCACGAGCAAAAAGACCGTCTCGGGAACAGGTTTTCCGGGAATCGCCGAGGCGATAAAAGGACTCGCAAAGGCCACGAGTGCGATGATGGCGAGCGAAACGAATGCCATGTGATGCCTTTCTCTTGTTTGCGCTTCACTGTAGCACCCTCGCCGTCCTCAACGCGCCGCGAGCTGTCGTATCATAGTGAGGTTTACAAACATGTGGCTCAAGGCGACCGCGAGGCTTGCCCCGTAAACCGACCGCTGCCGCATACCGTACCGTACGCCCAACCGATCAGGAAGGCAGGAACCAATGGTCTCTCGTATCTACGTGGAGAAGAAACCCGGGTTCGACGTCGAGGCTCAGCAGCTCAAGGGCGAGCTGACCGAAATTCTCGGCATCAAGGGCATCGAGGCCCTGAGGATCATCAACCGCTACGACGTCGAGGGCATCGACGAGGAGCTTTTCCGCTCCTGCGTGCCGACCGTCTTTAGCGAGCCCCAGGTCGATGTGACCTACGACGAGCTCCCCGCAAGCGATGGCGCCGTCTTTGCCGTCGAATTCCTGCCTGGCCAGTTTGACCAGCGCGCCGACTCCGCCAGCGAGTGCGTGCAGCTCATCAGCCAGGGCGAGCGCCCCGCCGTGCGCTCCGCCAAGGTCTATATGATCTCGGGCGCTCTGGACGAAGCCGCCATCGATGCCATCAAGCACTACGTGGTGAACCCCGTCGAGGCGCGCATCGCCTCGCTCGACCTGCCCGAGACGCTGTACATGGAGACCCCCGAGCCCCAGCCCGTCGAGGTGCTCGACGGCTTCCGCGAGCTCGACGAGGCCGGCCTTGCCGCCTTTATTTCCGAGCGCGGCCTTGCCATGGACGAGGCGGACATCGCCTTCTGCCAGCAGTACTTCCGCGATGAGGACCGCGACCCCACCATCACCGAGATCCGCGTGATCGACACTTATTGGTCCGACCACTGCCGCCACACCACCTTCGGCACCGTCCTGGATGACGTGACGATCGACGACGCCGTGGTGCAGCAGGCCTTCGACCGCTACATGGAGATGCGCCACGAACTCGGCCGCGACGCCAAGCCCGTCTGCCTCATGGACATGGGCACCATCGGCGCTAAGTACCTTAAGAAGACCGGCGTAATGACCGATGTCGATGAGTCCGAGGAGATCAACGCCTGCACCGTCAAGGTGAAGGTCGATGTCGATGGCGAGGACCAGGACTGGCTGTTCCTCTTTAAGAACGAGACCCACAACCACCCGACCGAGATCGAGCCCTTCGGCGGTGCCGCCACCTGCGTGGGCGGCGCTATCCGTGACCCGCTCTCGGGCCGCAGCTATGTGTATCAGGCCATGCGCGTCACCGGTGCCGGCGACCCCACCGTCCCGGTTTCCGAGACGCTCAAGGGCAAGCTGCCGCAGCGCAAGCTCGTGACCACTGCCGCCGCCGGCTACTCCAGCTACGGCAACCAGATCGGCCTTGCCACCGGTCAGGTCAACGAACTCTATCACCCCGGTTACGTGGCCAAGCGCATGGAGGTTGGCGCCGTCGTGGGCGCTACCCCGGCAAACCACGTTCGTCGCGAGTGCCCCGCCCCCACCGACAAGATCATCCTGCTGGGCGGCCGCACCGGCCGCGATGGCATCGGTGGCGCCACCGGCTCCTCCAAGACCCAGAACACCGAGTCCATCGAGACCTCGGGTGCCGAGGTCCAGAAGGGCAACGCCCCGGTCGAGCGCAAGCTGCAGCGCCTGTTCCGCCGCGGCGATGCCTGCCGTCTGATCAAGCGCTGCAACGACTTTGGCGCCGGCGGTGTCTCGGTCGCCGTGGGCGAGCTTGCCGACGGCCTGTATGTCGACCTTGATACCGTGACCAAGAAGTACGACGGCCTGGACGGCACCGAGCTCGCTATCTCCGAGTCCCAGGAGCGTATGGCCTGCGCCGTCGCCGACGGTGACGTCGAGGAGTTCATGGGCTACGCCGCCGAGGAGAACCTCGAGGCGACCGTTATCGCCGAGGTTACCGCCGAGCCGCGCATGCGCATGGCCTGGAACGGTGTCGCCATCGTCGACCTATCCCGCGAGTTCCTCAACTCCAACGGCGCGCCCAAGCACCAGATCGCCCACGTATGCGCCCGCAGCGTGTGGCAGCCCAGCTGGGCCGGCACCACGCTTGCCGAGCGCATGACCTCGCTTGTCACCGACCTCAACGTCGCTTCCAACAAGGGCCTTTCCGAGCGCTTCGACTCCACCATCGGCGCCGCGACCGTGCTCATGCCCTTTGGCGGCAAGACGCAGCTCACCCCCAGCTCGGCCATGGTCGCCAAGTTCCCCGTGGACGGCGAGACCACCACGGCGAGTGCCATGGCATGGGGCTTCAACCCCTATCTGATGGAGGCCGACCAGTTTGCGGGCGCCTACCTGTCCGTGGTCGAGTCCATCGCCAAGCTCGTGGCTGCCGGCTTTGAGCACAAGCGCGCCTATCTCTCCTTCCAGGAGTACTTCGAGCGTCTGCGCACCGAGGCCGAGCGCTGGGGCAAGCCCACGGCAGCCGTCTTGGGCGCCCTCATGGCCCAAGTCGACCTGGGTGCCGGCGCCATCGGTGGCAAGGACTCCATGAGCGGCTCGTTTGAGGACGAGGCCGGCGAGCTCAACGTTCCGCCGACCCTGATCAGCTTCGCCGTCGCCGTGGGCAGAGCCGCCCGTGCCGTCTCGCCCGAGTTCAAGGGCCTCACGCACCGCGTCGTCCGCATCGCCCCCGCTACCTATGGCGAGGACTACCGTCCCGACGCTCAGCAGCTGCTCGCCGCGTTTGACGCCGTCGAGGCGCTCACTGCTACCGGCAACGCCCTGGCCATCTCCACGCCCGGCTACGGCTGCGGCGCCGAGAGCCTCTTTAAGATGTGCGTCGGTAACCAGATCGGCATCGAGCTTGCCGATGATGTAGACGTAGAGAGCCTCTTCACCCCGCTCTACGGCAGCTTTATCGTCGAGCTCGCCGAGGATGCCGAGCTGCCCGAGGTCGCCGACGGCGTTGTCGTCGAGCCCCTGGGCACCACCGTCGAGGGCTATGTCATCGACACCGGCTCCGAGGTCATCGAGCTCTCCGAGCTCCAGGAGGCCTGGGAGAGCGGCATCGAGGGCGTCTTTGCCTACCGCAGCGCCGACGAGACCCCCGAGGTCGAGACCATCGACTTCCGTGCCAAGGACATCCACGTGTACAGCGGCGCCAAGATCGCCCGTCCGCGCGTGATCATCCCCGTGTTCCCCGGCAACAACTGTGAGTACGACAGCGCACGTGCCTTCCGCGCAGCCGGTGCCGAAGCCGACACCTTCGTGATCAACAACCTCACGCCCGAGGCCGTCGCCGAGAGCACCCACGAGCTTGCCCGCCGCATCCGTGCAAGCCAGATCGTCATGATCCCCGGCGGCTTCTCGGGCGGCGACGAGCCCGACGGCTCCGCCAAGTTCATCACGGCGTTCTTCCGCGCTCCCGAGGTCACCGAGGCAGTCCGCGACCTGCTCAAGGCCCGCGATGGCCTGATGCTGGGCATCTGCAACGGCTTCCAGGCCCTGATCAAGCTCGGCCTGGTGCCCTACGGCGACATCGTCGACGCCACACCCGATGCGCCCACGTTGACGTTCAACACCATCGGCCGCCACCAGAGCCGTCTGGTGCGCACCCGCATCTCGTCCAACTTGTCCCCGTGGCTGTCGCAGTGCAGCCTAGATGACCCCTACACCGTCGCCATCAGCCACGGCGAGGGCCGCTTTGTCGCCAACGACGAAGTGCTCGCCCAGCTGATCGCCAACGGCCAGGTCGCCACGCAGTACGTGGGCGAAGACGCCAAGACCAGCATGGATCTTTCCGTCAACCCCAACGGCTCCGCACTCGCCATCGAGGGCATCACGAGCCCCGACGGCCGCGTCCTGGGCAAGATGGGCCATGCCGAGCGTCGCGGCGACAACCTGTACCGCAACGTGCCCGAGCATGTCCCCGGCGATAAGTTCATGCCGATCTTTGAGAGCGGCGTGGCCTACTTCGCTTAAACCTTTCCCATCAGGTACAATCCCTTCGGGTAACAACACCCGCCACCGACACATCCGGTGGCGGGTTCTTTTTTACTTCGCGCATGTAGGAAGGACATCATGGAAAGCCGCAAGCCGTATCTCGCCACCCTGCCCGGACTCATCCTGGGCTGTCTTGTTTGCTGTGCACTCTGGGGATCGGCCTTTCCCTGCATCAAGATCGGCTACGCGCTCTTTGGCATCCCCGCGCACGATAGCGCCTCGCAGCTGCTCTTCGCGGGTCTGCGCTTCACCCTTGCCGGCATGCTGGTCATTGTTGGCATGAGTGTGGCCCAGCGCCGTCCGCTCGTTCCGCAAGCGCGCGACATCAAGCCCATCCTCACGTTGTCGCTCTTCCAGACTATCGGCCAGTACTTCTTTTTCTACCTGGGACTCTCGCGCGCCAGCGCCATGTCGAGCTCCATCATCGAGGCCAGCGCCAACTTCCTAGCCATCCTCTTTGCCGCCCTGGCGTTTCGCACCGAAAAGCTCGATGTGGCCAAGGTGCTCGGCTGTGTGCTGGGCTTTGCCGGTGTCGCGCTCGTCAACCTTTCGAGCGCGGGCGGCACCTTTGGCTTTACGCTCGACGGCGAGGGCTTTATCCTGGCCTCCACCGTCGCGGGTGCCCTTTCGACCTGCCTGATCGGCATCTTCTCGCGCGAGCACAACGGCGTCTTACTTGCCGGGTGGCAGTTCTTGGTCGGCGGCCTGGCCCTCACCGCCATCGGCTTTTTGATGGGTGGCGCGCTCTCCCCCACGGCGATTGCCCCCGCCATCGCGCTCATCATCTACATGGCGCTTATCTCCGCAGTGGCCTACTCGCTGTGGTCGCGCCTGCTTGCCGTCAACCCCGTCAGCCGCGTCTCGGTCTTTGGCTTTATGAACCCCGTCTTTGGTGTGCTGCTGAGCGCGCTGCTGCTCGGCGAGGGCGCCGGCACGAGCCCCGTTACCGTCATCGTTGCCCTGCTGTTGGTCTGCGGCGGCATCATCATCGTCAACAAACCCAAAAAAGCCTAGCGAACTGCCCTTATTTAGCAGAGAGATTCACATACTTTAGTTTAATGGAGTACATCGGTGAGCTGAGGGCCGCCACGCACGCAAGCGTGCGCCCCTTTTTCTAGCGTATCTGGACGCCGGCTTTCTTTTTCTCGGCCTTGACGCGGTAGAGCTCCGCGTCGGCAGCACGAAGCAAGTCTTGCCAGGTATCGACGCCATCACCAACCCGTGCGTAGCCGATGGACATCCGCAACAGATACGGAACCTCGGCGCGCGCGAGCTCGTCGTTGATTGTCGCGCACAGATGCATGATATCCTGTTCCGCCACTGCCTTTTGGAGCACCACGAACTCATCGCCACCATAACGTGCGATAAAGCCGCCAGACGCCGAGCAGACTTCTTTGAGCGCAGCAGATATGACCTGAAGAGCGTGGTCGCCCTCCACATGCCCATAGCGATCGTTAATCTGCTTAAAGCCGTCGGCGTCCATCATAAGCAGATATACATCTTCGGCCTGATCCACATTTGAGAAGAGCGACAGCATATAGGTCTCAAAACGGTTGCGATTGTTAAGTCCAGTCAACGGGTCGGTCGAGATCAGCTGCTCCTGGTAGATGATGTAGAGCAGCAACATGCTAATCATTATGCCGACACAAAGGCCGGGCACCGAGTATACGACCTGAAAGGTACCGCCCACCAGGGCCGGAATGGCGAAAAATGCCAAGGTTCGATAGATGGCCTTCGTCTGCAGGCTCTCGACCCTGCGAGATTGCACAAACGCATGCAGGGACGTATGTATAACGTAACAGTAGCTGACGATGGGCTGGATCATATAGGCAAAGCCGCGACGATACACGCCCTGCGAATCGATATAGAACAGGGCGCGCGTCCAGTAACTGGTAAACGCCAGCACGACCACCAGAGCCGTAGGCAACGCTACAAGCACCACCCTATAGCGCGAGGTCAAAAGGCGAGAACCCTGCACCGTCTCGGAATAGATAAACCAAATGAGACACGCGATAGCAAAGAGCGAAAACGAAACCGCGTTGGAAATCCAGTTGGCAGCAATGCCCAACGTGCCGTCCACACCGTCCGAAAGCGTCCAGATCATATCGAATAATATGTACGCGGCAGAGGTGTAGCCAAGCATGCTAAACAATAGCTGCTGGGTGCTCGAGAACAAGGAGCGACGACTTCGCACGGCAAGCCCGATAAGAACAATCATGCATAGCACGAATATCTCAATCTTGAGTGCCTTAACCACTAGCGCCATCCCTTCAATATCCAAGTGGTCAGAATCGCCCAATTCGAATCAGGGCAATAAACACCCCTTTACTCCGCAGGGGTAAAGGGGATAATAGCAGAGCGCCCGAACATCACTGCAAAACAGTTTCTGTTCGGGCGCCCATACGGCGCGAATTGCACACGCCGGCATCATTGATGGGTATCGATCGCTACTCGCCATCGATGTCAGTCGCGACGGCCTCCTCGATGGCCTCGACACCGACAGGCGACAGATCCTCCTTGCCTTGGCAGAACTTCTTGTCGACCCAGCCAGTCAGAATCGGAGCCATGATCGCCGTGATGATAACGGCGGTGGCGATCTGAGCGTACGCGGTGGGCGCAAGCTCGGCGTAGCGCGGTGCGACCTCGGCGAGGGCAACCGGTGTGGTCATAGCCGTGCCGGCGATAGTGGAGCAGGCAACGGCCGCCTTGCCGTTACCACCGCACAGGCGCTCGAAGGCAAAGGTAATGGGACCGACGATAAAGAGCGTGATGAGGCCCAGCAGGATGCCCGAAATACCGCCGGTGATAAAGCTCGAAAGGCTCATGGACGCACCGAGCTGAAAGCCGATGACGGCGATCGCGGGATTGGCGCCGGGGACCAGCAGGTTCTTGATAAACGGGAACAAGTTGCCCAGAACCATGCCGATAACAAGCGGCAGGATGGATCCGATGATGGTGCCGACGGGGATGTTGGCGAGACCCGAGACACCGAGGATGATCATGGTGACGGCGGGGCCGGCCGTAAAGAACAGGATACCGACAGCGCCCTGCTCGGACTCATCGCCAAACTCGCCCATGATGCCCGTATAGAGCGCCATGTTGCAAAACGTGATGCCGCCGATGATGGAGACCGAGCTCAGACCCAAAAAGTTATCGTTAAAGAAGTACGCGACGCCCAGGCCCAACGCGGCTGCCACCACAAGCTTGGGGATCAGTACGACGATGCCGGTCTTGATAGCGCCCGGCGTGGACTTAAAGCTGATGCCGGCACCCACGAAGAGCAGGATCGCAGCGACGATGGTATTGGAGCCGCCGCGGCAGGCGGCGGTAAAGAAGCCGCCGATCTCAAAGACCTGCGGACAGAAGGTGTTGAGCAAAAGGCCAACGATCATGGGATAGATCATGATGTCGCCCGGGATACGCGGTACCTTGAATTTCTTTTGCTCGTTGGCGGTCGCTTCCTGTGCCATGAAACCCCCATTTCCGCTGACGCAGAACAAAAGCCCACGTCACGCTTTGCTACAGTAAAGTTTGACCATGGTACCAGAAGAAGCAGACCGGCTCGGTGAGAAATTCGATTCGTTGGGCCGGGACGCTAAACGCGCCCCACTCTTATATGAAGCTCAAAACGATATAGAACACGATGCCCGAGACGCAGCACCACAACATCGACTTTGTCTTGATTGCCACCGCCACGACGCCGGCGGCCGCAATCCAGGGAACCAAGGCAGGCCAGAGTCCCGCGTCGAACGCGCCGGGGCTCACCAAGTCGTTGGCGACCAGCGCGGCAAAGGCAGCGGGCGGGATATAGCCCAGGGCCTCGGTAATGCGGGGCGACAGGGTCCGCCCGCGCAAGGCGAACGCCGGCGCGATGCGAAAGAACGCGATAGCAGCCCACGACGACAGCCACAGAACCAAGAACTCGTTAGCGGGCATCGCGGGCACCTCTTCCGTCAAATACAGCATCGCACGCCAGCGCAATGGCAATGCCGACCACGACGCTTGCCGGCACGGCAATATTCGCGAGGCCCAAGAACTTGCATACGGCGACGGACACCGCGCCCGAAACCGCCGCGACAACGTTACCGCGCGACAGCCGCTGCGAAAAGAGCAGGCAGATAAAGAGCGAGGTGCAGACAAAGGCTGCAATGGCGGTGGGAACATCGACAACGGCGCCGACGATGGCGCCCATCGTACACGAAACGCCCCATGTTGCGATGAGGATTACGTTGAGCACAAAGGACTCGCGCGGGCCCCAATCCTCCCCTTCAACCAACTTGGCAAGCGAGATGCCATATGCCTCCTCGGTAAGTGTCACGGCAACAGCCAGCGTCTGACGCTTCGAGGCACCCCTCAGATGCGGTGCGATCGATGCCGAGTAAAGCGCAAAGCGCGAGGAGATTGCGGCGACGCTCGCGACGATCGATGCTGCAGGCACACCCGCCAGCCACAGGTTGCAGATCATAAACTGGCCGCTGCCCGTCACAAACGTACTGCTTAGAGCAAAGACCATCCAGGGCTCCATTCCCGTCTGCCCCATGATCATTCCGCACGGCGCGCCTATTGCAACATAGGTAAGCATCACTGGCCAGACGGTTCTAACGATTTTGAGCACCATACGTTTCTCATCCTGACAAGGTCTCCGAGCCGCATGTAGCGACACGGCAGAATCATCATCCGGCAGCAACCGAGTTCACCTACAATTGCCACCGGATCGAAAGACACAACTTTTTAGGAAGTCATTATGACAGCTATCGATCGAGACCGGGCGCGCGCGGCCTTCAAAAGCCACACCGATGCCTACGACGCCACCAACCCACGCATCGCGCTCAAAATCGAGCATACGTACCACGTGGCCGAGGCATGCGATGCCGTAGCGCGCGAGCAGGGCTGGTCGTCAGAAGATATTGACCTAGCATGGCTTTGCGGCCTGCTACACGATATGGGCCGCTTTGAGCAGCTGCGACGCTGGGACACCTTTAAGGACGCCGAGAGCATGAGCCATGCGGCGCTGGGCATCGAGGTCCTCTTTGGCGAGAATCCCGCCGATGCACCCGCCGTAACGAGCATCCGCGACTTTATCGATGACCCGGCAGAAGATGAGCTCATCCGAGCGAGCATTGCCTATCACAGCGATTTCCGTCTACCCGCGCAGCTCGACGAGCGCACGCAGAGCTTCTGCGATATCGTGCGCGATGGCGACAAGATCGACATTATGCGCACCATCGCCGACAGCACTGTCGACACTATCCTCAAGGTGGACGAGAAGACGTTTCTCGGCAGCCGTTTCTCGTCGCCGACACTTGCCGCCTTTGACGAGCACCGCTGCGTCGCACGCGATGAACGCAACGAGCCCGCAGACTACCTGGTGGGACTCATCTGCTTTATGTTTGAGCTCGTCTATCCAGCGAGCCGCGCGCTGGCGCGCGAGCAGGGCGATATCTACCGCCTGCTCGACGCACCCTTTGGCATTACGCGGCCATTTACCGACCCCGCCACGCAGGCAACCTGGAGCCGCCTAAAGGACGAGATGCGCGACTGGCTGGCGCGCGCCTAGCGCTCAAGCTGGGCCAGCAGCTCCTCGACGACCTCGACGGCGTCCCCAACAACCTTGTACTGGGCAGCACCGAAAATGGGGGCATCCGGGTCCTCGTTGATGGCGATAATGCACTCCGCCCCACCGATGCCGGCAAGATGCTGAATGGCGCCCGAAACACCGATACTCACGAGAAGCTTGGGCGAAACCGATACGCCCGTCTGGCCAATCTGATGGCGATACTCCAACCAGCCGGCCTCCACGACAGGTCGCGTGCAGCCAAGCTCGGCTCCCAGAGCCTCGGCGAGCCTTCGCATCAACGGCAGGTTTTTCTTGGAACCAATGCCGCGACCCACCACGACCAGGCACTCGGCATTGGCGATCGAGGGCTGCTGTCCCCACTCCTCGGCGGGAATCGAGATCTCGACACGAGCCTTAGCATCATCCGCAAGCGATATCTGGGTGATCGTGCCAGAGCGGCCGTAGTCGAAGTCGGGAGCCTTAAAGATACCGGGGCGCACCGTTGCCATCTGCGGACGGTGGTTGGGGCAAATGATGGTGGCCATCAGGTTGCCGCCAAACGCCGGACGCGTCTGCTGCAGCAGCCCCGTTTCCGCATCCATCGAAAGTACGGTGCAGTCAGCCGTAAGGCCCGTCTGCAAACGCACGGCAACGCCGGGTGCCAGTTCGCGACCAAAAGCGGTCGCACCGTATAGGATGGCCTCGGGTTTGCGTTCGGCTACCAAATCGCAGATCAAGCGGGCGTAGACCTCCGCATCGTTTTGGCGCAGGCGCTCGTCGCGACAGGCCAGGACTTCGTCGGCGCCCGCGCAAACCAGATGCTCCAGGTCCCCGAGCGAGCCCTCGGGGCTCATGCCGACCAGTGCCACCAGACGGCAGCCGCGAGCATCGGCAAGCTCGCGCCCCTTGCCCATAAGCTCATAGACAACGGGAGTCACCGTATCGCGCTCGTCGGTCTGCGCGAATACCCAAATGTCTCGATATGCATCAAGGTCCACCGCACCAGCAGCCTCGTCACGCTCGATCGAGATAGCGTTGACAGGGCAGGCGTCGACACACCCACCGCATAGGATGCAGCCGTCGGTTACATGGGCGCATCGGCTGGGTCGCTCGCCTTCCACTACGATGCCGCCCGAGGCACAGGCACGAACGCAGCGACCGCAGCCGATACAGGCTTCGCTATCGATAATCAGTCCGCTCATCTATGCCATCCCCTCGATAATCTTGGCAAGTTTTACCGCCTGCTCGGACGCCGTTCCCTCAACGGCCTCGCACGTTTGGTCACGGTCGGGCACAAACGAGCGCACGACCTGTGTCGGCGACCCGGCAAGACCGCAACGCGCGGGGTCGGCGTTCACGTCGGCGGCACTGACCACGCGCACGTCCGCCTCCTCCGCCGCGCGAATACCGGCAATACTCGGCATACGCAACTGGCCAATCTCCTTGGCAGTCGTCATCGCGCACGGCATCTCAAGGTACACCGTCTCCTCGCCGGCATCGCATCCGTGAACGAGCGCCAGCGAGCCACAGGTCGTAAAGCCCGCGCTCTGCACGCAGCTCACGTCGGTCACGCAGGGAATATCAAAGGCACCGGCAAGCTCGGGACCAATCTGGGCCGTATCGCCATCCACCGCCATCTTGCCGCAGATGAGCAGGTCGAAGTCCTCGTCGAGCGCCTCGATGCCGCACTTGAGGGCATAGGTGGTTGCCAGGGTATCGGCACCTGCAAAGGCGCGATCGGTCAGCAGCAGCGCATCGTCGGCGCCTCGAGCGATGCAGTCGCGCAGCAGCGACTCGGTCGCGGGGATGCCCATCGACACCACCGTCACGCGCACATCCATGCCAAAGCCGATAAAGTCGTCCTTCAGCGCCAGCGCGCATTCCAAAGCGCTCGCATCAAAGGGATTAATGACCGCCTGCTTGCCATCGCGCACGATGGTATTGGTCTTGGGGTCCATCTTGACCTCGGTGCTGCCCGGCACGGCCTTGACGCACACCACCATATGGAAATCGCTCATCTTCACGCGCCCCCTTTCTGGACGAGCTCATCCAAGAGCTTCTCCGAAAACAGGTTACCGCGACCCAGCTGCCCGGCAGGATCGAGCTGGAGCTTGAGCCGCGCCGACTCGACCATGGCCTCGTGACCGTACATCGTCTCCAAGAAGCCCGCCTTGATCTTGCCGACGCCGTGTTCTGCGGAGACGGCACCGCCCATGGCCGTGACCTCGGAAGCCCACTGGGCAAAGAGTTCTGCGCCGCGGCGATAATCCTGTGCATCGCGCGGCAGAATGTTCACATGCAGATGGTTGTTACCGATATGCCCCCAGGCGGCAGATTCAAGCCCACTTTCCGCCAGCGTGCGGCGATAGAGGGCCACGACATCGGCAAGGCGTGCATTGGGCACCGACATGTCCGAACCCAGTTTGGTGATGGTGGGATCCGTGCGGCGACGCTCGTCGATAAGCATATTGACGCTCTCGGGGACCGCATGGCGGAAGAACCGCTGGCACTCGCGATCGACCTCGGTGCGCGCGACCCATGTCGCATCGTCGCTGCCGCCCGCAAGCTCTAGCACCCACCCCAAGTGATACAGCTCCTCAGTCGCCTGAACTTCGTCGTCGCAGTCGAGCTCCACGTAGACACAGACCTTGGCGTCTTTGTCGAGCGCCGGCAGCGAGGCGAACGCGGTCGACTGCTCGCGCTGGCGACGTAGAATATCCAGGGCGCCAGCATCGAAGTACTCGATGGCAGCCGCATGGGACAGGACGAGGCGCACGGAATCGGTAAAGGACACGGCCTTGTCCTCGCTATCGAAAAAGCAGCTCACACCCCAAACGACCGCAGGTGCCGCCTGCAGGGCAATCTCGAGCTCGGTGATGACGCCGAGCGTGCCACAAGCGCCGATAAAGAGGTCGATGGCGTCCATTTCGTCCGCAACGAAATAGCCTGAGGCATTTTTTGTCTTGGGCATGGTGTAGTCGGGAAGATCGAGCTCGAGCGTACGGCCCGCTGCCGTCACGAGCGACAGGTGGCGGCCCTGGGCAAAAGCCTCGCCGCGCTGAAGCTCAAGCAAATCGCCATCAGCCAGCGCGACGTGGAGTCCCGTGATATGCGGGCGCATGGGGCCGTAAGCGTAGCTGCGGGCGCCGGAGGCGTTGCATGCCGCCATGCCGCCCAGACAGGCAGATGCCTCGGTGGGATCGGTGGGAAAGAACTGCTCGGGGGCCTCTTGGAACTCCTCGTAGGCCTCAAGCGATGCCTGGTCCCAACCAGCGGTCGGCAGCACCTTCTTGCTCAGCTGCTTGCGCAGCTCCGAGAGAACAACGCCCGGCTCCACGCGCAGCAGAAATTGGCCTTGTTCATCGCGGCGAAGGCCCAAGTAGCGATTCATACGGGAAGTATTGAGGATATGCCCGCCGTGGGGCACGGCACCGGCGGCAAGGCCGGTTCGGGCGCCCTGAACCGTTACCGGGACGCACTCGGCATGGAGTTTTCCCAAAATGGCGCGGACCTCGTCTTCCGTCGTCGGAAACGAGATGCTCGAGGCCTCGCCCGATGCGCGAGACTCATCGCGACCATACTCTTCGAACTCGTCGGTGAAGGGTTTGATGGTTGCAGACACGCGAACTCCCCCTTTAGCTAACTACAGTGTTTGCAGGGAGATGTTACCGCATCGTTTCGTCGACGTGTTCGAGACCGTCTCCATAATTGGCGATTTTTACGTTCGTGCAATTCGGCGAACGGCAAGGCTTCCTCGGCAGACGATGCTTTTGACACATATGGCCCCGCCGTCGCCGACCGCGCGATTGTCGCTCGAAAAAAGTTGGAGTATTTTTTGCCGCCTTTTACCTGCGGAGACGCCAATCCGTCAAGCATTTGGTCAGCAATTGGTCAAGTAGTGGCTGATACCGTCGGCATCAACAGCCAAAACCGACAGAAGTTTTGGCCCCAGAAGCAGGGAGGTTCCCATGGCATATTACTGGCCCCAGTACGGCATCGCCATCGAAGTCGACGACGATCCCCATCTCCTACCTTTCGACGAAGAGGCATTCCCCGATACGACGGTCTACCACGTTACCACCGATGTGATCTGCGACCCCGAGTCGTTCTCGGCGCTCGCCCACCACATCGCGCATATCCACGACATCGAGCTCCCTCCCGACTTCGAAGAGCTCGTCTACTCGCGCCGTCTGATGCTTCACATGCTCTTTGGAGCGGACCCGTCCACCTTTGCGCGCGTCTATACCACCAAGGATGCCGCATGAGCGCGAAGAGGCCACCCCACTTTGTAGGCCTGGGTCGTCGCAAGAAGCTCATCGTTGCCTGTTTGGCCATCGTCTGCGCCCTTGTCGCCGTAGGACTATACGCTTGGCAGTCGCAGCCCGTACCCGAGGCGGGCGCTTCGGTTACGACGGCCGAGGGCAAAACGCGTCAGGAAATCCAAGATGAGCTCGACGCTATCGTCCGCGACAACATGATGACGATCTCGGTCGCGCCGGTCGCTCAGCTGCAGGAAGACGGCAAGCTGCGCGTCAACGTGCAAAACGTCCAAGACAATAAATTTCCCCAGCGATTCCGCGTCATCCAAAACGACGAGACCATCTACGAATCCGGTGTGGTCGAGACCGGCAAAACGGTCGAGACATGCCCCGCCGGCGACATCAAAGAAGGCGAGGCGTACATCGAGATCCAAGCACTCGATGCAAAGACCCTCGACAGCCACGGCAATCCGACACGTGTCAAGGTACGGGTTGAGCAAGCCGAGAACTAGCTTTCCGGCCGACGCGGCACCGCACACAATTCACCAGCATTCGTCCAATCATCGCGGGGACGGCCCGCGGCGAATAGAAAGGAACGGCCATGGACATCACCAGGAACATGAACGGAGCCAGAGCGCTCGTCGTGGGCGCAGGGCTCGCGCTCGCGCTCGCAATGGGCGCCGCCCCGACGCCAGCTATGGCAGCCGGGCGCGTTGGAACCACAAAAGTAATGGTCAGGACCGAGATCGACAACGTTGAGTTCAAAGTTCCGACGGTTATTCCCTTCGTCGCCAAGGCCGACGGCACGCTTCAGGGCCCCTCAGAAGACGCGACCACCATCGACAATCATTCGGCCTACGGCATCCATGTCACCAACATGAAGATCGACGCCATAAACACCTGGACCATTACTGCCGACGCCAAAGCCGGAACCGCACAGAACTCCATCGACTTTAAGGTCGGCCCCGACGGCGCACTCCAGAACGCCAGCGCCGCAATGCAGGGGACGGGCCTCGATCTTTCCAAGAACGCAGCCTTCGACATGGGCTACCAGGGCGTTGCCGGCGGCACGGACAAAATTAAGCTCAAGACAAGCGGAAACGTCGCCCGCGTCACGCGCGACATCTTCCGCGTAACTGGCGAAGGCGATCAGGTTGCGACGATCACCTGGACGGTCGAGCCCGGTGTGCACACGGCATAAGGCCGTCGCCCTGGCCGCCGCCGTCAGCATCCTAGCATTTGGGCCAGCCATGGCCTTTGCCCAGCAAGAACAGGCGCAGGCCGCCACGCAAGTGACGGTCGACCTCTCGGAGCTCGACCGCGGCGACCGCGAGGAACCGTTGGCGCAGACAGGCGACAGACGATGGCTCTTGGCAGCAGGCGCCACAGCAGCAGGCGCGGGGACCGCCGGCCTCGGTCTGCACATCAAACGCAGCCAGAAACAAAACATGGACAGGCCGCACTAAATTAGCTAAGGAGACCCCATGGCATCGAAGAACCTTTTGCCCGTCGTCGCACTCTGCGGCGCGCTCGCAACCGGAACGCCTGTCGCCGCTTGGGCGACTCCCGTCATGGCAGACTCCTTACCAGTAGCCCTAAGTTCCGCACCAAATCCGTCGAGCGCCATTGCGTGCGAGCGTTTTTCGATCGCACAGGCCGTGATCTCAACCTCGGGATGCCTTCGTCGTAATACGGACGGCTCGATAGTCGTGGATATCAAGCGTTCGAACAAGGCAAACGGCTCCCAGGCGGGGTGCGCCGTCTGCACGTGGCGCTCGGTTGTGCTCGATGCAGATGGCGATCCATGCAATTTAGAGCTGCGCATCGACATCGCTTCGGTCGATGACTCGGCGAACGGAGCGAAGGTCGCCTTCGACGGTACGTTTTTCGAGAAAGGAGGCGGTATATGTCTGGGCTGCGCCGCCGCGAATGCAGACGATGCGCAGCCCACCCTCTCATTCACGGCATCGTTGCGACTGACCAAAGCCGGCACCGATGCCATCGCGGCGGGAGAAGCGTCCCTGCTGTTCTACGCCGTCAGCGCCAAAGACACAAACGCTCATTTCGAGAAGCCAGCCGGATCACTCAGTCTTACACGAGGGATAGAGGCAGGCCCTATTGAAATCGATGCCCACGCGCAAAGCAGGCAACGCATTCTTGCCGACCCGGCGCTTCTCGAAATGGAGTGGAACGGATCCGGAGCCATCGGAATTCTCCCCTCCGCGCTTGACGCCAAGACGCTCCCCTCAAACGACGAACCCATCAACGCAACCATACAAGAAGAGAGCGCGGATAAAGAAGCAGGTGCGGGCGACACGCCGTCGCCGGCAAACAGCGCCCCAGCTTCTTTCGAAGCACCGAATGAGCCCGCTGCCGATCCAAACGATCCCGAGTTCGCGGACAGTCTGGGGCTTGCTGATCCTCAAGAGATCGATGAAGGTAACTGTTGCGTGCTTGCCGCACTCGACCACACAGAGGTCATCGACGCTGCGAACATCGAAGTTGCCGCCGCCAATCAGCCCGTCCGCAAGTCGGCTATCATCGCATTTCCCGAATCCATCGAAGTCGTCTTTTTGCCATCGGGCGAGGTCGTGGCCCCAACACTGCTCACCTTGTTGGGCGCCAAGAATACTCGAAACGAAATTAAAAAGGTCACGGTTGTCGACCCTGCAACCACCGCCAAGCTGCGTCTATACGCCGTTGCTCCAGACGGAGGCAAGACCTTGGAATTCGATGGTGACACACTCCTAGCCTGGCGACGTCTGGACATTATGCAAGACGTCTCGTATCAGATCGAACTCGAAGGGTTTGATCGTGCCCGCGATGCCAATATCATCGCCGCGGCTATTGAATCCCCGCAGCGGCTTATGACACTGCGCTTTGAATACTATCCCTATGTCCCGACAACCACCTGAGGCTTAAATGCTGCACATCATTCCTAACACCACTTATATAACGTATTAGATGAGTCGCGATGTGCCTCGCATTTCGTTCTGCTACGATTGCCACGTTGGCATCAATACAGGAGGGCTCATGCCGGGCTTGGGAACAATCATCAACGTTGTGCTTTTAGTTGCGGGCGGTCTTTTGGGATTAGCGGGCGGCCGCTTCATCACACCGCGCATCCAAGACACGCTCATGAAAGCATCGGGGCTGTGCGTCCTGTTTATCGGCCTTGGCGGCACCATGCAAAAGATGCTCCTTATCGATGGGAAGGCGCTAGCGACCACCGGCACCACCATGCTCATCGTCTCATTTGCGCTCGGTTCGCTCATCGGCGAGGCCGTCAACTTGGAAGCCGCCATCGAGAACCTTGGCGAATGGCTCAAGCGCAAGACCGGCAGTGAGGGCGATAACGAGTTCACCAACGCTTTTGTCTCGACTTCACTCACCGTGTGTATCGGCGCCATGGCAATTGTGGGATCGATCCAGGACGGCCTGCTCGGCGACTGGTCAACGCTTGCCCTCAAGGGCGCACTGGACTGCATCATCGTCTGCACCATGACGGCGTCGCTCGGACGCGGCTGCATCTTCTCGGCCCTGCCCGTAGCCGTGTTCCAGGGGACGATCACGTTGTTTGCCGGCGCGCTCTCCCCCATCATGACCACAGCAGCCCTCAACAGCCTTTCGCTCGTAGGCTCCATGCTCATCTTCTGCGTCGGCGTCAACCTCATCCGTCCTCAGACCTTCCGCACGGCCAATATGCTCCCCTCCGTCGTCATCGCCGTCATCTACGCCCTCCTGTTCTAAATCTATCAACGCAGCGGTATCTCGAACACCTGTTTGATGCTGTGCTATGATATGAGGTCACCGTAGCTGCGTTCGAGAGGAGGAGCGGTGGCCGACCAGGACATCAAGATGCTCATCGAGCGCATTATGGCCGAGGCCCGGACCCATCAGTCTGCCCGCTTCTCACATGAAGTCTACGCAGACGAGCCGATTCTCAAAACCGGCCGACAGATGCAGAATTTCCTCCCCGACCAGTACCGTAAAATGCGCGAGATATCGCGCTGGCAGGATGACCCCAAGGGCGGTGCGGGCCGCTGGCTTTCGGAAGCCGAGCTTTTTTACCGCCAGGGCCTGCTGATGGCCGACTTTGAGGACGACTGTCCCTACAACGGCACCTTTAAGTCGTACTTTCCCACCTACAACGCCATGAGCGACCGGCAGCTGCGCGGCTACTTTACCTGGCGTGCCCAAGTGCGCCGCGGAACCGTCGAGGAAACGTCTACGTCCTTTGCCTTCCTGTATCTCTATGAGCTGATTTGCGGCATTGGCGTAGATGACCCGCTCGACGGTTTTAACAAGATCAAGGCCTTTTGGAATGTCTATCGCGCCTTCGAGCCCGGCATTGATCGGTTTGCACGCGTGTGGTTGCAGGATTACGCCGTATTCCATGGGCTCGACCCCAAGCTGCTCCGCGACTCTAAAACCGTCATGTTCGATAACGCCCTTATCGAGCTGCGGCGCGCGGCACGAGACCTTGTACCGGCACCGGCACCGTCCGACCAGACCCCCAAACGTCGCAAAACCTCCGAGCCCACGCTCCCCCTTCCGCCCGATGAGGTGCGCGAGGAGCGACTCATGGCCGCCATCAACGCCCTCTCCACGTACAACCTAAGTAACTCGCGGCTCGACCGCAGCCACCACCGCGATCTGCGCCACGTGGCATGCGCCGTGTATGTCCGCATGGCGCGCTACTATGACACGCACCGAAAGACCGGCATCGTAGCGAGCTTGTTTGGGGAGGAGACGGCCATGCCCTACACCATGTTTGCCTCGGCCGTATTCTTTGCGCCCGAGCGCCACGAGGACTGCGAATACCGCCTGGATCCCATCCACATCTACCGTTGCCAAAACGGCTTTTGGGAATGTATGCGTATCCATGGTAGTAGGCAAAAGAGCAGCAAGCTCGGTGAAATGATGCGCGCCTGCGACCAACGCCTGCGCCTGGCGCTGGACCCCGCCCATCCCCTTAAGGAAGAAAAGGTCCCCAAATATCTGGCCAAGATTATCGATGACGAGATCATGGCATGGCTTTCGTGGGACGCCGCACACCAGCCCGTCAAGATCGATATCGATCTGAGTCAGCTGGGGCACATTCGGAGCGCCGCTGCGCAAACGCGCGAAGCACTTTTAATCGACGAAGAGCGCGAGGACGATGTGCCCACAGAGGTCGATACGGCGGAATCCGAGCAACCGGAAGCCAAGCCTGCGACCGACGTGATGGGCGAGCCGATCGCGGCGCCTACGGAGCGCAACAAAGCCGACGAGCCAACCATTTCCACCGAACAGTTTGGCGTCGTGGCACCGCTCCTCGCACCGACGCCAGCGGTCGTATCGACTGCACCCGCTGGCACCGCAACCGAACTCGCGCCCGCCGCAGATGCCTTCCTTCGCGCGCTGCTCGAGCAAAACGCAGCGCAAGCGACATTGGCGGTAGTGCAATCGGAGCAGAGCGAGGACATGCTCGTCGACAGCATCAACGAGGCGCTCTTTGACCTGGTGGGTGACACCGTTATCGAGTTTGGAGCGGCAGGACCGCAGATCATCGAGGATTACGAAGCAGACGTGAGAGGATACCTAGACCATGAGTGATACCGCATCCACAGCACCCCGCGTGCCCAAGCGCGTCGCTGCCGTCATTCTCAACTCGCTCAAGGGCGGCGTGGTCCCGCGCATCGGCCTTCCTTACATCACCGTAGGGCGCGAGGTCGAGATCCGCGCCCTGCTCACCGATCTGAGTCTCATCGCCGACGGTGGCGCGAGCTTCCGCTTTCTGGTCGGTCGTTACGGCGCCGGCAAGAGCTTTTTGCTCCAGACCATCCGCACGCACGCCATGGGCGAGGGATTCGTCGTCGCTGATGCCGACCTGTCGCCCGAGCGCCGCCTGCAGGGCGGTCAGGGACAGGGCCTTGCCACCTACCGTGAGCTCATCCGCAACATATCGACTAAAACGCGCCCCGAGGGCGGTGCGCTCAACCTTATCCTGGATCGCTGGGTCGCCTCGTGTGCCGATGCCGACGAGTCTGCCGTCAATGCCCAACTGGCCCCGCTCGAGGAAATGGTCCACGGCTTCGACTTCGCCCGCATGCTCCGCCGCTACCGCGCGGCAGTATCCGAGAGCGACGAAGAAGCTATGAGCCGCGTGACCAAATGGATTCGCGGCGAGTACCGCACCAAGAGTGAGGCACGCGCCGAGCTGGGCTCCTCGACCATAATCAGCGATGACGACTGGTACGACTACGTTAAGCTCATTGCGCGCTTTTTGGTCTGCAGCGGCTACAAGGGCATGCTGGTGCTCATCGACGAACTCGTGAATCTGTACAAGATTCCCAACGCGATCACGCGCCAATACAACTACGAGAAGATTCTGACCATGTACAACGACACGCTCCAGGGCAAGGCGCAGTACCTGGGCGTGATCATGGGCGGCACGCCAACCTCCATCGAAGACCGCCGCCGCGGCGTGTTCTCCTACGAGGCTCTGCGCAGCCGACTCGCTCAAGGCCGCTTTGCACGCGAGGACCTTAAGGACATGCTCGCGCCCATCATCCGTCTGCAGCCACTCACCTATGAGGAGCTGCTGGTGCTCATCGAAAAACTCATGCAGATCCATGCTGGCTACTTTGGCTGGACGCCCACGCTTACCGAGAACGACTTGGTGGACTTTCTCAAGATTGAGTTTGGCCGCGTGGGAGCCGATACGCACTTGACGCCGCGTGAGGTCATCCGTGACTTTATCGAGCTGCTCGATATCCTGTGTCAGAACCCCGATGCAAATGTGGCCGAGCTGCTGCAAAGCGTTGGCGGCGACGCGCTGGCGCCGGCAGCCGCAACAGGTGACACCGGCACCGCAGGCGGCGACCGTAACTTCGCCGAATTCACCATCTAACCTGCCAAAAAGGGACAGGTTTATTTTGGCAGGTTATATCCTGACAAACGTTGAGGCGGTAACGCAGCAAACCCTTGGCCGCCGCGTTAAGAGGTTCGTATTTGAGAGGAGGCCCCGTGAACGCCTTTGACCGATATGCTCCGTTTATCCAAGACTTCATCTACTCCCACGATTGGGAGAGCCTGCGCTCCATTCAGGTTGCGGCGGCAGATGCCATCTTTAACACACAAGACAATGTGCTCCTAACGGCATCCACAGCTTCCGGCAAAACCGAGGCAGCTTTCTTTCCCATCCTGACCGAGTTTTGGGAGAACCCGCCCGCAAGCGTTGGCGCCCTCTACATCGGCCCCCTCAAGGCACTCATCAATGATCAGTTCGTCCGTCTCAATGACCTGTGCGGAGAAGCCAACATCCCCGTCTGGCACTGGCATGGCGACGTCTCGCAATCGCACAAGGCTAAGCTCATCAAAAAACCGAGCGGCATCCTTCAGATTACGCCCGAGTCGCTCGAGGCACTCCTGATCCATAAGCATGTGGCGATCCCGCGCATGTTCTGCGACCTGCGCTATGTGGTCATTGACGAGGTCCATTCGCTTATGCGCGGCGATCGAGGCGGGCAGACGCTCTGCCTTATTGAGCGCCTGTCGCGCATGGCAGGCGTGCAGCCCCGTCGCATTGGCCTTTCCGCTACCATCGGCGACCCCGAGCGCACGGGCGCTTTTCTCTCACAGGGAACGGGACGCGACTGCGTTATCCCCCGTTTTGAGGAGCCGCGTCGCGTGTGGCGCATCTCCATGGAGCACTTCTACAACTCGGGTCCTCAGGCACAGCAGCGGGGATTCGAGAGCATGGGTCCTCAAGAGGCCGAAGTGCTTGCGTGCGAGCGCATTGAGGCAGCGGCACCCGCGGCACTGCCCGCATCCGGACAAGACATGCGTCACAGCGGACAGCTCACACAAGAGGAGCGCCGTCAACGTCGTGAGCGGGCACGGGGCAAGGCCGCTCCCAAGGACCGCCAAACTTCCTCGGCCCCCGAGGGCGAAGTCGACATCCCCCGAGCACCCGAACAGGCATTACTCAATCCAACCGACACAGCACCAGACAACGCCGACCCCGGCATGGGCTATATCTTCGAACACACCCGCGGCCGCAAGTGCCTGGTCTTTGCCAACTCGCGCGAGGAGGCGGAGGCCGTGTGCTCCATGCTGCGTAGCTACTGCGAGAGCCGACACGAGCCCGACCGCTTTCTCATCCATCACGGCAATCTTTCGGCATCGTTGCGCGAGACGGCAGAAGAGCTTATGCGCGACGAGGAACAGGCACAGACGACCGTCACCACCTCTACGCTTGAGCTTGGCATCGATATCGGCCGTCTGGAGCGTGCCTTCCAGATCGACGCGCCGTTTACCGTCAGCTCCTTTTTGCAGCGTATGGGCCGCACGGGACGCCGCGATCTTCCACCCGAGATGTGGTTCGTCATGCGCGAGGAAGAGCCTGAACCGCGCACGATGATGCCCGAGACCATTCCTTGGAAGCTCCTGCAGGGCATCGCACTCGTACAGCTCTATCGCGAGGAAAAGTGGGTCGAGCCGCCTGAGCTCGATCGACTCCCCTACAGTCTGCTCTATCACCAGACCATGTCGACCCTCGCCAGCACCGGAGAGCTCACGCCAGCCGAACTTGCCCAGCGCGTGCTCACACTCAGCTATTTCCATCGCGTCTCAGCCGATGACTATCGCGTGCTGCTGCGTCACCTCATTAAGATCGATCATATCCAGGTCACCGAGGGCGGTGGGCTCATCGTGGGCCTCGCGGGCGAGCGCATCATCAACAACTTTAAGTTCTACGCCGTGTTCCAGGAAAACGAGGAGTTCACCGTTCGCAGCGAGTCGGCCGAGTTGGGCACGATTGTCAATCCGCCACCGCCCGGTGAGCGCATCGCCATCGCCGGACACTGCTGGATTGTCGAGGAAGTGGACTGGAAGCGTCATACCGTCTTTGCCACGCAGGTCAAAGGTCGTGTGCCGGCTTACTTTGGTGACTGCCCCGGTGACATCAATACACACGTACTCGAACGCATGCGCAAGGCGCTCAACGAGCACGCGGCATATCCGTACCTTATGGGTAATGCGCGGGCCCGTCTGGCGCAGGCTCGCCATACAGCCGAGATTTCGGGTGCGGGAACTAAGCCGCTCATTAACCTGGGCGGCGACACCTGGGTGCTCTTCCCCTGGCTGGGCAGCTACGCCTTTTTGGCGCTCGAGCGCATGCTCAAGATTAAATGTGCCGCGGAGCTGGGCCTTCGCGGACTCGACCCGTCACGCCCGTACTTTCTGCAGTTTAAGATGAAGGCCGACGAGGAGACGTTCTTTGAGGCGCTCGCCGCCGAGGTCGAGAAGGACTTCGATCCCATCGAGCTCGTCTATCCCGGCGAGGTGCCTTACTTTGATCGTTACGACGAGTACGTTCCCGAGGAACTCGTGCGCAAGGGCTTTGCCGAAGGCGTACTCGACATAGAGGGCATGAAGCAGCGTGTTCTCGGCTGGCGCCTGGCCATGAAGTAGCTAAAAGAGCCCCGTCACAAACAGACTGGTCGCAGGAAGACGCGCTAGTCGTGGAGTGCAGTGCCGAGGAAGTCGGCGTCGAAGGGCACGTCTTCGGCAAAGGCATAGTCGCTGTCGCTGGCGATGAGCAGGTAGTTCTCCTCGCCACCGAACTCCGCATCGCCACATGGGACCACCCAGGCGTGGGCGAATACCTCGAGCACCGTGGCAGCGCAGTCGCGCAGGAACGTCACATCGCTCCCCTCGTTTGCGCTCACGATATTGGCCACGTAGATACCCCCGGGGTTCAGGCTGCCTCGCACCAGGCGCAGCGCCTCAACGGTCGCCAGCTCGCGCACGGGCTCGGCACCGCCAAAGCAATCGCTCACGACCACGTCGTAGCGACGATGGCCCACGCTCGTCACGCCCAGATATGAGCGAGCCTCGGCGGTAATCACCCGCAGGCGATCGCCCGCCGCGTGCTCCAGCTCGTCTAGGTAGAACCAGCGGCGCGCCAGGCGCGTAATCTCTCCGTCATACTCGATGACGTCCATGCGCAAGCCCTCGTGCGACATCAGGGCGAACTTAGGATAGGCAAACCCGCCGCCGCCCAGCATAAGCATGCGGTCGATACCGTGACCATAAGCGTCACGCATTGCGTCCTCGGCCTCAAACGCATCGTCAAACGCACGATAGTACGCAAAGACGGGCTCCGCCCAACGCTCGCCAACGTAGCTTGCGCTTTGGTAGACGCCGCCTTGCACCAACACGCGAATCTCATCGCCGCCCTCATCGTGCACGCGTTTCACACGCGCCAACCCATTGCGGGTTCGCGCAACCTGCAGACAGGCAGCACGAACAGCGACAGCGGCCGCACCAAGCGCCGCGGCTCCCAGAGCAACGCCGGCAACGACACCAGCAGAAACACTCGGCTTGTTCATTTAGAGCTCCTTTTGCAGATAGAGTCCATGGTCGTAAAAACCCAAATGACGATAGTACTCGCGCGTACCAATCGCGCTGATCACGTTGATGCGCGCATAACCCGCATCCCGGGCAATCTCGCACGCACGCTCTACGAGCAAACGCCCCAATCCATGGTGCTGGGCTGCCTGGCCTTGATCCCCCACGCGCGCCGCCATGCCATACACGTGTACCTCGCGAATCATCGCCTCGTCCGGCATCGTCGGCAACTCGTCCGCATGTGTGGCAACAAAAGTACGATCGGGCAGCGACAGGCGCAAAAAACCCGCGATCTTGCCCTGCGGCGTCACCCACTGCAAAAAGCGCTCGTGCGTCACCGGCGTCTCGTACGCCACCTCCTCGTCAAGGGTCAGCTCATCCAAGTCGGCACCCGCCGTGCTGATCTCGCGATAGCGAATCTCGCGCACCGTCGCGCCTTCCCCACGAGCAGCCAAGCGGTTTTCGACGAGCTGACGCAGGTTGGGCTTCTTGTTGCCCACCATGATGTCATCGGAGCTAAAGTCGCGGATCATGCGACTGATACGGCAGAACGCCGGCGTCACCACGATGTCGTCGGCCAGCACATCGAGCAGCTCTTCCTCGGTATAGGGACGCCACTCGCCGCGCTCGTAGCAGCCCACCAGACGCGAGCCCTCGATGAGCGCACACGGATAGACTTTGACCTCGTCGGGCATAAAGGCCCCTTCGGTCATAAAGCGCTCGTAATCGCGCTTGTCCCCTTCGGGCGTGGCGCCCAGCAAGTTGAGCATAAAATGCGCATGGATCTTAAAGCCAAACAGGCGTGCAAGCGAAAACGCCCGCTCGATCTGCGCCACCGAAATGCGACGCTCGTTGATATCGAGCAAATGTTGGTCGAGACTCTGAATACCCATCTGAATCTTGGTGCAGCCGAGGCGGCGGATGAGCGTAAGCGCCTGCGGCGTTACGGCATCGGGGCGCGTCTCGATAACGAGCCCCACCACGCGATGCTTCGCCGTCTCGTTGATGCGCTGCTGACGCTCAAGCTCCTCCATCGTTGCCGCCTGCCACTCGGCAACCTCGCCCCACGGCGTACCGGGGCCGTACAGACGACGCACCGCGCGGTTATACCCGCCCACGACAGCATCCACACGCTCCTGCTCGTCGACAACGCCGGCAGCAAGCTCAGCCTCGTCTGTCGCAATGCCGGCAGCCCGATAGCGCTCGCGACGCTCCGCCACCACCGGCGGCAGCGCATCGGCGGGCGCATCATCGAGCAGACGCCCCGCCTCGGCACGGCTGATGCCCGGACGCGCCAACATGGGGTTGGCCGCCACACCAGCCACGGCATCGTCATTGAGCGCGCGGAAGAGCTCCGACATAAACCACGCCTGATACCCTTGCGGATAGTCGCTCCAGGTACCGCCAAGAACGATAAGCTCGATCTTGTCGGTTGCATGCCCCATCTGCGAAAGCGCGGTCAGACGAGCACTCACCTGCAGATATGGGTCAAAGCAATTTTGCTCCGCACGGGCACACGCCGGCTCAGCGTGCAGATAGCTTTTGGGCATACGCAGATCGTTGGGGCAAAACAGGCAATCGCCCGAGCATGGCCAGGGCTTGGTGATGACGGTAATGGTCGCCACGCCCGAAGCCGTGCGACGAGGCTTCATGCGCAGGACCTGCAGCAGTTGACGCTCCAACTCGGCATCAACATTCCAGGCAGCCCACCGAGTCGGCTCCTCACGTTTAACCAGCTGGTAAAACGGCAGCAGACGGCGCTTGGCCAAATCGCGTTTGTCGGCACCCTCACGGCGCGCCTCGGCATGTATCAGTTTGACGAGTGCCTTGTCGTCCACGGTCTCGCCGCGACGCAGGGCCTCAAGTATGTTCAAGATAATCTGTTCCATGCCCCCATTGTAAAGGCAAAGGCGCCGGAGCCGATCTCGGCTTCGGCGCCTTCATCAAACAGCGCGTCTATATCTTCGCCTAGGCTTTCGTCTGCCTCACTACTCCGAATCAAACGACATGTCGCCCGAATCGACTTCAAAACTATACACAGCAGACTTATCCCCGTTATCGAATTCAAGATTCAAAATGGTCTCGCCGTCGTAGCCAAGCGGAAGGAAATCACTCTCGAAGTCGCCGCTGCCCAAGGTGAGGCTCGCCTTAAAGCCCGTCGAGTTCGGAACCGTCATCTCCACATCGCCCGAGCCCACACTCACGTCCATCGATTTCGCGGGGGCCTGGTAAAGCTCGAACGTCACATCGCCCGAACCGACCTCAGCGCTGAGCGCATCAGTCACGCTGCCCGTAAACTCTACATCTCCCGCACCCAGGAAAAGGTCGAAACCGTCACAGATGACACCGACAATCTGCAGATCACCCGAGCCCACGTGCGCGTTGACTCCCTTCAGATGTTCGGCAACACGGCGCGGCAGCTCGACCGTAACTGAGCGATCGATTGCCTTATCGTCATCACTTCCAAACTGGGAAACCTTGAGCGTCGAGTTCTCGACGGATGCGATGTTTTGCGTCGCGGCCTTGGAGGCATCCATACCCTTGGCAACGCGCCCCCGCTCGATAACACGAGCCTTGTTGCCATCAACAACCTTGACGTCCACCGAAGCCGCATTGATATCGAAATCGAGGTAGCGGAACTCATCGGCATCAAAAGTCGTGCTCGAAAGCTGCTGAGGCCGAGCGGAATAGTTACCGCCATCCAAAAGATCGTCCTCGTCAACCGCATCGTCCATACCAGACAAGCCGGATACAACATCGTCGAGGTCCCACGGGCCATCAAAATGAATCAAAGTCCGCGAAATGCCAAAGACAAGTCCGATGATGAGCACAAACGCTCCGATGCCGACGCCCAGGCGCAGCTTGGATTCATGCGAAAGCCTCATCATTCGTCACCTTCTTTGGCACATGGCTCAGCGGTAGTCGCGGTAGCCACGTCAGCATCAGATTCCGCAGAAGTATCCTTCCCCTGGGCCTTGACCGCCACCGACGCCGAACCAACCTGAATATCCCCGCGCGCCCAATCGCCATCGAGCGCACGCGCCACCCAGTGATAGATGGGAATCGTAAAGAAGATCAGTGCGGCAAAGGGGCCGGCACCAAACAGGAACATCAGCAAAAAGAACAGCAGCCAGCACACGGCCCAATACGGGAACGACTGGAACGGGCCCTTCACCGGAGTCGAGCCAACCGCACCGCCACTCGTCGCCTGCGCCGTAGCGGCATTGGCGGCCTGTGCACTCCAGCTTGCCGCTTGCGCCGCCTTGGCGGCGGCATCACTCGCCTGCGTTGCCGCCTCGGTGGCACGTGCCGCCGCCTCATGGGTGCGTGCGCGCTCTGCCGCCTCGGCCTCGCGTTGGCGAGCGCGGTCCTCGTTCTCAAACTCGATATCGTCCTCAATCTCGTCGCTCGGATTGAGCAACTCGTCCAAGCTCACGCCATAGAGTTTGGCGAGCAAGATCAGGTTCTCGGTATCGGGTGAGCTCTCCGCGCGCTCCCATTTACTGACCGCCTGGCGCGACAGCCCCAGCTTTCGCGCCAGCCCTTCTTGGCTAAAGCCTTTGCTGCGGCGAAGGTCGGCGAGCCGCTGCGCAGTTTCTACATTCATGGTTCCTCCTATGTGATGCCAGCCGTGCCGCCGGACCGTTTTTGTTCTTAAGGCGCCTTGCACAGTTAAAAATCTATCCGCCACCGCCAAAAACATGCCACCTATTCTAGTGAGATTTTTGACAACCGGCGGTTGCGGGTGCATATGAGCTGCGGAAATGTGTCCAAACAAAGCAATGACCCGTAGCTTGGTTGTCCCCGTTGCGGCGTTAACGGTAGTATGGTCGTACTGTTAATTCCGCACCGCCAACGGAGGGAGTTCCGCGCCGTGAACCGCGATTTCGCCTCATCGCTCATCCAGCTCAACAACACGTTCTATCGCGAGCACTCCGCCTCCTTCTCCGATACGCGCCAGGCCCCGTGGCCCGGCTGGGTGCGCACCATGGACATCGCGCTCGGGCAGCTCGACGTCGCCACGATCGAGCATCCCGTCCGCGTCTTCGATCTTGCCTGCGGCAATATGCGATTCGAGAATTTTGCCGCCGGCGGCGCACTTGCCGCCAAGGGCGTCGACGGCGCAAACCCCTCGGCAGATGCCAGCTGCCCGTTTGAGTTCTATGGTGTCGACTCGTGTCAAGATTTGGCTATCGATGCACATGGCCACGCCCTGCGCATTCCCAACCTGCACTTCCAGGAGCTCGACGTGCTCGACGCCCTCATGAAGCTCAACCCCGCCGAGACGCCCGACGTGCTTTTCGACGCCCCGCTCGCCGACATCTCGGTCTGCTTTGGCTTTATGCACCACGTGCCGTCGTGCGAGTACCGCGTACGCGTACTCGACGCCCTGGTGCGGCAGACGCGCCCGGGCGGCATCATCGCCATCAGCTTTTGGGAGTTTATGAACGACGAGCGCATGGCGCGCAAGGCCGTTCGAGCCGAAGCCCGCGCCGAGCTCACCCCGCCGTTTGAGGGTTACGATTCCGCACAGTTTGAAGCCGGCGACCACCTCATCGGCTGGCAAAACGACCGCCACGCCTACCGCTATTGCCATCACTTTGACGATCAGCAGATCACCGACCTGGTGCGCGGCGTCCGTACGTTCTACAAGAGCGGCGAGGTCCCCGTGCGCGAGCTTGAGCGCTTCCATGCCGACGGTCGTAGCGGCGAGCTCAACCGCTATGTGATTCTCAAGCGCCTGTAGGCACCGACGACTCGCCGCCGAGCCGCACCACATCTTTCGGGCAATCTATGCCCGCCCTTTTCAACCCATTGACGGAACGCGCGGCCATGCGTTTCGCATTTATGACCAAGGAGCCTCATGGGAGCCGTCCACGTTCGCACGCCTAAGAACTTTGTGCTCGAGGAGCGCCTGGAGCGCTACGCCGATGCGATCGAGACGAACCCCGAGGCTTATGCCGGAGATTGGCGCGAGGCTTGCGCGCCAGCTGGCAGCAAGCCCTTCGAACACCTTCACCTGGATCTTGGCTGTGGCAAGGGAACCTATCTGGTCGAGCGCGCCCACCGCGAGCCCGACACCCTCTTTATCGGCATGGACCAGGAGCCCATCTGCATCGCCTATGCCGCGCAGAAAATCTGCGAACAGGGGCTATCCAACGCACTCGTCCTGCCCCGAGGCGCCGCATCGCTGCCACAGCTGTTTGCCGCAGGCGAGCTCGATGCCATCACCATTAACTTTCCCACGCCGCAGCCCAAGGCCAAGTACGCTAAAAAACGACTCGTCCATGTCGACCATCTGATGCTCTACCGCCCGCTCTTTTCAGCCGGCGCTACCGTCACGCTGCGCACCGATAGCAAGCCGTTGCGCGATTACGCCCTGGGACAGTTTGCCGCGGCCGGCTACGATACGCTTTGGGTAAGCGACGACGTCCGCCGCGACCATCCCGAGCACCCCGAGACCGAATATGAATGCCGCACGCGCGAGATGGGTGCCGCCGTCTATGGCATTTGCGCCACACCCGGCGCGCAGCCCAGCGATGAACAGCTCGCGGCGGGCCGCGCGCAGGAGCAAAGCCTTGCCTGCTACCTGCCCGAAAACCTCGATGCGCTCACCTATGTACCTCTGGGCATGGAAGAGGCCGTCGAGAACTTTAGAAACCGCGCCCGCAAAGGCAAGAAGCGCCTGCCGCAGGAGTCCTAGGGGCTTCTGATGGTCGCGGCGTCGGCAAACAAGTGAAAATAGGCGTCAGCGAACGACCCTCAAACCTAAGTGAGTAGACTTTTTTGCAATAGCCAAGCACAACCCGCATAACGAAAACTAAAACCGCAGGTAGAGCTCTTGCGCAAAAGCCATGTGCTCGCGATATTGCAAAAAGTCTACTCACTTAGCTGGCAACTGCACCAAACGGCTGGGCAGAACGCCCATTTCCTGCATTTTCTCGCGCGCTGGCACCCCGCGCCGCTGCTACGCCATAATAGTTGGCGGACAAACGGCGAGAGAAAGCAACCACATGGCACAGACCACGACAGATACTTCCGCCAGCACCGTTTCTGGCGCCGGCGCCGCCAGCTCGTTCTCGGGCGGCACGGGAACCGAAGCCGAATTCGGCTCGCTCGGCGCGCTCTCCCCCACCTGGTGGGAGCCCGAGGATGGTAGCGAGCCCGAACCATGGCTCACGCCCGATCAGGCCTTCGAACGCTTCTTTGAATGGACAAGCGACCGCGGTATTGAGCTGTGGGACCACCAGGAAGAGGCCCTCATGGATCTAGCCGCCGGTGACCATGTCATTTTGGGAACACCGACCGGATCGGGCAAGTCGCTTGTCGCGCTAGGCATGCTCTTTATGGGCATGGCACAGGGCAAGCGCTGTTATTACACGGCCCCCATCAAGGCTCTGGTCAGCGAAAAGTTTTTCGACCTTGTGCAGGTGCTCGGCCGCGATAACGTCGGCATGATCACCGGCGACACGCATATCAACACCAAGGCGCCCGTCATCTGCTGCACGGCAGAAATCCTTGCCAACGATGCACTGCGCGAGGGCGAGGGCGCCGACGTGGGCTGCGTCGCCATGGACGAGTTCCACTATTTTGCCGACCCCGACCGCGGCTGGGCCTGGCAGGTGCCACTGCTCACCCTGCCTCACACGCAATTCATGCTCATGAGCGCCACGCTCGGCGATGTCACTGCCATCGCCGCCTCACTCGAGGAACACACCGGCGCTACCTGCGACTTGGTCGTCGATGCCCCACGCCCCGTGCCGCTGAGCTACGACTACGTGACGACCTCCCTCGAGGGCACCGTCGAGCTCGCGATGCGCGGCGGAGAGGCCCCGCTCTATATCGTGCACTTTAGCCAGGATGCCGCCCTTGCGACGGCACAGTCGCTCGCCAACTTTGGCATTGCCAGCAAGGAGCAGCGCGAGGCCATCAAGGAGGCGGCCAAGGGCACGAGCTTCTCGACGGCCTTCGGCAAGATCCTCAAGCGTTTGCTCGGCTGCGGCGTCGGCGTGCACCACGCCGGTATGCTGCCGCGCTATCGTCTACTGGTCGAACGCTTGGCGCAGCAGGGCCTGCTACCCGTCATTTGCGGCACCGACACACTCGGCGTCGGCATCAACGTACCCATCCACACCGTGGTCCTCACCGCGCTCACCAAGTTCGACGGCTACAAGATGCGTCGCCTGCGCGCCCGCGAGTTCCATCAGATCGCCGGTCGCGCTGGCCGTTCGGGCTTCGATACCGAGGGTATGGTCTTCGCCGAGGCCCCGGAGCACGAGATCGAGAACGCCAAGCTCATGGCCAAGGCGGGTGACGACCCCAAGAAGCTCCGCAAGATTAAAAAGAAGAAGGCCCCCGAGGGCTTTGTCACCTGGAACAAGCAGACCTTTGAGCGCCTGATCGAAACGCAGCCCGAAACGCTCAAGCCGCGCCTGCGTATCACGCACTCCATGGTGATTAGTGTGGTCGAGCAGGGCGGCGATGCCCGCGCCCGCGTGCACGACCTCATCGAGACGAGCCTGCAGACTCCCGAGGAAAAGGCAAAGCTCGAGGTTCGTGCCGACGAGATCTTCGCCACGCTCATCGACTCCGGCGTCGTCGTACGCACCGAGGTGCCGCCCGCACCCGACGCTCCGGCTGACGCCGCGCCGGACATCGACTACGCGCTGACGGTCGACCTGCCCGAGGACTTTGCGCTCGACCAGCCGCTCTCGCCGTTTTTGCTTGCCGCGCTGGAGCTGCTCGACCCCGAGAGTGAGACCTATACCATGGATCTCATCTCGATGGTCGAGGCTACGCTCGAGGACCCCAAGCAGGTATTGCGCGCACAGGAGCGCGCCGCGCGCGACCGCGCGATGGCCGAAATGAAGGCTGACGGCGTCGAATATGAGGAACGCCTGGAGCGCATCCAGGATGTCACCTACGAAAAGCCGCTCGAGGACTTGCTCGATGCCGCCTTCGACAAGTACTGCCAGGAAGTGCCCTGGGCCAACGACTACCAGCTCTCGCCCAAGAGCGTCCTGCGCGACATGCTGGAGAGCGCGAGCGATTTTAAGGGCTACATTCAAAAGCTCGGCATCGCCCGCTCCGAGGGCATTCTGCTGCGCTACCTAGCCGAGGCCTACCGTTCCCTCGACCGCACCGTGCCCATTGAGAAGCGCGATGAGCGCTTGCGTGACATCATTTCGTGGCTCGGCTTTGTGGTGCGCTCGGTCGACTCGAGCCTGGTGGACGAGTGGGAGAACGCCGGCAACCCCGCTGCACTCGACGCCGCACCGCCGCAGGGCATTGACGAGGTCGTGGCGGACCGTCGCGGCTGCACGCTGTTGGTGCGCAACGCACTCTTCCGCCGCGTAACCCTTGCCGCCCGCGAGCACGTTCGCGACCTGGGCGAACTCGACGAGGACTGGGGCATGAGCGAGGTCCGCTGGCAAAAGGCGCTCGATGCCTACCATGAGCAGCACGAGGAAATCCTCACCGACGGAGATGCCCGCAGTGCCGCGATGTTTACCATCGACGGGAGCGACGAGAAGACCGATCACGTGTGGCACGTGCACCAGATTTTTGCCGACGAGGATGGCGACCACGACTTTGGCATCATGGGCGATGTCGACCTGGATGCCACGCAAGACGGCGGCGAGGTCATCTTCAAAAACTACCGCGTCGGCTTTATCGAGGACCTGCTCGAGGACTAGCCGTACATACTGGAACGAAGCGGGGCCGTTGGCAATATCGCCAGCGGCCCCGCTTTTGCACTATACGCTATCCCCTACTCGGCATCCTCGACCTCATACGAATCCGCCTCGGCGGGCTCATCGTTTGCCCCTGTCGCAGCCCCGCGCGCCTCGTCAAACGCCGCCTTCATGGTCTTGTTGCCCCAGGTGAGCTTGCGAATGGTAAGATCGTCGGCCTTCTTGTTGGCTAGACGTAAATTGTTCTCGGAGGACAGCAATGCCTCCTTGGTTTTCTGCAGATGGCTAATCGTCTTGTCAATCTCCTCGATCGCCGTCTGGAACTTACGGCTCGCAAGCTCATAGTTGCGGCCGAAGTCGTTCTTGAACTTCTCCATCTTGGCCTCGAAGTTCGTGACGTCGATGTTCTGTTGCTTGTACTCCGCCAGCTCCTGCTTATAGCGCAGCGAACCCATGGCGGCGTTGCGCAGCAGCGTGATCATGGGAATGAAGAACTGCGGGCGGATCACGTACATCTTCTCATAGCGGTAACTCACGTCGACTATCCCTGCGTTATAGAGCTCGCTTTCGGGCTCGAGCAGTGTGCAGAGCACCGCGTACTCACAGCCTTTCTGGCGACGATCGTGATCGAGTTTCTTAAAGAAGTCCTCGTTTTTGTGCTTGGTCGCGGTCTCGTCGTTCTCGTTTTTCATCTCGAACATAATCGAAATGACCTCGTTACCGCTTGCGTCGCACTCGCGGAAGATAAAGTCGCCCTTGGTGCCCTCGGACGCATCGTTATCCTTCTCGAAGTACGCGTTAGGAAACGCCGTCATGCGCAGACGGTTAAACTCGGTCTCGCAGTGCTGCTCGAGCGACTCGCCCACCATCTTGGTGGACAGGCGGACCTTCATGTCCTTAAGGCGCTCAATCTCTTCGTCCTTGTAGCGAATCAGGTCATCGCTCGCGCGCTTGGCCTGCGCAAGCTCGAGCTCGTGTGCCGCCTTGACCTGTTCCTCGCGAGAATCGCGCACCGCCAGCTCGCTCGTCAGTTTGGCACGCGCCTCATCGCGCTCTCGCTCCGCCGCGGCGACCGCCTCTGACAGGTTCATTTTTGCCATCAGTTCCTGCTCGCGCAGCTGGGCACGCAGGCCCTCGGCCTCTTGCTCGGACTGAGCCTTTGCGGCGGAAAACTTCTCTTGCACCTTCGCGCGATAGTCAGCAAACGCGCGCTCGGCCTCGCTGCGAGCGGCATCGAGCTCACGCTGCGACTCTGCCGCGGCAGCGGCAAGCGCCATCTCCTGGGCCTTGTCCGCCGCGGCAAGCCTGGCCTGCAGCTCGGCAATCTGAGCGTCGCGTGCAGCTAAATCGTTTTGAGCAGCGTTGCGCGCCGCCGACTCGGCAAGCTTTGCTTCGTCATCTTTGCGCCCAAGCTGCGCACGCAGGCTATCAATCTCACGCTGGAGTTCGGCATTCTCTTTTTGAGCATTGGCTCGTGCCTCAACCGCCGCGCGCTGGCTTGCACTCTCGCGCTCTGCGGCAGCGCCCTCGAGCTTAGCGCGCAGCTCGGCAAGCTCAGCATCGCGCTTGGCAACCTCTTGCGCCAGTTTCTGATCCGCAGTGTTCTTCTGCTCGACAAGCTGAGCGTCGCGTTGAGACTCCGCCTCCTGCAGGGCAGACGCCGAACGCGAACGCTCAAGCTCCAGCGCCTGCTCGCCCTCGCGTCGAGCCGCCGCTACGCGCTCATCAAGATCGCGCGAGAACTCGGCATCGCGCACTTGCTTGACGATATCCGCATAGCCGGACGCATCGACCTTAAAAACTTCGCCGCAATGCGGGCACTTGATCTCGTTCATAGCAGCTCCTCGATGGACGCAAATTTCAACCGCCTACACTCTACCGCGCCACGCGGACAAAAAAGGCGCCGCCGCCATAATGGCAACGGCGCCAGAACCACCACAAAGGTGCCTGTCCCCTTTGTGGTGGTTTGAGGGCTACAGTCCAAAGAAGCCGAGAATCTGGTCGCGGCTAACGGGCTTGTAGTTGTTGGCATCGAGGCCAACGTCGTAGCGAAAGATAGGGCGCTCGCGATCGCGATTGCGCGCGTTGGTGCGGTCTCCCCTACTGTGAATGTGCCCGTGCAGCATGATGGCGCCGCGCGCCTTGCCATTCCAGCTGAGCATGGGGTAATGGCTCATTACCAGGCGATGGCCCTTAGCGTAACCGGGGGCGACCTCCAGATAATCGCGCACCTCATCCCAAATGTGTGGCGCGTCCGGATCTCCCCAATCGCCATCATGGTTACCACGGATGAGCGTCACGTTCTGGCATTCGATGCGCTCGCGCAGGCGCACTGCCTCCGCCATGGGCAAACGATACGTAAAGTCTCCCAGGATATAGAGGCGGTCGTCCACAGCCACGCACCCATTGATGGCATCGATGACCTTGCGGTTCATCTCCTCGACCGAATCAAACGGTCGATCCATGTCGCGCAAGATATTCGTATCGCCCAGGTGCAGGTCGGCGGTAAACCACATCATCGTCTCTGTCCTCATTTCGCAACGCGTATAAGACCTGTTTAGTATACAGACGCGGCGATGAGACAGTCACCCAAAGAGCCCGCCGAACAGGCCTCGGCGACGCTTGTCCTGCTTTTTCGAAGCGTCATCCCGCGCCTTCTTGCCCTGCCGCTTCTTACGGTCCTGCTCCAACTCATCGTCATCGAGTAGCATATCCCACTCAAACGGATCGTCTGTCAGATCGAACAGGTCATCGTCATCAAACATGACTGCCTCTCTTACCGATTAGCGAGCATCCACCACATAGAGGCCAACGTGCACCTGATGCCACGGGCTGCGCTCGGGGGCAACCTGTTGCACACGGGCCTCAAATACGTCCTCGTGCCCGTAATACATCATCAAGGACAGCGGGCCGACCTCATTTCCCGGAACATAGCCAAGCTTGGTCTTGCCATAATAGACCGCTACCGCCTCGGGATCGTGAGGATTATCACGTTCAGCACACAGCGTCAGCTTATCGCCCGCTTTAAGATCGCCCAGGACCAAGACACCGTCGGCATACTGAAATCCTGCGATATGAAATGACAAAAGAAGACGTGAAGGCTCGTACATAGCAGCTCCTCTACCGGCCGGGATACCCGGCGTTTGACCTTATTGAGAAGTCTACGGGCCCGTGCGGACACAAATTCATCCCGTCCGCGTCTTTCAATCGCTTGCCGCAACGCTTGCGCGGCGGAACGCTTACAGCTAAGATAGGGACACGGATGGCACCCGTGGCTGCGGGTCTTGCCAACTCCGATACACGTTTTCATCGTGAGAAGTGGCCGTCTTCGCTTACGCGGGGGCGGCTATTTCATTCGGCCGATAAACAGGCCGAGTTCGATAGCCGCGATCAACAACGCCAATAACGAAATAACATCGCTTACGTTCATACCAAATCCCTTCTAAAGGGAGTTGGCCCATCCGTGCTCCATAGCAGTAGTCTAACGCAAAATGCGGGCAATAGGAACATCTGTTCGTATTGCCCGCACTCTTTTCTAATGCACAAACATGCGCACGAACTTGTGCTTCCAGCTTGCGTAGGGCGCATACCGAAACGGCACGTCCAGCCAGGTTGCCTTGTTCACGATGCTCTTCTTGTGGCTAAACGTATCGAAGCTCTCCCGGCCATGGTACTGCCCCATACCGCTCGCGCCCATGCCGCCGAAGCCCATATGGCTCGTAGCCAGATGCATGATGGTGTCGTTGACGCAGCCGCCGCCAAAGGGCACGTAGCACACAAAGCGCTGCTGAACCGCGCGATCCTGACTAAAGATATACAGGGCCAGCGGCGTCGGACGATCTGCAATAAACGTCTCGGCCTCGTCTAGGCTCTCAAACGTCAGCACCGGCAAGATGGGACCGAAGATCTCCTCCTGCATCACGGCGTCATCGGGGGTCACGCCGTCTAGGATCGTCGGCTCAATCTTGAGCGACGACTCGCGCGCCGTGCCTCCCAGCACGACCTTATCGGGATCGATCAGCCCGCGCACGCGCGCAAAATGCTTGGCGTTGACGATATGCCCGTAGTCCTCGTTATCGAGCGGATGCTCGCCAAACATACGGCGGGCCTCTTCCCTGATGAGGTCCAGCAGCTCGTCGTGCACGCGCGCATCGACCAGCAGGTAGTCGGGCGCCACGCAGGTCTGCCCCACGTTGAGCCATTTACCAAAGGCGATACGCCGCGCCGCAACCTTCAAGTTTGCCGTCGCATCCACGATGCAGGGGCTCTTTCCGCCCAGCTCAAGCGTCACGGGCGTAAGGTTTTTACTTGCGCGCTCCATGACGAGTTTGCCGACCGGAACGCTACCGGTAAAGAAGATCTTGTCCCAGCACTCATCGAGCAGCGCTTCGTTCTCGGCGCGCCCGCCCTCGACAACCGTCACCAGGCGCGGATCAAATGCCTCTTCACAGATTTGCCTGAGCACCGCGCTCGATGCCGGAGCATAGGCGCTCGGCTTGATGACCACGGTATTGCCCGCGGCAAGGGCGCCAGCGAGCGGCTCGAGCGTCAGCAAAAACGGATAGTTCCAGGGCGCCATGATGAGCGTGACGCCATAGGGCACGGTTTGCGTTTTGCACACGCTCACGGCGTTAGCGAGGTCGCACGGACGCAGGCGCGGACGACTCCATCGAACCACGTGAGCGATCTGATGTCGAATCTCGGAAAGCGATGTGCCAATCTCGCACATATAGGCCTCGTCATGCGACTTTCCCAAATCGGTCTTGAGCGCATGAGCGATATCGGCCTCGTGGGCCCGCACCGCATCGCGTAAACTCGCGAGCGCGCGACGTCGAGCATCAACATCAAACGTAGCGTGCGTCTTAAAGTAGGCGCGCTGATCGCCGACGATGCGCGCAATTTCCTCGGTGTTCATGGGCCCTCCTAATTCTCGCTCTCAAACATACCACCTGCAACGACTTCGTACATATGCTCGAGCTCCAAGCGGTCCATTAGAAGCGGAACGGGGTACAGGGGATTGGCCTCGGCATCGGCATGCGCCGCCATCTCGGAAATGTCGGAGCGGCGAATGCCCGTCACATATTTGGGTATGCCCAAGGCGGCGTTCATGCGGTCGACCCAATCGATAAAGGCCTCGGCCGCAAGACTGTCCTGCGCGGTAGCCGGCGCAATGCCCGCCATGCGAGCAAGATCGGCAAGCTTGGGGGCGGCAGCGTCACCATAAGCGCGAAGCATGTGCGGCAGGATGATCGCGTTGGCCAAACCGTGCGGAATTCCGTATCGGCCGCCCAGACTGTGCGCGATGGCATGCACATATCCGACATAGGAGCGGGTAAACGCAACGCCCGCCTTATACGCCGCCGAAAGCATATTGCGACGAGCGCGCATGTCGTCACCATGCTCATAGGCCTCGAGCAAATTGTCGTGGATGAGCTGCACCGCCTGTCGTGCCATCTTGCGCGTATAGGGCGCGGTGCTTCGCCCGATAAAGGCCTCGACGGCATGCGTCAGGGCATCCATACCCGTCTGCCCCGTAATGGAGGCGGGCAGACCGCGCGTAAACTCGGGGTCGTGCACCGCAAAGCGCGGAATAAGCACAAAGTCGTTAATGGGGTACTTGTAGTGCGTCTCGTCATCGGTAATTACCGCCGCAAGTGTGACCTCGCTTCCCGTGCCTGCCGTGGTGGGGACGGCGATGAGCAGCGGCAGGCGACGATGAATCCGCAGCAGGCCGCGCATCTTGTTGATGGGCTTGTTTGGCTGCGCAATGCGTGCGCCTACGCCCTTGGCGCAGTCCATGGCTGATCCTCCGCCAAAGCCGATAATGGCCTGGCAGGCGCTCTCTCGATACAGGGACGCCGCCTCCTCCACATTCGAGACCGTGGGATTCGCACGCGTTTCGGCATAGACCGTAACGCCAATCCCCTGAGCCGTAAGCGCACGCTCGAGTGATGCCGTGAGTCCCAAACGTGCAATGCCGGGATCCGTCACGATAAGGACCTTCTGGATCGAGCGCTTTTGAAGCACCGCGGGCACATCCTCGGCATGCTCTAAAATGTGCGGCTCGGTATAGGGCAGGATCGGCAATGCAATGCGAAAAACCGTCTGATATGTTCGGCACCAGGCACGACGGGCTAGATGCATAAAGGAAACTCCCTCATTTGTTGATTGGTCAACATTTGCTCGACCGATTGTACTCAGCGACGGTCAAAGACGGCCTGCCAATCGTTAATCAATCAACATCTTCATATCTCAAAATTGTTTTATTAAAAATCATTCCTAATAGGCTTCACATTTGGTTGCATTTATGGATAATAGAACTCGTCAAGACGCACGTCCGGAGAGGGCCCTTACGGGACCGGACGAGCGCACAATCGCCATCGATCGAAAGGATCGAATCATGAAGTTTGTTTGCCCCGTTTGCGGTTATGTGGAAGAGTTCGACGGCGACCAGCTGCCCGAGGACTTCAAGTGCCCCCAGTGCGGCGTTCCCGGTTCTCGCTTCCTGAAGCAGGAGGAGGGTCAGCTCGAGTGGGCTGCCGAGCACGTCGTGGGCGTCGCCAAGATGGAGGGCGTCTCCGAGGACATCGTTGCCGACCTGCGCGCCAACTTTGAGGGCGAGTGCTCCGAGGTCGGTATGTACCTGGCCATGGCGCGCGTCGCTCATCGCGAGGGCTATCCCGAGATCGGCCTGTACTGGGAGAAGGCTGCCCACGAGGAGGCCGAGCACGCTGCCAAGTTCGCTGAGCTCCTGGGCGAGGTCGTGACCGACTCCACCAAGAAGAACCTCGAGATGCGCGTTGAGGCCGAGAACGGTGCCACCGCCGGCAAGACCGATCTTGCCAAGCGTGCCAAGGCCGCTGGCCTTGATGCCATCCACGACACCGTGCACGAGATGGCTCGCGACGAGGCCCGCCACGGCAAGGCTTTCGCCGGCCTGCTCAAGCGCTACTTTGGCTAAGCCAAACGCCTGAGACATAACCTCTAGCTCAATGAGGCCCGGACCGTATTGGTTCGGGCCTTTTTCGTGCCTCACAAACTTGTTAACTACCTGAAATAGGACCGCCTTCGGCATAGGTTTCTCGTCAAAAACTAAGTGAGTAGACTTTTTGGAACTTGCCGAGCACGCCATCCATATTGCTTTATAAAGCCGCAGGTAAATGACTTGTTTCAAAACGGCCTGGTCGCCAAAGTGCTAAAAGCCTACTCACTTAGAACCGCAGCCGTCCACGATCGAGCCATTTTGTGTCTAGCGGGCATCTTTCCGTCGATTACTCCCAATTTTGTCCAGTCAACGAATAGTTCAGACCGGAGTAATGCCTCAGCCCTTTGCTCATCTGAGCTTTTATCACGATATTCAGCATCGAGCATCCTGCATACGGTCTTAACGATCGCGCGGAATCTACCCTCATCGGATATCTGTCTGTGTGTCAGGAGAAGTACATCGTAGCCCATGGCCTGAAGGGCCGTCATGCGGTCAGCGTCACGCAAGCCATCCCCCGCGCGTCCGTGCGAGGCCTTTCCCTGACATTCAATGGCCACCTGTCGCCTACCGTCCGGCGAAGAAAGAAGTAGGTCGATATATACACGGGACTTTCCCACAATCGCTCGAGCACTTGTGTTTAGCATCACTTCAACATTAAGCTCTATGCCGCAAAAACCTTCGCCTCCCAGGGATCGCGGCAGTGCAAGTAGCAAATACGCCTCGACCTCAAAAGGCGACGCGGCACCCAATGGAACGAGTTGCGATACCGCCATAAATCTATTGCCGTAACGCATCCCACAAACATCTGAACAAAAACGGTCAAGGTCTCCGCCCAAAACCAAAGCGTCTCGACGCCATAAATTTGAGGCGGTGCCGTCCTCGGACGGGCAGCGCGCCCAACCGAACGTTGTCGAAATCGCACCCGAATCAATTGCACGCGAAAGCTCCGTCTCAAGTAACGCCGGCAGGGCACACACCGCAAACAAGCCACACATCTCCGCCAATACCAAAAGAAGCTGAAGATCCGTCAGATGCCGTGACATGATGAATGCCGTCAGTAGAGGAGACGTAATCAAAAATCCATGCTCCGTTTCCAGCACGGATTCCCTGGGGAGCTCACCAAGAAACAGCCGCTGCCTAATGCTGGCAGGACAAGTCCGTTTGTTTCTCGTCCGAACCAATGTATGCAACGGAAAACCGAGCGCGACCGCAGCCGTCGGGTTGCGGGCGAGATCATATCGCTGCCGGTCTTCTTCCGGTCGTGGAAGCGGCGGACACAAAGCGCGGACTTGAGGAGGCAAACGCCAGTACCTAAAAGCCGATATGTCACAAAGTAGATCCTTCATAGGCACAGGAGAACACGAATTTCAACCCAGTCAGTCACGCATTGGCGCGAACGCACCAAAAATGGCGCCGAACGGACTGCCAAGTTTTCAACAGCCCTCCCCAACTGGCCAAAAGCTTGTCGAGAGCTGGACGAAGCCCTGTTGAAAACCCCATTTTTTTCTCATGCAGAAGCTTTACGCGGCAAGTGAGTAGACTTTTTTGAACATTCCGAGCAGGCCGGTCTTCCTGCTTTTCAAAACCGCAGGTAGATAGCTTGTTACAAAACTGCCCGGTCGCCAAAGTGCCAAAAGTCTACTCACTTAGATTGCAGAATGCCCCCGTTAGCTGCAATTCCAAGGTGCTAAGCACTTTTGGACTCAGATCGTCATACTGAACAAGAATTTGACTTGAGTTTTCAGGGACAGATGCGCCATCGGCACACCAATAACAGCCACTGATATCGACAAAAGGGATACTCGAGCGCGTGAGGGCCCGCACAAAAGAGCTTCCGCCCGCTCCGCGCTCCGCAACTACGGTGCAGTAAAGGCCCGCGTCTGCGTGTTCGATCGAGACCTCCCCTGCCGGAAACGCTTTCCGTACAAGCGAGGTCAGGCCATCACGCGCCTCGCGAGCACGAACGCGCACGCGGTTCACATGTCGCTCGTAATCACCCGATTCCAGCAAACGCGCCAAAGCGACCTGGTCAACAGAGCTCACCGACGAGGCGTAAAACCCAAGGTTGCGCCTAAACCGCTCCATTAGCTCATCGGGCAGCACCATGTACGCTAGACGCAACGCCGATGACAGGCTCTTCGAAAACGTGTTGGTGTAGATAACCGACTGGGCGGCATCGATCGACGCGAGCGCGGGAATCGGCTTGCCGGCAAGGCGAAACTCACAATCAAAGTCATCTTCAATAAGATACCGATCTGGTCGCTCGGCGGCCCAGCTCAGAAGCGCATAACGACGCGCAATGCTCGTCACAAGGCCGGTCGGATACTGATGGGACGGCATAAGGTGAAGGACATCGGCCCCGGTTTTCTGCAGAGTGCTCAAGTCCACGCCCTCGTCATCCAACGGGATATGTCGAACTTTGCAGCCCATAGCCTGATAGATACGCGTCAGACGCAAATAGCCCGGGTCCTCAACGGCATACACCTTGTCGGCTCCAAGCAACTGAACCAACATGGTATCGAGCAGCTGGGCGCCTGCACCGATAACAATGTTGTTGGGGTCGACATTCATGCCCCTTGTCCCACGCAGATGGTGAGCAATTGCGCGTCGCAGCCGAGCGGTGCCCTGCGCCGGTGCGGGCGAAAAGATTTCGCGCTCATCTTCGGATGCCAGCGTCGCCCGTAGTGCGCTTTGCCAAAGCCGCGCCGCCTCCAAAGCGGAAGGAGAAAGTGCATCGAACAGCTCGACCTGTCCGTTGACATCATGCGCGCTGAGGCCCACAGAGACGGTATCTCGGTCGATGCCCTGCGAAGCCAAAGGCAAAACCGGTGCATCCGGAAGCTTGCAAGCGTAGTAGCCACGACGCGGCATTGAGCAAATATAGCCCTCGGCAAGTAACTGGCTATATGCATTCTCGATGGTAATGACACTGATTCCCAGATGACTGGCAAATGCGCGCTTAGACGGAAGATGCTCCCCCGCCGCAATACGTCCAGCAACAATATCATCTCGAATTTGCTGGTAAACATACTCATAAAGCGATGCTTCGCCGCGTTTTTCCAAATTGTAGTCAAGCATGAGTTTGCCACCTGACCTTATCGAGCTGTTCAATCTGATATTAGGCTGACCTTATTATTATCTCGAAAACTGAGTATTTTGCCATACCCAGCTCCCCGATAGGATGTTCCGTCAAGCAATGCACATGCCAACCAAGGGAGCAACCATGGCAGAACAGACCAGCAAGGCCGATCGCGTCAAACTCAATCGCGAACTCGCGCAGATGCTCAAGGGCGGCGTCATCATGGACGTCACCACGCCCGAGCAGGCACGCATCGCCGAGGAGGCAGGCGCCTGCGCCGTCATGGCACTCGAGCGCATCCCGGCCGACATCCGTGCCGCAGGCGGCGTCTCGCGCATGAGCGACCCCAAGATGATCAAGGGCATCCAAGAGGCCGTCTCCATCCCTGTTATGGCCAAGTGCCGCATCGGTCACATTGTCGAGGCGCAGGTCCTGCAGGCTATCGAGATCGATTACATCGACGAGTCCGAGGTTCTCTCCCCTGCCGATGACGTCTATCACATCGACAAGACCCAGTTTGACGTCCCGTTTGTCTGCGGCGCCCGCGATCTGGGCGAGGCGCTGCGCCGTGTTGCCGAGGGCGCCACGATGATTCGTACCAAGGGCGAGCCGGGCACGGGCGACGTCGTTCAGGCCGTGCGCCACATGCGCAAGATCCAAAAGCAAATCCGCGACGTTGTTGCCCTGCGCGATGATGAGCTCTTTGAGGCAGCCAAGCAACTGCAGGTTCCGGTCGAGCTGGTGCGCGAGGTCCATGCCACGGGCAAGCTTCCCGTTGTGAACTTTGCCGCCGGCGGCGTAGCGACCCCTGCCGACGCCGCGCTGATGATGCAACTGGGCGCCGAGGGCGTCTTTGTCGGCTCGGGCATCTTTAAGAGCGGCGACCCCGCCAAGCGCGCCGCCGCCATCGTCAAGGCCGTGGCAAACTTCACCGATGCCAAGCTCATCGCCGAGCTTTCGGAGGACCTGGGCGAGGCCATGGTGGGCATCAACGCCGACGAGATCGAAATCATCATGGAGGAGCGCGGACGCTAGTCCGGCAGAAAAGATCACACATGAGCGATTATGCAGACCAAACGGTTGCCGTGCTGGCGGTCCAAGGCGCTTTTGCCGAGCACGAGGCAAGACTATTCGAGCTTGGCGCACACTGTATTGAGCTGAGGCAGGCGGCTGATTTGAAGCAGGACTTTGACCGTCTGGTACTTCCCGGCGGCGAGTCTACCGTTCAAGGGAAGCTGCTTGATGAGTTGGGCATGCTCGAGGAGCTTCGTGCCCGTATCGCTGAAGGTATGCCCGTCCTGGGCACCTGCGCCGGCCTGATTCTACTGGCTCACGACCTTGCCGCCCATGACGATAAGGGCACGCCGCGTCTGGAAACCATGGATGTACTTGTCGAGCGCAATGCCTACGGCAGGCAGCTCGGCAGCTTTCGAACCAAGGGGCAAATAGCCGGCATCGACGGTGAAGTGCCGCTGACGTTTATCCGCGCGCCCCGCATCGTCGAGGTCCACGGCGACGCCAAGGCCTTAGCGAAAGTCGACGGTCGTATCGTCGCCGCCCGTCAGGGCAACCAGCTCGGCGTAACCTTCCACCCCGAGCTCGACGACGATACCCGCCTCCACGAACTGTTCCTACAAATGTAGGCATCGAAATCAACAAACGAAACGAGAGTGGATGATCTCCCACTTTGAGCTTGAATGCAGGCTCAAACCGGGAGATCATCCACTCTTGTTCTATGTAGTCGTTTAAGAACGTCCCCAATGACTACAAGGAGTGTCCCAAGCTGCCGGCAGAAAAGGAACGTCCCTAACTGCCGCATCCGGAGCAAGACAACGCCGCAGGCAGAGGACGGACAGCAGCGGGTCGCATTTGAGGCAAGGTGACGTGAAATCAAAACCACCCCTAAAAGGGGTGGTTTGCTCTTAGGGTATAACCCTTGGATTT
>CABUPE010000010.1 GCA_902493515.1 uncultured Collinsella sp.
TTCTCATAGGGCAGCCCATCGGAACCGAAATAGATTACGGTATCGTTTTTGACGTCCTTAGGTTTGAGCTCGCCACGCTCTACCATGGCAAGCTTCTCCTCGTGGATGCGCGACAACAACTCGCTCGCGGGCTCGTCGTTCGGGTCTTGCGGAACAAGTTCGCCGCGGATGGCAAGATCCAACAGTTTTTGACGTAGTTTCTTGATGTCCATTAGTCCTCGATGTCCCCCAGAAGCGCCTCGAGCTGCTTCACGGCGTCGGCAATAGCATCACTCTTCTCATGAATGCTTGCGAGCAAATCAGAAAGCGCAATCTCCGAGATGTCCTCACCGGTTTTGATCCAGGTGATATCGAGACTCAGCTTGTCGCGGCACATTATCTCGTCGATAGCGAAGCGGCGCCAACGTCCATCGGGGTTGTTATCCTCGCTGTAGGTTTCATCGCGCTCATCGACATGACCAGGCTTGTAGCATTCAAGGAAGTCAGCAAGATCGGCCTCGGTCATGGGATGTTGTTTCAGCGTGTGGTGAACGTTCGTGCGATAGTCGTAGATCCACACCTCGCGTGTCTGTACGTGCTCGCTGCCAGGACGATTCTCAAAGAAGATAACGTTGGCCTTCACGCCAGGCTTGTAGAAGATGCCGGTCGGTAGACGCAGGATAGTGTGCAGATTCGTGGTCTCCAGCAGCTTGCGGCGCACCGTCTCGCCGGCACCGCCCTCGAACAGCACGTTGTCGGGCACGACAACTGCAGCGGTGCCACCAGTTTTCAAGATGGTATGAATGTGCTGAACAAAGTTCAGCTGCTTGTTCGAGCTTGTTGCCCAGAAGTCCTGGCGGGAGTACGAAAGCTCTTCGTCGACAAGCTCGCCGTCCTCGCCGGCGGCAGCTTTGAGCGTCGCCTTTTTGCCAAAAGGTGGGTTGGTGAGCACGTAGTCGAAGCGCATGCCAGGGTCGGAAAGAAGTGCATCGTTCCTTGTGATGGGTGGCACATCGCTGAAGTCGCCGATGTTGTGCAAAAAAAGATTCATAAGGCAAAGCCGGCGCGTGGCGGGAACGATCTCCCAGCCGTGGAATGCCTCGTTTTTCAGGAACTTCTTTTGGTCGGCATCGAGCTGGTAGGCTCCCTCTATGTAGTTCTTCGCGGCCAGCAGGAAGCCGCCCGAGCCGCAACACGGGTCACAGACGGTCTTCTCTGGCTTGGGCTGAACGCACTTTACGATGGTGTTGATGAGCGGTCTAGGCGTGAAGTACTGACCGGCACCAGATTTGGTGTCCTCCGCTATTCGCTGAAGCAACCCCTCGTAGATGTCGCCTTTGACGTCCTGCGACATAGCCGTCCACGTTTCTGCGCCAATCATCTGAATAACTCGCGCCAAGATCGCCGGAGAGCTCATCTTGTTTTGGGCCCCGGTAAAAATCTCCTGAAGCATGCCGCCCTGGGCACCTAGCTTGTCGAGCATCTTCTTATAGGTGTCGAACAGCTCTGCGCCGCTCTTTCCCGCAAGGCACTCCCAACGACAGTCCTCCGGAAGACCAGTCGGCCTGTTGTAGGGGGGCTTGCTGTACTCGTCTGCCATCTTGAGAAAGAGCAGATAGGTGAGTTGCTCGAGATAATCGCTGTTGGAGACTCCGTCGTTATAGAGAACGGTCGCCATGTTCCAAATCTTCTGGTTAATGGTGGATGCGCTCATGCGCTGCCTTTCTAGCTAATAGGTGTTATGCGACAAGCGCGTAGTTCATGTCGTCGAGGACGTCTTGGTACTTATCGCCGAACAAGACGTAGAAACGTCCAAGACCGCCCTTCTCCCCGAAAGGCGACAGATCGAGGTCGTCAGAGTTCACGCTTCCCGAGGTGGCGATATGGTCGCGAATCATACGTAGCCAATCCATCTGCTCTTCGGTAAACTGGCCGTGGCCAGCGTTCTTGGAGAATACCCAGCCCTTGAAACGCTCCGCCACGCCCGCCTCGAAGGGTCGTAGGATCTTTTCCTGTCCGAGTTCGAATCGGATAACGGAAATGATGTCCATAAGCTTGCCCACAGCACTTCGTGCCGTAGCGATGGGTGCGCCCGCGACCTCATATGCATACCAGATCATGTCGCAGGAGAGTCCATAGGGGGACGTTTTCAACGCATCGTGAACCGCCTTGACCATGCGCAGCGTGATGGAGCGCTGCTTGTAGGTCTGGCCGTAGATGATTTGCAACGCGTCCAGCTCATCCTTGTTGTCCGCAAGGAATTGCCTGAACGTTTGAATGACCTCTTTGGCATGGCCCTCGCGATCGGTGTCCCAACCGGATGAGATGACAGCATCCAGGTTCTCATTATCTATAACCTGGTCGTGCGCCTTGCGCACGTTTTCGAGATAGTTTCTCAACTCAGCAGAGAACATCGGCTTTATCGCCTTCTCGACAAGCCGAGACTGGGCATCTGCCAGTTTGGTTCGCTCTTCTTCGGTTGCTTCTTGGGCATCATCGCTGTGGGCAAACCCGACTTCCTTTGCAATCTTGTCCTCATCGAAAGCGTCAAGCATATCTCTTGCGATATCGTTCACGGAGGCGCCGCCAGCGAGCTCGGCGGCCTTCTTTCGCTCGCCATTGTCCATAACGGCGGCGAGCCGAAGAAGCCGGCCCGCGAGCGATGTGACGGTATCGTCATCGCGCGCGCCCATGGCGACGCTCATCATGAGCTCTTTCAAGCTTGCGGAGGGCCTCCTATCAAGCTGCCTCGATTCAGTCTTCAGGCTCTTCGTGACGCCAACACAATCGACAACCACGTAGCGGTACTTGTTCGTTGTCGCCGACGGCGAAACGCGAGCCAGATCATCATGGCCGAGCGTACGGCGCCCACGGCCAAGCATCTGCTCGAAGTAATTTTTAGAACGAACATCTCGCATGAAGACAAGGCATTCGAGAGCTTTGACGTCGGTACCGGTAGCGATCATGTCAACGGTTACGGCGATGCGTGGGTAGAACTCGTTGCGGAATGCCGCAAGCACAGACTTGGGATCTTCTTCGGCGTTATAGGTTATCTTCTTGCAGAACTCGTTCCCGCGCCCGAATTCCTCACGCACAATGTTGATGATATCGTCCGCATGGCTATCTGTTTTGGCAAAGATGAGCGTTTTGGGCACTTCCTTGCGACCAGGGAACATGACCGTCGTAACCTTGTCGCGGAACTCGCGGATGACGGTGCGTATCTGAGAGGGGTTGACGACATCGCGGTCTAGCTTGCCCTTGTCATACTCCAGATCCTCGTCGGTTTGCTCCCATCGCCTCTCGCGGGAAAGGCGGTCTCTCTTCTCAACTAGACGCTCGGTAATTGTCGCACCGTTCTTACTCACATCAGTTTCGATGATGTAGGTATCGCCGCCGACGTTGACGCCGTCAATGACCGCTTCTTCATGGGTGTATTCACTCACGACATTCTGATTGAAAAAAGAGTAGGTTCGCTTGTCGGGCGTAGCAGTAAGCCCGATGAGAAAGGCATCGAAGTAATCGAGGACCTGCTGCCAGACGTTATAGATAGAACGGTGGCACTCATCGATGATGATGAAATCGAAGTACTCAGGCGGGTAAGCCGAGTTGTACTCAACGTCGCGTGGCCCGCCGACGAAGCGACCCTCAGTAGGAGAGGATTCTTCGTCTGCCTCGTCAAGCTCCTTGCCCTTGAGGATGGAGTACATGCGCTGAATAGTGCTGATGCATACATTGGAGCCATTGGGAATCTGCGAAGAGGTCAGGCGACAGACATTGTAAAGTTCGGAAAAAAGCCTTGCATCGTCAGTAGGCTTGTATTTACGGAACTCTTCCTCGGCCTGTTCCCCCAGGTTCTTCGTGTCAACAAGGAATAGGATGCGCTTGGCCTTGGCAAATTTGAGCAAACGATAGACGTTAGCAATCGCGGTATACGTCTTGCCAGCACCAGTGGCCATTTGGATTAACGCGCGTGGACGGTTCTCCCCAAACGTCTTTTCAAGTCCTACAATTGCATTCACTTGGCACTTGCGATAGCCGGCAATCTCGAAGTCAGGAAAAGACTTGAGCCTATTCCGAAGAGTGCCGGAATCCTTCAGCCAACTACGGAGCTGCTCCGGTCTATGAAAAGAGAAAACCTCGCGAGAACGATAGTCTTTATCGTGATAGTCGCAAAACCGGACCAGCACGTCGGTCGCCTCGTAGACAAAGCGAATGTCAATATTCGTGGTGGCATATTTGAATTCACTCTCGGCGTAACGCTTTGACTGCTCGGCTACGGCTGTTAGCTTCTCGCCCTTGTCGTGTTCCTTGGCTTCAATTAACCCGCAGGGGGTACCGTCGATAAAGATAAGGTAATCACACGGCCCGGAAGTCGTTTGCCACTCACGAACAACGACCCCACAGGCTGCTGCGGGATTGAACTCTTTAACGTCTTGAACGACATATCCAGAAGTCTTCAACTTTTCATCGATAACAAGACGCGCTTTTTCTTCGGGACTCACCCCAACCGCCAGCCTTTCTCGATGCCGCAGATTAATACATTAGCATCCTAAAAGATGCGTGAGGACATTTTATCAAGCAGCAGACGACAACGTCCATTTATTGAGCAAATGCGGCATGCACTCTGGTCATACCGTTGCTGAAGCGCGATAAGCCTCGGACTCATCGGCAACGCACGCATGACCAGGAGAGCCGTAATGAAACACCTTATGTAAAGAAAGAACAAATGGTCTTTCTAAAAGAAGCATGAGGAGCACTTCGGCTCTATTATGAAAACGAAGCACGAGAGGCTGCACTCTAGCTATCAAAGGCCCCCAGCAGGGCAACTCACCAGTCGTCCTAAATGCATCGCCCTACCTCCCTTCCGCCTTCAGCCTCAGCAGCAGGTCTCCCAGCTCGGGGCACCTGCTGGAAAGGCGCGTCTAGGGTCGCTCGCCCATCCCCCAACGCTGGCGGACTTCCTAGGCGTGCGGACTCACGTGATAGTCCCCCTCCATCACCTGCTTGAGCAACTTGGCGGTCACGCGCGCATCGGCCAGGGCACTGTGGGCGTGACCCGTCGACTCGTCGAACTCGATGCCAAACCACGTCTCTGCGTCACTCAAAGAGACGCGCCCGTGGCTGCCCACTTCCATGATCGAGGTGTAAAAAGCCTGCAGGTCGGCCCAGTCCGTAGGAAATGCGGCAAGGTCGATGTGCTTTGCTTGGCACTCGGTCAAAAGCTGTCGCCGGTCCGCCCCGCTCCAACAGACCACTTGGGCGGAGTAGCGACCGATCCAATCGCTGAGCCTTTTAATCACCACATAGAGCGGATCGGCCATCGCGGTGTCCACGGCCGATATCCCCGTAAGCTCGCGGACGGGATACGCAACGCCTTCGGTAAATTCCGTCTGCACAAACTGCGAGAACTCGCCCATAACGTTGCCGTGGTAATCGAGCTTGACGGCGCCGACCTCGATAATCTCATTGCGCAACCCACGGCGCTGGCGCTGCTTTGGCACCGGCGCAAACTCAAAGTCCAGCACGATCTGGCGCACAAAGTTCGTCGTATCGATAGCCGAGATACACGGCGTCTTTTCAGCTGACACGGTTATGGCCTTTCTCCGTCGCCTGCCGCTTGTTACATAAGCGGCTACATTGCCGTAAGGATAGGCGCTCGTGCGGACATGAAAGCGGGGCGCAATACCATGCGCTGGTCGCACGCCATGCAGACGGCCCCAAGAGAATCGCCCGCTCTATTCAAATGCATGAAAAAGATTTAGGCCCGGTGACTTGAATCAGCGGTCATCCCGGGCCCATCAGAGCTCGTAGAGCTCTTGGTTGCTTTGGTCTCGCTCTTCACGGCGCTTATCGAACTTTCCGAGGCACTCAAGCAGCATTCGAAGCATAACAAGTCGCTGCCATTAAGGCGCTGACCTCTTGACCAAGCAACGGCGCTGCCCAGCTATCACCCTTGGGCTGCCGTCGACCTTATTCTACCCACGGCTGCCAGGTTTACCAAATGGATTTTCGGTAAAGGAAGCACGGCACGCCGCAAAACCACTACGCCCCAAGTGCCGCCATGGGGATCACCGCCACGCCGTCGTCGCGTGTATAGGCAATGCTCCCCTTTCCAACCACGACCGCCAAAAACGCCGGCGCAGCATTCTGCGCGGCAGGGTTGGAGAGCATTTTCTTCTCCATCGCCTTGAGGTTTCTCGCTCCGTCGTCTGCCTTCGCATCGCTCAGTTTGACCTCGATGGCTCCCCAGCGCCCATCGTGCTCGACGATCAGATCGACCTCAAGGCCCTTCTCGTCGCGGAAATAATGGACGCTGTTGTCAACGCCGCCGTAGGTTGAAAGGAACACGCGCACGTCGCGCAGGACGAGATTCTCAAAGAGCATCCCCAGCGTTTGCATATCGCCAAGCAGCCGCTCAGGGGTAGCCCCCAGCAACGCCGCCGCAAGTGACGGGTCACAGAAGTAGCGCTTGGGGCGCACGCGAACGCGGGCCTTCGAGCGCATGGGCGGCTCCCATCCGCACAGGTCCTCGGTCAGCTTGAGCCTGTTGAAGAGGTCCAAGTACGCAGCGATGGTCCTCTCGTCGGGGCCCGCCTCACCGTACGAGGCATCCTTTACGAGCGTCTTGTACGTGACAGCCTGGCTCTCGTTCATGGCAAGAGCTCGCAAAAGGCCGTGTGCAAGCTCGGGCGACATGCCCTCGTCCAGCACGTTGACGTCGAGCACCGAGTGCACGTACTGGCTTGCCGTCTCTCGCGCAAGATCTTCCGAAAGCCCAAGATTTGCAGGCCAACCGCCCCTGCAGCACCAGCGGGCGACGTCATCCACCGTGCTCTCGCGACGCTGAGGGGCAAAACCCTCGCCCTTAAAGAGGCTTGCCAGTGACACGAGCGGCTCGCCGTCGCCCGACTCACACAGGGCCATGGGGCGCATTGACAGACGGGCGATCCTACCCGTGCCGGAATGACGAACATGGCTGCGCTCATCGCTTTTGAGCGCGGTCGAGCCCGTGAGCAAAAGTGTCCCGCGTTCGTTGCCGCTCGCGTCCACGAAACGCCGGGCGGCATCCCAAACCTCGGGCACCTCCTGCCATTCATCGACCAGGTGTGGCGCATCGCCGATGAGCGCCAGGCTTGGGTCGACCTCTGCCGCCGCGCGCTGCGCAGGCTCATCGAGCCTGGAGACGCTCGCCGAGCGAGAGAGCGCCGTCCAGGTCTTGCCGCACCATTTGGGGCCGTTGATCTCCACACAGCCAAACGCCCGCATAAGGGTGTCGAGGCGCTCCTCTATGAGCCGGGGCCTATATCCCTTTTGGGTCAATCTCTTTGGTGCATCCATAGACGGCCGTCCCTCTCTATCACGCGATATGCGAAATTACGCCATTCTCAATGCTGATTTTACGCTACTTTCAATGTAGTTTTTACGCCATGACAGATGTAGTTTTTACGCCATTTTCATTGAAGGTTTTACGCTTGGCATCCTTAGCGCGACCCATTCCGAGCATCACATCAGAGCGTGCTTGGTTATCTCCGCTCGCACATCTCGGCAAACGAAATCAGCTTGGCATCTCCCCTGCTCGCCGCAGCTTCCTGACATCCTTGCGTAAAGCCTCGCTTCGAGAAGATCGCATAGCTTTTGTGCTGCCGCCTAAAGAGCTCGCTTCGATGCACGAGCTTTTGCAGCACGTCTTCGCCCACCGGTTCATTGCGCCATTTGCATTCCGCAAACAGCGCAGTGCCCTCGCCATCGTCAACAATCAAGTCGATTTCTTCCTGCGTATGCGTGCGATTATCCGTCCCCCACCAGCGCCCAACGCTTGCCGGAACCACATCAAGCTGGCCCGCCCGCGCGAGTTCGTACACGTATTGTCTGCATATAAGCTCAAAGACCGTACCCATGTAATCCGATACGTGCGGCTCAATGCGTTCATACGCCATCTCGGCCATATCGTTTTGAATCAGCCCGATGTTCTGCGGAACAAACTTGTACCAGAACCTAAACATCTGATCGCTCAGCAGATACACGGCTCGCTTATTGCTCGTCTCGTTTAGGGGCAGCTCGCGCTCGACAATCCCAAGCGACGCCAGCTTATCCACATAGCTCTTTACGTTGCTCGCAGGGATTCCCGTAGAGCTCGCAATCTCCGAGATCTTCGAGCGCCCCTGAGCAATTGCTTGCACGATCGCATCATATTGCTCGGGATTGCGGCACTCCTGCAATAGCAGGTTACTCGGCTCCTCAAAGAGATAGCCCGTAGGAGTAAGAAAAAGACGTTTGATGTTGTCCTTGAGCGGTGCGGCAGGATCGACTTTCTCGATATATGCAGGAATGCCACCCGTCATGCCATAGCAAACTGCAGCGTCTTCGCGACCCATGCTCTGCCACAGGCCGAGGGTCGTCATAAAATCGAGCGGCATGATCTTAAACTGGGCCGTACGCCTACCGTATAGCGGACTCTCGTAGCCCAACACCTGCTCTTCCATAAACGAAAGCGACGACCCGCACAGGATAAGCATAAGCTTGGCCTCTTTGTACAAGTGATCGATCTTGTCTTGCAGCAACGAGCTGATCTCGGGATTCGATTGGGCGAGATAGGGATACTCGTCAATCACGACAACCAAACGTTCCGTGCGAGCCATGGTGGCCAATGCATCGAACGCTTCGTCAAAACTACGAAACGACACGCCTGCAGCACCAACCGAGCCTGCAAGTATCGCCTGGCTAAAGCCGTGCAGGTTTGCCTCTGCATTGGTACGACGAGCTTGAAAGTAAATAGCCTTCTTGCCTTGGATAAACTCTGTGATAAGACGCGTTTTGCCCACGCGACGGCGGCCGTAAATCACAGGCATCTCAAAGGAGCCCGTGCCATACAGTCGATTGAGCTCGGACATTTCCGCCGTTCTTCCGATAAACATAGGGCCATCCTTCCTTTACGTTATAGCTAGCTATATTATACCTTCCTATAATATAGCTAGCTATAACGTAATTCGACAAGCGGCGCACGCAAAAGGGTCGGTACACCACCGCACGTGGACCGTTCCGGAAAATGTATCCCGTTCTGGAGCCAAAAACTGGGCCGTAGTTTCCGCCAAACATGCCATCCGGAAAGCGTGTCCCGTTCTGAGCCTGAATTCTGGGATGCACTTTCCGCTGAAGCTTCTACCGGAAAATGCATCCCATTCCGAGCGCTCATTCCGGGACGCAGCTTCCGCCTGCGGCCCCGCTGGGAAAGTTCGTCCCGCTCTGAGCGCTCATTCCGGGATGCGATTTCCGTTTGAGGCCCGATCCGGAAACGGTATCCCACTCTGGGGCCGAAATCTGGGACGCAGTTTCCGGTTGAGGGGCGTTCCGGAAAGCGCGTCCCATTCCGAACGTCAATTCCGGGACACAGTTTCCGCCGACACAGACGACGACCTGCAGCCCTTATCACATGCCTTCAAATATACGATCCAGAGACACAAAACAGCAGATAGAATGCTCTTTTCAAAAAAGTACACGTCCCGAAACTTACCCATTCTTCATAACTCGCTACCGTTCAAGGTCGCCGATTACCGCCCACCGATTCAGCTTCAAAAAATGACGTCAAAACCAGGCCATCTACCTGCATGGTTAGATTTTGGTCAGCTTTTGGTCAGCTGAGCGGCAAGTTCCAGCTGATACGTTTTTGCTACCCAAAAGGAGGCGGTAGCTCATGACCCATTGCAATGACCAACTCATCGACCAGCTGTTGAACCAAGCCGAACAAGAGGGGCGCTGTCTGATTCCCCCGAGCACGGCGATCCGAAAAGCGCTCCTTCGGCGCACCGGCGGCACGGTTGTCTCGCCCATGCCGGGGTTGTTTGCGCGAAAAACGCGCTGGGATGAACTCAACCGAGCGCAACGCCATTGCGAGATTATCCGCGCCCTTGCGATCATCCATCCCGATTGGACGTTCTGCTCGTTTTCGGCAGCTTGCCTGCTGGGGCTCGAGGTCTCGTGGCGACACCTGAACGTCGTGCATGTTTGCAGCTCGACAAAGCCGTCGGCTCGTCCGGGCGCACATATTCAGCGACACCAGATTGAGCCGGCCGGAGCAATACGCAGGGCCGGCATATCGGTAACGCCGCCCATCCAAACGGCCACAGATTGCCTGCTGCAAACTGGTTTTGCCGACGGCATGCCCATTGCCGATTCGGCGATCTCAAAGCTCGGCGTTGCGCCGGAACAGCTGATGGAGGCCGTCGAGCAACGAGTGACCGCCCGCAATGATCGCGCGATTCGCACCGCCCTCACGACACTTCGATATGCCGACGCCCGCGCCGAGAGCGGCGGGGAATCGGTCGCCCGAGCCGTCATGATCGAGACGGGCTTTGCGCCCGACTGGCTTCAATACGAGCTGACGGACCCCTTCGATTCGGCCAAGCCCATACGAACGGACTTTGCCTGGGAGCGCCAGGCGCGGGAACTCACGCTGGGCGAGCTCGACGGGCTCATCAAATATACCGACCAGACCATGCTGGCCGGACGCACCACCGCCGAGGCGCTCGTTGCCGAACGACAGCGCGAGGCGCACCTATCGCTCTACGGCCACCCTCTGCTGCGCTTTACCATGAACGAGGTCCGCTCGACAGGAATGCTCGCCAAAAAACTGCAGACGGCAGGCATCCGGCAGACCGCTCTACCGACATGGCTCAACGAGGTGGACCTGTAGGAGCTGTTGAGCTTATGCCCGCCTGCCCATCAAACTGGGGCACACTTTCCAGTTGGCGGCACCCGCGGAAACCATATCTCAGATTGAGTGCTCAGAATGGGATGCGCCTTCCATATGGCATACCTAGCGGAAACCGTGTCCCGGAATCAAGGCCCAGAACGGGACACGCTTTCCGGCTGAAGCGCCCAGCGGAAACTGCATCCCAGAATAGACGCTCAAACTGGGACGCAATTTCCGGTTTCCTGCTGTTCCGGAAAGTGCATCCCATTCTGGAGCCGAATTCCGGGACACAGTTTCCGCATGCGGAGGCGCTCCAAACAAAAGGCCCCGGCTCGCGATGGAGCCGGGGCCAAAGGCGCAGCATATACAGTTGATGTTGAGCGCGAACAGCCCGTCAACAATGGCTGTCCGCGCCCTACCCTAGCCGCGGTGACGGGCGCGGCTGTATGGCGTATCCACCATGGGCAGATCGGGACGCAGCTTGCCGTCGAACGCGCGGTAGGCGTTCTGCACGGCGGGCGCCGTGGGGATCGTTGCGATCTCGCCGATGCCCTTGCTGCCGTATGCCACGGGCAACAGCTCGTCCTTCTCCACGTAGATGGCGTGGATATTCGGGATCTCGGGCGCACGGAACAGCCCGAGCGTACCGTACCTTGCCTGGGGCACGCAGTCCTTGAGCGGCCAGTCCTCGGTAAGCGCATAGCCCATACCCATGAGCACGCCGCCTTCGATCTGACCCTGGATGGAGATGGGGTTGACCACCTTGCCGGAATCGTGCGCGGCATAGACCTCGCTCACGCGGCCGTCATCATCCAGAATGACCACATGCGTGGCAAAACCGTAGCAGATGTGGCTCTTGGGGTTGGGAACATCCGCACCCAGCTTGTCGGTCGGCTCCAGATACACGTAGCCAAACTCGCATCCCTCGAGCGCCTTGATGGCGGTCGCGGGATCCTGAGGATGCATGCCCTGGCCGGCGACGAGCTCCTGCGTGCGCAACTGATAGGCGCGACCGTCGTCGTACTCAATCTTGACGCCGTCGCCATGCGCATTCACGGGAGCGGCGGGCGCAGACTTGCCGGCCTCGATGTCAAGCATGGCATCGCGCAGCAGGAAGGCGGCACCGCGCACGGCCTCGCCGGTCACGACCGTCTGACGCGAGCCAGACGTGGTGCCGGAGTCGGGAGCGTTCTCGGTAGAGCACTCGCCATTGGCAATGCAGCTCAGCGGCAGACCGCAGGCCTCGGCAACGTCCTGCAAAAAGACCGTGTTGCAGCCCTGGCCGATGTCGGACGTGGCGGCGTAGACCACGGCGCGGCCATCCTCGACGCGGATCTTGCAGCGGCCGGCATCGGGCAGGCCCACGCCCACGCCGGCGTTCTTCATGGCGCAGGCGATACCGGCGTGTCCGGGATGCGCGTAGTAGGCATCCTTGACCTCGAGCAGCGTCTCTTTAAGCGCCGTGGAGCAATCGGCAATCTGGCCGTTGGGCAAAACCTCGCCCGGCTCGATGGCGTTGCGGTAGCGAATCTCCCACGGATCCAGGCCGACCTTCTCTGCCAGCAGGTCAATCAAGCTCTCGAGCGCAAACTCGGACTGGCAAACGCCAAAGCCGCGGTACGCGCCGGCGGGCGGGTTGTTGGTGTAGTAGCCAAAACCGCGAATGTCGGTGTTCTGGTACTTGTAGGGGCCGACGGCATGCGTGCAGGCGCGCTCGAGCACCGGGCCGCACAGCGAAGCGTAGGCGCCGGTATCGAAGTTGATCTCGCAGTCCAGGCCGGTAAAGTTGCCCTCGGCGTCGCAACCCAGCGTAAAGGTGCCGTCCATGGCATGGCGCTTGGGATGGAAAGCGAGCGACTCGGTACGCGTGAGCTTGCACTTCACAGGACGCTGAAACTTATATGCGGCGAGCGCGGCCAGATGCTGGATGGACACGTCCTCTTTACCGCCAAAGCCGCCGCCCACGAGCATGGTCTCGACGACCACGCGCTCGGGCTCGTTGTCCCAGCCAAACATGTGGGCACACTCTTTGCGCGTATCGTAGGCACCTTGATCGGTCGACTGCACCTTGACGCCGTTCTTGTACGGGAAGGCGACGGCGCACTCGGGCTCCAAGAAGGCATGCTCGGTAAAGGGCGTGGTAAAGCGCTGCGTCACGGTGAACGCGCTCTCCGCCAGTGCCTTGGCGGCGTCGCCACGCGTCACGTGACGGCTCTGGCATACATTGTCCTTGAGCTCCGCCGTGTTGCCAAAGGCAAAGAAGCTGTCGTGCAGGCGTGGGGCGTCGGTGGCCTTGGCCTCGGCGATGTTGCGCACGGGCTCCAGCGGCTCGTAATCGATCTTTACGAGCTTCTTGGCCTTCTCGAGCGTCGCCTCGTCCTCGGCAACCACCAGCACGATGGCGTCACCCACGCAGCGGGTGATATCGCCCTGGGCGATCATGACGTCCCAGTCCTGGATAAGGTGACCGACCTGGTTGACTGGCACGTCCTCGGCGCGCAGAATGCCCACCACGCCGGGCAGGGCCTCGGCCTTGGAGGCATCGATGGAGAGCACGCGGGCGCGCGGGTACTTGGAGCGCACGGCGCTGGCATAGGTCAGGCCCGGCTGATCGAGTTCGTCGATGTCGTCGGGGTACTCACCCTCGCCGAGCACCTTCTTGCGCACGTCGATACGGAAGGCGCGCTTGCCCACGCCGTAGTCGTCGCCGCGCTCCAAGTCCTCGTCGATCTGCTTTTCGCCGCGGAGCACCGCGGCCGCCAGCGAAATGCCCTCGATGATCTTTTTGTAGCCAGTGCAACGGCAGACGTTGCCGCGGATGGCGTACTTGATCTGCTCCTCGGTGGGCTCGGGATCCTCGGCGATGAGCGCTGCACCCGCCATGACCATGCCGGGGATGCAAAAACCGCACTGCACGGCGCCCACGGCGCCAAAGGCGTACACAAAGGCCTCGCGCACGTCCTCGGGCAGGCCCTCGACGGTCACGATGTTGCGGCCGGCGGCAAGAGCGGTGGTCAGCACGCACGCCTTGACGGCCGCACCGTCCACGTGGATGGTGCAGGTACCGCAGGCGCCCTCGGAGCAGCCGTCCTTGGCGGAGTGAATGTGCAGGTCGTCGCGCAGGTAGCGCAGCAGCGGTTTGTTTTGGGTCGTCGTGCGCTCGACGCCGTTAACGGTAAAAGTGAATTCCTGTGCCATGGTAATTCCCCTCTACACGCCGGCGGCGATGCCGGTGCGGTCGTGGATGGCGCCATGCGGGCACACGACGGCGCACATACCACACGACAGGCAGTCGGCGCCGTCGATGTGGGCGCAGTTGTCCTCGATGCGGATAGCGCCGGCAGGGCACTTTTTGGCGCACATACCGCAACCGATGCAGCTCGTGTCGCAGATCTTGCGCGCAATGGCGCCCTTATCGGTGTTGTTGCAGCGCACCAGAATGTTCTGGTAGCCGGGAACGAAGGCAATCACGCGCTGCGGGCACGCCATGCCGCACAGGCCACAGCCCGTGCACTTGGAGCGATCCACGCGGGCGATGCCATCGACCAGCGCAATGGCGCCGTGGGGGCAGGCCGTGACACAGGCACCACAGCCAATGCAGCCTTCGCTGCAGCGGGCGTCGTCGCCTGCGGAAGCACAGCCGCTTCCGCAGGCAACGTAGGCCACGTTATGTTGAATGGATTTGGCCATAAGAGACTCGCCTATTTCTTAAGAAGGTACGAATAGTTGTCGCGCACAGCCCTGATGGTCAGGCGGACGGCCTCGGGAAGACCGGTGTTGACGGCATCGACCGAGACGGTGCGGACCGTGCCGGCGACGCGGACCTTAAAGTGGTCCTCGTCCACGGCCAGGAAGCCCTCATTCTCGGAGTTCTCCATGTCCTGATCGCTCCAGAACAGGGTGAGCTTGTCCTTGTAGGGACGACCCTCCTGGTAGGGGCAGAACACGGCGCAGTTGCCGCACTCGTTGCACATGCCATCGACATGAACGACCTGATGCTTGGCCAGGCCCGGCACCTTAATGGCCACGTTGGCGCGGTTGGGGCACACGTCGCAGCAGACCTCGCACACCGAGCCGCAGCCCAGGCAGCGGGTCTTGGTGCAGTTGCGCTTGTCGCGGCACAGCGACCCCTTGCGCTCGTAGCAAGTGTCCTCGCGGCCGGCCTGCTCGTTGCAGTCGGCGTACTTGTTAAAGTCCACGTCGGCGATGGCACGGGCGACCTCGGCGGCATCGGCGATAGCCTCGACCACGGTGGCAGGACCGCGGCGGCAGTCGCCCGCAGCCCAGACGCCCTCGACGCCGGTGGAGGTAGCGGCAAGGCGGCCGCGACGGTCGTGCTCGACGCCCGCGGCATCGTACAGGCTGGCGTCGATGCCCTCGCCCACGGCGCAGATCACCGTGGTGGCGGGAAGCTCAACAGTCTCGCCCGTGGCGACGGGGCTGCGGCGGCCGCTTGCATCCGGCTCGCCAAGCTCCATAACATCGCAGGTCAGCACGGCGCCGTTGAGTGCCTTAGGTGCCAGCAGCTCGCAGAACTCAACGCCGTCGGCAAGAGCAAGATCGAGCTCTTCCTCATCGGCGGGCATCTGCTTCTTGGTGCGGCGGTAGACCAGGCGCACGTTCTTCACGCCGGCCAGGCGCTTGGCCACGCGGGCCGCGTCCATGGCGGTGTTGCCGGCGCCAATGACCACGACGTCCTCGCCCAGCTCGAGCTTCTCGCCCTTCTTGGCGGCCTCGAGGAACTCCAGCACGTCGAGCTCGGCGCCCTCGCCCAGGCCCGCAGAGCCGGGCATCCAGGCACCGGTGGCCACGACCACGTCGGTAAAGCCCTGGTCCTTGAGCTCGTCAATGGAATCAACGCGAGCGTTGAGCTGCACCTTGGCGCCAAAGGCTAGGCAGAGCTCGGCATCGTGGGAGATATCGTCGCTCGCGATACGGAACTCGGGAATCACGTGACGGACCACGCCGCCGAGCGAGTCGCGGGCCTCAAAGATGGTGACGGGCACGCCGGCACGCGTCAGGAAGAACGCCGTCGCCAGGCCGGCCGGGCCGCCGCCGATAACGGCAACGTTGCGCTCGCCGTCGTTGGCGATGGCCTGGGCGCGCAGCTTGGGCAGCACGGCGGTCATGGCCTCGCGGGCGGCCTTGAGCTTGCTGGCGCGAATCTGGGCGCCCTCGGGCTCGTAGAACGCACGCTCGCAGGCACGGCCGCAGGGATGCGGGCAGATGGTGCCGGTAATGAACGGCAGGGCGTTGCGCTCGATGATGATGTTGAGTGCGTCCTCGTAGCGGCCCTCGTCAACGGCCGCCAGGTAGGCGGGAATATCCTGCTGGATGGGGCAGCTCGTGCGGCACGGCGTGGTAAAGCAATCGGAAAGAGGGCTCTTGCCGGCGACCTTGCGGTCGGGCAGCGGACGCAGCGGCTTCTTGTAGAGCGGGTTGGTGAGTGAGTCGGTCTGGATCGCAGTCACAGCCTCGAGAGAGACACCCGCGAACGGCTTGCCATCCAGGTCGGTAAACTCGCCGGCCATCTGGCTAAAGCGCTCGTAGCCACCGGGCTTGAGCACGTCGGTCGCCAGGGTGACGGGCCAAATGCCGGCATCGTACAGGGCGCGGATGTTGTAGACCGTAGCACCGCCGGAGTAGCTGATGCGCAGCTTGCCATCGAACTGCTCGGTAATGCGACGGGCAGCCTCGATGGTCAGCGAGAACAGCGAACGGCCGGACATGTACATCTCGGTGGAAGGCAGCTCGTTCCTCGTCACGTCGACGGGGAAGGTGTTGGTGAGCTTGACGCCAAACTCCAGGCCGCGCTCGGCGCACAGGGCAATCAGGCGCTCGAACATGGGCACGGCGTCGGCCCACTGCAGGTCCTCGCGGAAGTGCGTATCGTCGAAGACGATGTAGTCAAAGCCCAGCTCGTTGAGGCGCTGACGTGCAAACTCATAGCCCAACAGCGTGGGGTTGCACTTGATGTAGGTGTTGAGGCCCTTCTCGGTGATCAGATAGGTCGCGATGCGCTCGATCTCCGCCGGCGGGCAGCCGTGCAGGGTAGACTCGGTGATGGAGTTGGAGACGCGTGCCGGGATGGACTCGACAAACGCGGCGTCGACATGCTCAAACTTGTCCAGGTTGGCGAGCGCCCATGCGCGGCACTCGTTCCAGACGTCGGAGCCGCTGGCGTCCTTCATGCCCTCGATGTAGGCGTCGACCTTGGGGCTCTTAATGCCCTCCAGGTCATAGCCCACGGACATGTTGAAGACAAAGCCGTCCGGGCTGCCCAGGCCGTACTCGCGAGCGATCAGGTGGCAGGCAAACCATGCCTTCACGTACTCGGCAAAAGCCTGCGGAACCTCGAGCTCGGTCGACCACTCGCAGTTGTAGCACTCGTCCTGCGCCACAATGCAGGGCTTGTTGACGCACTTGGAGAGCTCCTCGCCGTCCATAACCTGAACGGTCTTGAGCTCAAAGAAGCGGGAACCGGCCACGTAGGATGCCACGATGTTCTGGGCCAGCTGCGTGTTGGGACCGGCGGCCGGGCCAAACGGAGTCTCGATGCGCTCGTCAAAAATGGGAAGCGCACCCTCCTGGTTGGTCGTGACCATCTTGCGCACGCCAAAGACGGCGCCCTGAGTCTTGTGCTCCTCGATGATCCAGTTCATCAGCTGCGAAAACGGGATCGGCCTCATGATGTCGCTCATAGTGAGCTCCTCTCTGTAACGCCCGGCGAGACCGCGCGGCGGGCGCAAATACGGTGTAGCGCTAGCACAGCGCCGGCGACCCCGCGGAGGCCGCCTATACGCGCGCCGGATGCGGCGAAACACCCGACGCGCGTGAATCTACTTGTGAATTAGTAGGCGCGATCGTTAAGCGTGCTCCAGAGCTTCTTGGACTCAGCCATGGTCCACGCGTTGATCTTTTCCTCATCAATGCCAACGAACTCGCGATCCTTGTACAGGACGCGGCCGTTGATGATGGTGGTGCGGCAGTTTTTGCCCATCATGCCAAAGAGCATGTGACCGTCGATGTTCTCCTCGCTCAGCGGCGTAAAGGGCTTGTAGTCCATAACGATAACGTCGGCGGCAGCGCCGGCCTCGAGCACACCGAGCTTGCGATCGAAGTACTTGCTCGCCATCTTGGCGTTGTTCTCGAACAGCATCGTCATGGCCTCGCACCAGCCCACGTTGGGCATGGCGGCGTTGTGGCGCTGAATGATCAGGAAGACCTTAAGGCTCTCGAGCATATCGTGGGTGTAGGCGTCGGTGCCCATGCACACGGGGATGCCGCGGCGGAAGAACTCGAGCACGGGGGCGCAGCCCACGGCGTTGCCCATATTGGATTCGGGGTTGTTGACGAGCCAGGTGCCGGACTCCTTGACGATATCCATCTCGGCAGGCGTCACGTGGATGCAGTGGCCGAGCATGGTGTCGGGACCCAGCAGGTTGTGCTGCAGCAGGCGCTCGACGGGGCTGATACCACCGCGGTTGAGGCGGGAATCCCACACGTCGTTCATGCCCTCGCACACATGGATGTGGAAGCCGGTCAGACCGTTGTTGGCCTCGGCCATCTTATCCATGGTCTCGTCCGAAAGCGTAAAGGTAGCATGTCCGCCAAACATGGCGGCGATCATGTGGTTGTCGTTATCGCGACGCTCCTTGGCGGCCCACTGGGCAAATTCGGCGTTCTCGGCAATGGCCTGGTCGCACTTTTCCTGGCCGCGGCGATCGGAGACCTCGTAGCACAGGCACGAACGCATGCCCAGCTCCTGAGCTGCATCCTTAATGGTAAAAAGGCTTCCCGGAATCTCGCAGAAGCTCGCATGGTGATCGAAGATCGTGGTGACGCCATCACGGATAGAGTCCAAAATCGTGGCATAGGCGCTGGCCTTGGTGCCGTCGAGCGTCAGGTTGTCGTCGATCTTCCACCACTGCTGCTCAAGATTCTCCAGGAAGTTGGTGGGGTTGCAGCCCTTAATGGCGAGGCCGCGGGCCAGACCCGAGTAGATGTGGGTGTGGCAGTTGATGAGTCCGGGCATGATGAGGTTGCCCCGGGCATCGACGTACTCGGCATCCGGGTACTTAGCCTTGAGCTCGCACTCGGGGCCCACTTCGACGATCGTATCTCCGTCAATGGCGACCGCACCGTTTGGAATAAACGGGGTCTGAGCGTTGCGGGTAAAGACGGAACCGTTAGCGACCAGAAGCATAAATGCTCCCTTCAACATCAGGGGCGGGGTTTGACACCTCTGACATGGCGGAGTGCGAAGCGCCGGCCTACACCGGAAACGGGCCCTCTCCCGTCAACGCTTCACCAAAGGGACGAACCCTTTGAAGTGCGGCTTGGCACCGCATGGCGTCGGCGGACGAGGCGATGCGTCCGCCGACGAATAGCACCGAATTGGTTACTTCTTGCTCTCGGGCAAGACCAGATCCACGGCAGCGTCCTTGGCAGCATCGATGTGCTGAGCCACGACCGGCGTTTGCGGAAGGATCAGGTTAAGGACAATGGCCATGATGGCGGTGGGGGTTACGGCATTGGAGCCGATGACGGTGGACACCCAAGCGGGCATACCCTCGCCGGCAAGGCAACCGCTGGCCATCCAGATACCCAGGCCAAAGACGACGGAGGTACCGACGATGGTGGTAGTGCGCTGCGTAAGGCCCTCGCGGGTGAACATGCGCACGCCGTTCATGGTGATGGTGCCAAAGACGCCGACGGTCGCGCCGCCGATGACGGGCTGCGGGATAGCGGAAAGGACGGCAGAGAGCTGCGGGAACAGGCCGGCGATGGCAAAGACGGCCGCGATGATCACAAAGACCCACTTGTTGACGACCTTGTTGGAGCAGATGATGCCCACGTTCTGGCCAAGGGCGCTGGTGGGAAGACCGCCCAGCAGGCCGCCGACCATAGAGGTGAGGCCCTGGGACACGATAGCGCCGGAGAGCTCGCGCTCGGTGGGCATACGGTCGATGGAGCCCAGGCAGGCGGCAGAGACGTCGCCGATAACCTGGATAGCAACCATGGGAAACACGACGGCGAGGGTAATGCAGACCTCGGGATCAAACTCGAGCGCGTAGGGCATGAGCTTGGGAAGGGCGAAGACCTGAGCGGTGGCGACGCTGGAGAAGTCGATCATGCCAAAGGGGATGGAGACGATCATACCAACGATCATGCCAAAGAACACGGATCCCAGCTTGAGCGTGCCCTTGCCAAAGTTGGCGAGCGCAAAGACCACGGCGAAGGTGATAAGAGCGACGCACCAGGCCTGCGGGGTGCCCCACAGCGGCGTACCCATACCGCCGGCCATATACTTGACAGCCGTGGGATAGAGAGAGACGCCAATGGAGAAGATGACCGTACCGGTCACGACAGGCGGGAACAGCCACTTGATCTTGCTGTAGGCCAGACCAAAGAGGACCGCGACGGCGCCACCGACGATCTCGCCGCCCAGCAGCGCACCAAAGCTAAAGCCCGAGGCACCCATGGCCTGCAGGGCCGGCAGGAACGCGAACGAAACGCCCATGACGATGGGCAGGCCGCCGCCGATGCGACGAAAGGGAGCGAAGGCTTGAAGGGCCGTATCGATCGCCGAAAGAATGAGCGCGACCTGGATGATGTCGGTGCTCTGCTGGCTATTAAAGCCGTAGACGCCGGCCATGATGACCGCCGGGGTAATGATGCCGGCAAACGATGCCAGTACGTGCTGAAGGGCACACGGGATCATTTCCTTAACGGGAGGCATGCCTTCGCGAGTGAACAGGGCTTCAGTGCCGTTCGTAACCGTCTCCTGGGTCATTTGACCACCAATCCTCGAAATAGTTGTTTTCGCATCTAACGCTCTATTGTGACGCAGTGCGGGGTTGAGGTTGTGCCTTCGTTGGATATCGTATTAAAGATGATTCTCATTCTCAATAATAATTTTTTGTTATCAGACTATTCTTAAGCTGAGATAACGAATTTCCGCAGGTCAGGAAAGTGTCCGGTCAAAATAGCATCTAACTTTTCTTTTGGTCAACCGTTTACCGCCAAATTCCTACCGTTCGTCTGTATTACGCAATGTACCTGCGAATATGCGAGATGAGGAATGGCGTGTTACCATGAGAAAAAATTGTTATGAACATTTCCGATTTCACCCCAAGGAGTTGCCCGTGAACGAGACCGTACGTCGCTTTTTGCCGATGGTCGATTTCCTGGAGCAGATACTCGGTAAGAACAGCGAAATCGTGCTGCACGATTTCTCAGATCCCGACCACGCCATCGTCGATATTCGCAACGGCATCGTGAGCGGCCGCAAGGTCGGCGGTCCCGCCACCGATCTGGCACTCAAGATCATGCACGACGCCAAGTATCGCGACCTGCCGTTTATTACGGGCTACGAGGGCCGCGGCGCCGGAGGCAAGACGTTGGAGTCAGCGACGTACTTTATCCGCGAGAATGACGAGATCGTCGGTATGCTCTGCGTCAACACCGACCTCTCGACCGTACGCTCCATCAACGCCATGGCGCAGCAGCTCATGGCGTGCTTCGACGCGGCGCCGACGCGCACGGAGCCCGCCCCTATCGAGGTCGAAAGCCTTTCGGAGTCCACACAGGAGCTCATCGACCGCAGCATTGCCGAGTTGCTGAGCGCGCGCGGGCTGGATGTAGCGTCGCTTGGTCAGAGCGACCGCGTGGACGTCATTCGCCACCTCAACGGCAACGGGGTGTTCATGCTCAAGGGCGCCGTGGCCTGCGCCGCCACCGCGCTGGGCATCTCGGAGCCCAGCGTCTACCGCTACCTGCAAAAAGTTCGCAAGGAGGGCTAACGAGCAAGATGGAGCGCGGCTCCACAAGCGATCCGTCACTTAACAAAAGACCCTGCAGCTCGCACGCGCTGCAGGGTCTTTTTGCATGTCATGTTTAGTTGTTGCCAACGCCTTAGAGAGCGGCGACGACCTCGATCTCGACCAGACCGCCAGCCGGAAGGGCGGCAACCTGGAAAGCGCTGCGCGCGGGGAACGGAGCCTCGAACTTGGAGGCGTAGATCTCGTTCACGGCAGCGAAGTCGGCAATGTCGGCCAGGTAGACCGTGGTCTTGACGACATCGGCAAACGTAGCGCCGGCGGCAGTCAGCAGGGCCTCGACGTTAGCAAGGGACTGCTTGGCCTGGGCCTCGACGCCCTCGGGCATCTTGCCAGTTGTGGGGTCGATGCCCAGCTGGCCGGACAGGAACACCATGTTGCCGGTCTGGATACCGGGGGAATACGGTCCGATGGCTGCGGGTGCGTTATCGGAAGACACGACGGTCTTGCTCATGTTTATCTCCTTACGGTTAACTAGAAAGCGTGAGCGCGGCGTTCGCACCGGGAGGCACAGTTCGGTCTGAACACCGCGCTTGATTGGGATAGTACTCAAGGTTTCCGCGCGATGCAAGATTATTATCAGTTTACGAGAATATTTTATCGCCCAACGGTTTCCCCGAACCGCTGAACGGTTCTCCACGGGGTCAGCCAGCCCAAGCTGCTGAAGACTTTATCCCGCTTGGAGCACGGGCATCGCCTGCCGCAACGGCACCACTATACTTTTGAATATCTGAGCATTTTGAAAGGCAGGATATGACCGCAACCGCCATTCGAACCACCAACCGCAGACCCGAGCTTTTGGCGCCCGCCGGAGGGCCCGAGCCCTTTGCCGCCGCACTCGCCGCGGGGGCAGACGCCATCTATTGCGGCATGGGCAGCTTCAACGCCCGCCGCAAGGCCACCAACTTTACCGACGAGGCCTTTGAGCAAGCCTGCCGCGCCGCACATCTAGCCGGGTCGCGCGTCTACGTCACGGTCAACATCGTCATCAAGCAGTCCGAGATGGGCGATGCGCTGCAACTCATCCATCGCTGCTCCACGCTGGGCGCCGACGCCTTCATCATCCAGGACTGGGGCCTGTTCTTTGAGGTCAAGCGCACGATGCCCGGCATCGAGACGCACATCTCGACCCAGGCGAACATCCATGATGACCGCGGAACGCTTTGGTGCCGCGAGCAGGGCGCCGACCGCGTGACTCTCTCGCGCGAGCTCTCCATCGACGAGATCGCCGCCATTCACAACGCCGCGCCCGATGTGGACCTCGAGGTCTTTAGCCACGGCGCCATCTGCTTTTGCTACTCGGGTCTGTGCCTGCTGTCGAGCTTTGCCATGGCGGGCCGCTCGGCCAACCGCGGCATGTGCGCTCAGCCCTGTCGCCTGCCTTACGAGCTGATCGACGAGAACGGCCGCTCGCTCTCCCCTGCCGGTCGCGAGCGCGCGCTATGCCCGCGCGACACTAACACGTCGCAGCTTGTTCGCCGTCTGTATGACGCCGGCGCCGCATCGCTCAAGCTCGAGGGCCGCATGAAGGCTCCCGATTACGTGTACTCCATCGTCGATGTGTACCGTCACCAGATTGATGACATGCTGGCCGGGGTCGCCGTAGATAAGCACGAGGACGCCGCTCGCCAGCGCCAGCTCAAGCGCTGCTTTAATCGCGACTTTACGCACGCCTACCAGGATGGCACCTCGGGCGACGAGATGATGAGCTACGAGCGCTCCAACAACCGCGGCCAGATTGTGGGCACGGTGCTGGGCAGCCGTCTGGCCAACCGCGATGTACGCGGACTAAAGCCCGACGATCGCCGTCGCCGCGCCGCCATCGCCCGCATTGAGCTGCTTGAGCCCGTGGGCAAGGGCGACCTGCTGGAGCTTCGCCACGACGATGAGTTCGACCAATTCCTGACCACCATCGCCGCCGAGGATGCCGCCGCCGGTGACGTCATCGAGTGTCGCGTGCCCCGCAGCATGCCCGAGGGCTGCCGCGTCCGCGTGATTCGCAGCCAGCGTGCCATCGACGCCGCCGGTGCTGCGCTCAAGCGCGATGTGCTGCGCCGCCGCGCCGTAGATGTGTCCGTCGTGGCGCGTCTGGGCGAGCCGTTTACCGTCACGCTCACCTGCTGCGACGACCCCGCGCTCGCTGCCACTGCGACCGGCTTTACCGTCGAGGCCGCCAAGACCCGCGCGGTCGAGGCGTCCGATCTGGTTGAGCACGTCGGGCGCATGGGCTCCTCTCCCTTTGAGGCCGCGAGCTTTGACGTTTCGCTCGACGCCGGCTGCGGTATGGGCTTTTCCGCCGTGCACAAGGTGCGCGCCGCCGCTTGTAAGGCGCTGGAAGAGGCCATTCTGGCACCGTACGAGGAGCGCGCGAAAACGCTCGAGCTGCCGGCGATTGTAACCAGTAATTCCCGCCCCGCGCCCGAGCACTACCGCGATGAGCCGCAGATCTGCACCACCGTCACCTCGCTCGAGGCCGCCGAGGCCGCCCGCGCGGAGGGTGCAACGCGCATCTACATGACCACCGATGCGCTCGAGGCAGCCGGTGTCTCCCCCGCCGATGCACTTGAGCAGGGCATTGTACCCGTACTCGACGAGGTCTGCCGCACCGTCGACCACGAGCGCGTCGATCCTTGGATCAATGCCGGAGCCACCGTCGCCGTCGGCAATATCTCCGAGCTCGCCGTAGCCGCTCATGCCGGCGCCACGGCCGAGATTCGCTCTTGCCTGCCGGTGCATAACACGCCCTGCATGGAGGCACTTGCCGAGCGCGGAGCCGGTGCGTTTTGGCTCTCGCCCGAGATCACGCTCGACGAGATCGTCTCGCTTGGCACCGCCGCGCCCGCAGCCCTGGGCATCACTGTGTTCGGCCGCCCGCGCGTTATGACGAGTGAGCACTGCATCCTGCAGGTGGCCAATGGCTGCATCCACGATTGCGCTAACTGCCGCCTGCGCGCCCGCAAGCTGTCACTCAAGAATATCGACGGCAAGGTCATGCCCGTACGCACCGACATCCATGGCCGCTCTCGCCTGTACGACGCCTACCCCATCGACCTCACGCCGCAGGTTCCTCAGCTGCTCGATGCCGGCGTGCGTCGTCTCATGGTAGACGGAACGCTGCTCGAGACAGATGAGGTGGGCCGTGCCGTCGCCCGCGTCCGTCGTGCCGTCGAAGCAGCACAGGCCGGCCGCAAGCCCGCCGCCCGCCTGCGCGGCGCCACCTCGGGCTGCATGTTTGTGGGAATTAGCTAACCGAAAGGCTTACACGTGAACGAAGAACCTCAAGTCCTTTACTGCGACGCCTGGCTCATGGCCATCGACAAGCCCGCCGGCATGATCGTCCACGGCGACGGCACCGGCGAGCGCACGCTCACCGACTACGCCAGCGACCTGCTGCTGGCGATGGGTGACGGCTTTGCCGCGACCGACATGCAGCCGCTCAACCGCCTGGACCGCAACACCACCGGCGTGGTGTTGTTTTCGCTCGACAAACAGACGCAGCCCGCCTTTGACCAAATGGTCATCGACCACGCCTTCGAAAAGCACTATCTGGCGCTGGCCGAGGGCAAGATCGACTGGAACGAGAAGCTCATCGACAAGCCCATCGCCCGCGACCGTCACGACAGCCGAAAGATGCGCGTCGGCGCCAGCGGCAAGCCGTCTCAAACTCGCGTGAAGGTGCTCAAACGTCTTAAGAGCCGTCGTGGCCTGCCCGCGCGCTCGTATATCGATGTCGAGTTGCTCACCGGCCGCAAGCACCAAATCCGTGTGCACCTGGCAAGCGAGCATCATCCCCTGGTTGGCGACGACCTGTACGGAACGCCGCGCCCCTGCGGCCTGATGCTCCACGCCCACAGCGTGTCCTTCACGCATCCCGTAACCGGCGAGCACATCCACATCGAAGCCCCCTGCCCCTGGGAGCCCTAAACCACCACAATGGGGACAGGCACCTTTGTGGTGGTTTTGCCGCAATGGTTCAACCGCGGTCCCAAAATGTCTCGATCTGTAACAGTTAGAACCCATTTTCCGGTCTATCTGTTACAGATCGAGACATTCAAATCCCCCTTAAGGGAAAATCTCAATCTGTAACACCTAGCCCACTTTTAACGGTCCAGTTGTTACAGACTTAGACAAACCGGCAGACAACGAAAGCGGCAACGCCCGTGATGGACGTTGCCGCTTTTCTATTGAGAAAACTACTCGGTTTTCGTTACTAACCACCACAATGGGGACAGGCACCTTCGTGGTGGTTTTGGCCTTGTCTCGCTGTTAGACAGTGATGACGTTGTCCATTGCCCGGTACTTGGCGGGGACCTCGCCCGCAGTGATAATCGTTGCGTCGCGGAAGTCCGCGAACTTGACGGGCGCCACCATGCCAAATTTACTGGCGTCCGAGATTACAAAGCGTTTGGCGGTATGGCGCATCGAGATACGCTTGACCTGTGCTTCCTCGATATCGGGCGCCGTGAAGCCCTGCTCGGCGGCAATGCCGTTAGAGCCCCAAAAGCCACAGTTGAAGTTGTAGCGGTCTAAGGTTGCCAAGGCATCGGGGCCAACGAGCGCCTCGGTCTCGGGTTTGAGCTCGCCGCCCAACACCACGGTACGCATGCCGCGCAAAGCAAGGTGCTGAGCATGGAGCACGGAATCGGTCACATAGGTGACATCTTCAAGGTGTGGAAGATGCTCGATGAGCCTCAGCGTCGTCGAGCCCGAGTCGATGTATACAAAGCTCTCGGGCTCCACAAGCGCCGCCGCACGGGCGCAGATACGCTCCTTGTCGTCGTTATGGAGGTCGCTGCGCTCATTAAGCGTTAGGTCGCGCGTCACGTGCGCGCGCTCAAGACTCGTCGCTCCACCGTGGACCTTGGCGATGCGATGAGCTCGGTCGAGCGTCTGCAGGTCGCGCCGAATGGTAGACGCCGTCACGCCCAGGGCTTCGGCAAGCTCCGGCACGGTAACCGAGCCGGCCTGCTGCACCATCGACACGATCGCGTTGAGCCTATCTTCCGCAAGCATCGCTTACTCCTCCTCGGGGTACACAACTCCCCAGTCGGCGCGGAGCTTGGTCATAAGCTCCATAACATCAGAAGCACAATCCAGCAGCTCGCGCTTGGAGTCGTCGCCGGCAACGGCCTTCTCCAGGTCGGCCATCTCATAGCACAGGGCGTAAGCCTCGGTGCCGGCGTGGACCTCCTCGCGGTGGCCGTCCGCAGTCCACACGATGGTCGCGTGATCGGCACGCGGATATTCATTGACCTCGATGTAGCACTTGTCGAAGCTGATGACCGAGCGCTTGGGCTGCTTGGAGTGGAGCGTAAGGCTCACGACGCCCAGCTGCTGCTCGGCATTTCGGCAGACGATGCCACCCGCGACGTCAACGCCAGTCTCGCAGGTGTTGCCCAGCGAAACGACCTCAGCGGGCTGGCTTGCCATAAAGAGGCGCATGACGGACAGGGCATAGACGCCAATATCGAGCATGGCACCGCCAGCAAGGTTGCGATTGTAAAAGCGGTTGGTCAGGTCGCCGTACTCCTTGTAGCTGCCAAAGTTGAGCTGGGCGAGGTTCATGCGTCCAAAGTCGCCGGCATCCATGCGGCGGCGCAGCTCCTGATACAAGGGCATGTGGAGCACCGTGGTGGCATCCATAAGGACCACGTTGTGCTCGTCGGCGATGGCGCGGGCCTCGTCGAGCTCGGCAGAGTTGAGGGTAATGGCCTTCTCGCAGAGTACGTGCTTACCAGCTGCCAGAGTGGCTCGCAGGTAGGTGATATGCGTGTTGTGCGGCGTGGTGATATAGACTGCGTCAATGTTCGGATCGGCGTAGAGGTCCTCGACCGTTTCATAAACCTTCTCGATGCCATATTGCTCAGCAAAAGCCTGAGCCTTGGACAGCGTGCGGTTGGCGACGCCCGCAAGCTTGCGACCGGCAAGAGCGAGAGACTGGGCCATCTGGTTGGCGATAACGCCGCACCCGATCACAGCCCAACGAAGCTCGGGAGCCGTAAAGATATCATCGGGGAATGGCTTGTCCTGGACCGAAGTGAACGCTGCTTTTGCGGCTGCCTCGGCGTCGAGCGGAGCCTGTTTGGAATCTGCCATGATGTGCCTCCTGAGTCATCGGAAGTCCTTCATTTCTAACAAACCCATAGTCGCACAATTGCGCGCGTATCTGCTCGTGTTTGCGTATTTATTTGCTTATCGGTCATTATTTAGCCATAGTTGGCAGATGTTTGCGCGGCTATGCGCATTGTCGCGCAAGGCTATGCGCGTAAATGCGCATGCGACGATCCTTGTGAAACATAAAGGGGCGGAACACCAAAGCCCTAAAAGACAGACCCAGCTGTATTACTTCACCCCTCTGGGGGCATCAGACATCAAAGGATCGTCCCAAACTGCCGGCACATAGAGACTGTCCCCCAACGACTGGTCATTTAAGTCTGTCCCCAATGAATGGTCGTCCCCAGCTGCCGACAGAAAATGAACGCCCCCAGGTGCCGGCATTTCAACGGCCACTCATTTAAGTCTGTCCCCAATGAGTAGGGATAGAAAAAGGCCCGGGTGCCGTGGGGCATCCGGGCCTTTGCTAGCAACTTGATGTTGCGGGCAGCTTAGAACTTGTGGCCGCACTTCTTGCAGACGCGCAGCTTGTTCTTGCCGTCCTTCTCGTGAGCGACGCGGGTAACCTTACCGCACTCGGGGCAAACGAGATTGACGTTGGAGGCGTCGATAGGAGCCTCCTGCGAAACGATGCCGCCCTGCTGGTTGGCAGCGTTGGGCTTGACGGCCTTCTTGACGACCGAAACGCCCTCGACAACGACCTTGTTCTCGGCGGGGAGAGCACGCAGGACAACGCCCTGCTTGCCGCGATCCTTACCAGAGAGAACCTGGACCTTATCGCCCTTCTTGATATACATATATCTCCCCTAACTACAGGGTCTCGGGAGCGAGCGAGACGATCTTCATGTACTTCTTGTCACGAAGCTCGCGAGCGACGGGCCCGAAGATACGGGTGCCGACGGGCGAACCATCGTTGTTGATGACAACGCAGGCGTTCTCATCAAAGCGAATGTAGGAGCCATCCTTGCGGCGGATCTCCTTAACGGTGCGAACGACGACGCAACGGACAACGTCCTTCTTCTTGACGTTGGCGCCAGGGGTAGCCTCCTGGACAGCACCGATGAACACATCGCCGATGCCTGCATAACGACGCTTGGAACCGCCAAGCACCTTGATGCAGCGAATCTTGCGAGCGCCGGAGTTGTCGGCGACGTTCAGCATGGTTTGCATCTGAATCATGGTAGATGTTCCTCCGAACTAAGAACCGAAGAGAGGTGCGCTGCCTTTATACGGCCTGTGGTATGCAAGCCAGGCATACGCACATCTTCGGAAACGTACAAGTCGTAAGAGCGACTGCTTATTTAGCGCGCTCGACGACCTCGATGAGGCGCCAACGCTTCATCTTGGACATAGGACGGGTCTCCATAACGCGGACGGTGTCGCCCACGCCAGCCGTGCACTCCTCGTCGTGAGCGTGCAGCTTCTTGGAGCTGGTCATCATCTTGCCGTACTTGGGGTGACGCTTGCGCTCGGTGATGGTGACAACAATGGTCTTGGCACCGGAGACGGAGGTAACGACACCCGTACGGACCTTACGCGAGTTACGCGAATCAGTCATGTTCTCTCCTTAGGTCCTACTCGGCGACAGCGGACTTCTCCGCTGCGATCTCGCGGGCGCGCTGCTCCGTGAGGACGCGAGCGATGTCCTTCTTCACGGTGTTGACGCGAGCGGTGTTGTCCAGCTGGCTGGTAGCCATCTGGAAACGAAGGTTAAAGAGCTCGGCGCGCATTTCCTTCAGCTTCTCAACGAGCTGAGCGTCCGAGAGCTCACGAATCTCTGCGGGCTTCATTAGTTCTCCTCCTTGGCGGCGGCGGCGTCCTCAGCAGCCCACTTGGCCTCGAGAGCGGCCTCCTCAGCCATCTCCTTCTCGATGCGCTGCTCAGCGTTCTTGGCAGCAACAATCTTGGTCTTGATGGGGAGCTTGTGCTGCGCAAGACGCAGAGCCTCGCGAGCGACCTCCTCGGGAACACCCTTGACCTCGAACATGATGCGGCCGGGCTTGACGACGGCCACCCACTCCTCGGGGTTACCCTTACCAGAACCCATGCGAGTCTCGGCAGGCTTCTTGGTGATGGGCTTATCGGGGAAGATCGTGATGTAGACACGACCGCCACGCTTCATGTAGCGGGTCATGGCAATACGAGCGGCCTCGATCTGACGGTTGGTGATCCAATGGGCCTCGAGAGCCTGGATACCAAACTCGCCGAAATGCAGCTCGGTATTACCCTTGGCCTGGCCCTTCATGGAGCCACGCTGCACCTTGCGGTGAAGAATACGCTTAGGGGCAAGCACTACTGACCCCTCCTCTCGGAGTTACGACGACGAGGACGGGAAGAGCCCTCGAGTGCAGGGTTGGGAACAGGCTGGCCCGGGAGCTTCTCGCCCAGGTAAATCCAGACCTTCACGCCGCAAGCGCCCATGGTGGTGCTGGCGACAGCCGTGCCGTAGTCGATCTTGGCACGGAGGGTGTGCAGAGGCACGCGACCCTCGCGGTACCACTCACGACGGCCCATCTCGGCACCGCCGAGACGACCGGAGCACTGGATACGGATGCCCTTAGCGCCGGCCTTGCGGGCGGACTGGACAGCCTTGCGCATAGCGCGACGGAAGGCAACGCGGCCCTCGAGCTGCTCGGCGATAGACTGAGCAACGAGGTTGGCGTCGAGCTCGGGGCGCTTGATCTCGACAACGTCGACGGAGAGCTGGCCCTTGGAGACGCCAGCGACCTTCTCGAGCTCGGTGCGGAGGGTATCGATCTCGGCACCCTTCTTACCGATGACAACGCCGGGGCGAGCGGTGAGGATAATGACCTTCACCTTGTCGCCAGCGCGCTCGATCTCGACGCGGGAGACAGCTGCGCGGGAAAGACGCTTCTCGAGGTACTTGCGGATCTCGAGATCGTTACCGAGGGTCTTAGCGTAATCCTTCTCTGCGAACCAGCGGGAGCGCCAGTTCTCGGTGATGCCAAGACGGAAGCCGGTGGGGTAGACTTTCTGACCCATACAGCTTTACGCCTCCTTTCGAGGAGCAACGACGACGGTGATGTGGGAAGTACGCTTCAGAATGCGAGAAGCGGAACCCTTGGCGCGGGGACGGATGCGCTTAAGCGTCGGACCCTCGTCAACATAGGCAGCGGCGACAACCAGGTTGTCGGCACGCAGACCGTTGTTGTTCTCGGCGTTCGCAACGGCGGAACGGAGAACCTTCTCGACATCCACGGCGACGGCGCGGTCGCAGAAGTGGAGGATGTCGAAGGCCTGAGCAACAGGCTTGCGGCGGATCAGATCGACCACCAGGCGGGCCTTGCTGGGGGAAACACGCACGTACTTAGCGACGGCGCGAACCTCGGTGGCCTCAGTTTCAATAGACTTAGTTGCCATTTACGGTTAACCCCCTATTTGGCCTTGTGGCCACGGAACGTACGAGTCGGCGCGAACTCGCCGAGCTTGTGACCAACCATGGACTCGGTAACATACACGGGCACATGCTTGCGGCCGTCGTGGACGGCGATGGTGTGACCAACCATCTCGGGGAAGATGGTGGACGCGCGGGACCAGGTCTTCACGACGTCCTTCTTGCCAGCCTCGTTCATCGCGGTGATACGCGAGAGAAGGCGAGTCTCCACGAACGGGCCCTTTTTGAGACTTCTGCTCATAAGTGCTTTCTCCTAAAACTCGGTATCCGAAATTACTTCTTACGGCGACGAATGATGTGCTGGTTCGAGACCTTCTTCTTCTTGCGCGTACGAAGGCCCTTCGTCGGCTTACCCCAGGGGGTAACAGAGGGACGACCAGAGGTGTGGTTCTTGCCCTCGCCACCGCCGTGCGGGTGGTCGACAGGGTTCATGACGGTACCGCGGACGGTCGGGCGCACGTTCATGTGACGCTTACGGCCGGCCTTGCCGATGACGATGTTGGAGTGATCGGCGTTGCCGACCTCACCGACGGTGGCGCGGCAGGTAACGAGGATGCGGCGCATCTCGGAGGAAGGCATACGGACGATGGCGTACTTGCCCTCCTTACCCATCAGCTGGCAGGAGTTACCGGCGGAACGGGCGATAGCGGCGCCCTTGCCCGGCTGGAACTCGACGGCGTGGATGAGCGTACCGACGGGGATGTCGGCGAGGGGCAGAGCGTTGCCCGGCTTGATGTCGGCGTCAGAACCGGACATGATGGTCTGACCGACCTCGAGGCCCTTGGGGGCCAGGATGTAGCGCTTCTCACCGTCAGCGTAGTGCAGCAAAGCGATGCGAGCGGAACGGTTCGGATCGTACTCGATCGTGGCAACCTTGGCGGGCACGCCGTCCTTGTTGCGCTTGAAGTCGATCACGCGGTAACGACGCTTCACGCCGCCGCCCTGGTGGCGGGTGGTGATGCGGCCGTTGTTGTTACGACCGGCCTTCTTGGGCAGGGGCTCGAGAAGAGACTTCTCGGGCTTGGTGCAGGTGATCTCGGAGAAGTCGGAGATCGTCTGCCAACGCCTACCAGCGGAGGTCGGCTTAAGGTGCTTTACAGCCATTACAATCCCTTTCAATAGGAATCCGTTAGCCATCGCAGACAGGGATTCGAGGTTCTGCCTCGGGTGCGATGACACCGGACGTATACACGGTTCCGGGCGTGTCCATTTTATACGCCCAAAACCTTGAGCTCCCGCCTCCCCTATTTGGGAGGCATGAGCTCACTCAACAGCAGCGAGTCTTAGGCCTGGTTGCCAAAGACCTCGATGGTGTCGCCCTCGGCCAGCGTGACGATGGCCTTCTTCCAAGAACGGGTCTTGCCGGCGACATAGCGCACGCGCTTGGTCTTGGGCTTGACCGTCAGGGTGTTCACGCGAACGACCTTGACGCCGAAGATCTCCTCGACAGCGTCCTTGATCTGATACTTGTTAGCATCCTTGGCGACCTCGAACGTGTACTTGTTCAGCTCCATGCCGGAGAAGGAACGCTCGGACACGATCGGACGGATGATGATCTCGTGGGCGGTCATTTATGCAAGCACCTCCCCGAAGTGAGCGGCGATGTCGGCGGGCATCAGCACAGCGTTATTGTTGACGAGATCGTAGGTGTTGGCCTCGTCAGCGGTGATGATGAACGTCTTGGGAATGTTGCGGAACGACAGGTAGGCGTTGACGTCCTCATCGCGAACGATGATGGTCAGACGCTTGCCCTCAAGACCGAGGGCCTTGAGCATGGCGACGGCAGCCTTGGTGGAAGGCTTCTCGAAGCCGTAGTCGTCGACGAGCACGAGCTCGCCATCGGCCAGCTTGGCGGACAGCGCGGAGCGCATAGCCAGCTTGACCTCCTTGTTGTTCATACGCTTAGCGTAGGAACGGGGCTTGGGGGCGAAGACAACGCCACCGTGACGCCACTGGGCAGCACGGATGGAACCCTGGCGGGCACGGCCGGTGCCCTTCTGACGCCAAGGCTTCTTGCCGCCACCGGAAACCTCAGAGCGGCCCTTAGCGGACTGGGTGCCCTGACGCCAAGAGGCCATCTGGCACTTGACGATGTGGTGCATAACGTGGATGTTCGGCTCGATGCCGTACACCTCAGCGGCGAGCTCGGCCTCGGCGACCTTCTTGCCCTCGCTGTTCTTTACTTCAAACTTTGCCATTTAAGTGTTCTCCTTGGTATGACGCTGGGCTAAATGGGCTGGGCCCTTAGGCCATACGGATGGCGACGAGACCATTCTTGGCACCCGGGACAGCGCCCTTGACCAAGATGAGGTTCTGCTCGGCATCGATGCGGACAACGGAAAGGTTCTTGACGGTAACGCGCTCGTTACCCATGTGACCGGCCATCTTGACGCCCTTGAGGACGCGCGCAGGATAGGCGCACTGACCGATAGAACCGGGGTGACGCTGGAAGTGAGAACCATGCGTCATAGGACCGCGGCGCTGACCCCAGCGCTTGATGCGACCCTGGAAGCCCTTACCCTTGGAGGTACCGATGACGTCGACCTTCTCGACATCAGCGAAATCAGCGACGGTGACGACCTCGCCGACCTTGTGCTCCTCGCCGTTCTCGACGCGGACCTCACGAAGGAAGCGAACAGGCTCGACGCCAGCCTTGGCGAAGTGACCAGCCATGGGCTTGTTCACGTTCTTGGCCTTGATGTCGCCGAAACCGATCTGGACGGCGTCATAGCCGTCGGTTGCCTGAGTTTTAACCTGCGAGACAGCGCAGGGGCCAGCCTGGATGACCGTGACGGGAACGACGTTGTCGTCCTCGTCCCAAACCTGGGTCATGCCAATCTTGCGGCCGAGAATCATGCTGATCAAGATATGATCCCAACTCTCGCGTGGTCTTGGGACAATGCGTACACCACCGAGCGTACGCCCCTAGAGGACCACTACTTACACGACGTGCTCCCCAGCCTTGTATTTCGCCCGGACTGCCTGACAACCCTATTAAGCAGGCATTTTGTCCAGCCAGAATACTCCCCTGGTTACACACAGCTGTTTAGTATACACGGCTGCGGGCGTATCCATCGAGATTCATATTTCACTCACATTGTTTACGCAGGTAAAGTGCGTGGCACGTTCCCAGTGTGCGGCGGAGGGGGCGGGCCTGAGACATATTAAGGTTGCTGCTCTACAGTCCTGCTCACGACGGAGAGCACATTAAGTGCTCTCCTGTTCGTGCGGAACTCGCGACAACCTTAATATGTCTCAGGCCCGCCCCCTCCGCCGCACACTGGGAACGCCACGTTGATGTCTGCTTAACTCTGCTCGCTCAGGCTAATGACTTTGTTGAGGGTCCACAATTTGTTGCAAGGTGAACTTGCATTGGGGCGTATCGTCCTCTTCTCGCGCATCGTCAAAACCGAAGATCATGATGGCGCAGTTGGGGAGTTTTGTTGGGAGCTCAAAGCCCTCTGGGGCTGCGGCCTTGATAAATTGGCGGCTGGCGCTGCCGTGGCTTACTGCTAGGAGGGTTTCGATGCCCTCGGAGCCCATGAGATTGGTGAGGGCGCCTACCATGCGTTCTTGCAGTGCGCGGCTTCCTTCTCCTCCGAAGGGGACCAGGTCCTCGCCCGGATCCCAAACGTCGGTGGGCAGGGCGTCGTGGGGGCCTTCTTCGAAGGTGCCGTAGCTGCGCTCGATAATGCCTTCACAGGGCTCGACTGCGGCGTCCGGACCGAGGAGTTCGCATGCGACAAGACTTGCCGTGTCCATGGCTCGGCCTAAGGGTGATGAGACCACTTTGTCGGGGACGACGCTGTGGGCTTTGAGCCATGCGGCCGCTGCCCGTGCCTGCTGACAGCCCAGATCGGTGAGCGGTGAATCACAGCGACCCTGGACGAGCTTTTTGACGTTGAATTCCGTCTGGCCGTGGCGGAGTAGGTATAGGCGCTTCATGCTCTCCTCTTCTGTATAACTTGCTTTGCCGGCACAGCCCTACTCGTGGGTATGGCCTACGTAGTCTTCGTCGATCGTGATCTTGGCAATCGACTTGGGATATTCGGATTCGACACGTTTCGCCAGCGTGTGCTTTAAGTCTTCGGCACTCATCTGCAGATCCGAGGGACGCACGCAGTCGAAAATCACATTGGTGTGCGTAGGACCCGGCACGCAGCGAAGGTCGTGAATCGAAAGGCGGCTATCGATCTCCTGAGCCATTGCGTTAATACGCAGGCGCATGCTCGCCACCTTGGGATCGTCGGTCACGATGGGATCGTAATGGAGCGTGACGATCATGCCGTCCTCGTCCCTAAACGCTTGCTCGATGTTATCGAGCGTGTCATGGCTTTCCAGAGGGCTGGCCTCGGCTGCCATCTCGGCGTGAGCGCTTGCGAACTTCCTGCCCGGGCCGTAATCGTGAACCATCAGATCGTGAACGCCCAAAACGCCGGGATAGCTCATGATCTTGTCTCGAATGTGCTTGACCAGCTTAGGATCGGGCGACTGGCCCAAAAGTGGGCTCACCGTATCCTGGATGAGTTCAAAGCCGCTCCAGCCAATATAGGCGCCAACAGCAAGGCCGACCCATGCGTCAAGATTGATGTGCGTCACCTGCGAAACAATTGCGCACGCCAGCACGGCGCCCGTGGCAAGGACATCGTTCTTGGAATCCTGCGCGGTCGCATGCAGCGTCTCGGACTCAATGCGATCGCCGAGCTTTTGGTTGAGGGCCGCCATCCACAGCTTAACGACCATCGAAAGCACGAGAACTGCCACCAGGGCAAGCGAGAACTCGACAGGTTCGGGGTGGATGACGCGCTCGACCGAGGACTTCACCAGTTCAACGCCAATCAGCAGCACGAGCGCCGCCACGACCAATCCCGAGAGATACTCATAGCGACCGTGGCCGTAAGGATGCTCGGGGTCGGCCGGCTTGCTCGCCAGCTTAAAGCCCAGCACGCTCACGATATTCGAGCTGGCATCGGACAGGTTGTTCATGGCATCCGCCACAATCGAAACCGATCCCGAAACCACACCAATTGCGCCCTTCGCAGCACAAAGCGCAACATTGGCGACAATACACACCATGCCAGCCAACGTGCCCACACGCGCACGATCGCCCTGTGCGCGCTTAACAATCCACTCGACCATCTACATCCGCCCCCACGGTTCTACTTATATATCTATTGCTCAAACGGATTGTAGTGTAGCCACTTTGTCTCCCAGATACAAAGAGGCCGCAGCCCGCACGGGCCACGGCCTTGGAGCATGACAAAAGAATCGTCCTTTTGTCGCACAGGTTTATGCGCTTACTTCAGCAGCGCTCGCCACTGTTTCGGGCGAATCGGCTCCGTCCTCCGTCGCCTGTTCCTTCGTCGGCACCACACCAAAGCAGTAGCTCAGCGCCGCAGACACCGCAAATGACACACCGCCGGCAGCGCAGCACCACAGCAGGTTCGAGATACCGCCCGTGGCAAAGCCAATGACCATGAGGACATTCGTCATGCCGATGGTATAGGCCGTAACGTGGCCCACGGCCGCAACAAGGCCTCCGACGGCGCCGCCAATGGCCATGCACGTCAGGCACCTGCCATATTTAAAGCCGCAACCGTACAGCGCCGGCTCGCTTACGCCGCCAAGCACGCCCGAGATCGAATAGCCCAGCATGAGCGCCTTCTCGTCCTTATCCGCAACGCGGAGCGACGCGCCAAAAGGCATGCCCCAAACGGCGAACGTTGCCATCGTCGCGGCGATCAGGATGCACGAATCCGTTCCCACACTCATAAACTGCGCATAGGCGAGCGATAGGACGACGTTGCTGACGCCCGCGATCTTAAGGAACTCCCAGCCCGCGGCAAGCCCCATGAGCGTGAGCAGCGACACGATGCCACCGGAATTGCCAAGCATAAACATAAGCTGGCCCAACAGCATGCCCAGATAGCTGCCCGCCGGTGCCGTAATACACAGCGAAACCGGAACCATGACAAGCATGGTCGCAAACGGAACGAACGAAAACGCCACGGCCTTAGGGATAACGCGCGAAAAGAAACACTCCACTCGCCATAGCACGGGCACCGAGATGAGAACCGGAATAACAGTCGTCGTGTAATCGTTGACCGGCGCGGGAAGCAGGCCATACACGGAAGTCATCGATGCCCCCGTCGTCGATGCGGCATCGACGAGCTTAAGCAGATCGGGCGCAATCAATACGCCGCCCAGCATCATGCCCAGCTGCTCCGAGCAACCGAGCTGGCGGGCGGCCGCCCAACCAAGATAAACGGGCAAAAAGTAGTAGCCGGCGTTATAGAGCCAACTGTAGAACAGGCGATAGATTTCGGAATCGGCAGACCACAGGCCCAGCATGCCTTCGCCCATAATGACGGCGACGGTGCGGAACAACGCCGCGCAGACAATAAACGGCAGCGCCGACATCATGCTTTTGGACAGATAGTCCACCACGGCCATGGCGTTTGATGAAACCGTCGTTGTAAACGAGGTGTTAGAAACTTGTGGCATGGAACGCCTTTCCCAATGTGACATGTGGGCTGTCCCTTTATCACATCGTACGGTACTGACCGATTGCGCGGTACTTTTCGTAGCGGAGGTTTGTGAGGGTCGCGTCGTCGAGCCGCCCAAGCGTATCGAAGGCATCAAATGCCGAGGACATGACGGCACCGGCGATCTCCTCATGCGACAGGCCCCTATCATCAACAATGCCGTCGATGATGCCGAGCGCCAACAAATCGGGGGCCGTGAGCTTAAGCGCCTCGGCGGCCTCATTCGCGCGCTCGGTATCCTTCCACAGAATCGACGCACAGGCCTCGGGGCTCACGACCGAATAGGCCGAGCTCGAGAGCATCAGGATGCGGTCGGCCACGGACAGCGCCAGCGCGCCACCAGAGCCGCCCTCGCCTGTTACCACCGAGACAATCGGCGTCTTAAGGCCGCTCATCTCCATGAGATTCCGGGCAATCGCCTCGCCCTGGCCGCGCTCCTCGGCACCGATGCCGCAAAACGCGCCCGAAGTATCGACCAGGCACAGAACCGGTCGACCAAACTTTTCGGCCTGGCGCATAAGGCGACGCGCTTTGCGGTAGCCCTCGGGATGTGCCATACCAAAGTTGCGACGCATGCGCTCTTTGGTCGTGGTGCCGCGCTCGATGGCGATAACCGTCACAGGACGTCCGTCTTTCCAGCCAATGCCACCCACCACGGCGGCGTCATCACCAAAGTAACGGTCGCCATGCAGCTCCACAAATCCGTCCAAGCCCAGCGAGATCATCTCGCCCGCCGTGGCACGATCTGCCGAGCGGGTCTGCTTGACAATCTCGAGCGCGGTTTTTGGTGGCGCCGAGCGCTTAAACAAGTGTCCCAGCTTTTTGCCGCGGCGACCCGTATGCACGATTTCATGCGGTGCCCCCAGGCCGGGCGCGTGCCCTTCGTGCAGCGCCAGCAGCTCGCCTACCGTGAGCGCAATCTCGCCACGCGGAACAACGGCATCGCAAAAGCCGTGCTCCATCAAAAACTCGGAGCGCTGGAATCCCTTGGGCAGTCGCTTGTGCATGTTCTGCTCGATCACGCGCGGGCCGGCAAATGCCGTCAGGGCATCGGGCTCGGCCAGGATAATGTTGCCCTCCATGGCAAAGCTCGCGGTTACGCCTCCGGTCGTGGGGTCGGTGAGCACCGTGATATACAGGCCGCCCGCCTCGCTGTGGCGCCTAACCGCCGCAGAAATCTTGGCCATCTGCATAAGCGATGTCACGCCCTCTTGCATGCGAGCACCGCCCGAAACGGTAAAGCCGACAACTGGCAATCCCAGCTCGGTCGCACGCTCAAATGCGCGACAGATCTTCTCGCCCACCACGGAGCCCATCGAGCCCATCATAAAGTTAGCGTCCATAAAGAAGAGCGCGGTATCGCAACCGCAGATTTTGCCCCTGCCGCACACAACGGCATCGTGCTCGCCCGAACGCTCGCTCACGCTCTTGAGCTTGTCGGCATAGCCGGGAAACGAGAGGAAGTCCTCCGACGCCAGATTGGCATCCCATTCCTCAAACGTGCCCTCGTCGACCGTCATGCGCATGCGCGCGCGACCGCTCACGCGAAAGTGTTTGCCGCAACGAGGGCAGACCTCGAGGTTGTCGTGCAGGCGTGCCTCATCGATCACGCGGCGGCACTCCGGGCACTTGATAAACACGTGGCGCGCGGGAAACTCGGCGCACGACTCGGTCATCGGCCCCTCAAGGACATTGACCGTCTTCGCTTTTCTATTCATCAGCATAGAGATGCCCCATCAGATCGGTGTGATACATGCCCGACAAGAACTCGTCGTTTGCCAGCACGTCGAGCTGAAGCTCGCTGTTTTCGCTCACGCCCTCAATCACGAGCTCGCCCAGGGCCGAGCGCATCTTGCGAATGGCGCCGTCACGCGTGGGCGCACACACGATGAGCTTGCCGAGCATGGAGTCGTAGTACGGCGGAACGGCGGCCCCGGCAAACATGGCGGAATCCCAGCGCACGCGCGGACCACCCGGCACACGTAACGCGGTGATCGTTCCGCATGACGGCAGAAAGTCCGGCGTTTCGGCATTGATGCGGCACTCCATGGCGTGGTTGCGGACCGGCATGTCCTCCTGCTCAAAGGGCAGAGGCTGGCCGGCTGCTACGCGCAGCTGCCACTTGACCAAGTCGGTATCGGTCACAAACTCCGTAACCGGATGCTCCACCTGCAAGCGCGTGTTCATTTCCATAAAGTAGAAATTGCCGTCATCTGAGTACAAAAACTCAATGGTGCCGGCGCCCTCATAGCCAACGGCACGAGCCAGGTCGCGCGCCGCCTTGTGCATGCGCGCGCGAATATCATCGCGTCCGTCGAGGCACGGCGCGGGGCTCTCCTCGATCAGCTTTTGGTTGCGGCGCTGCACCGAACACTCGCGCTCGCCGAGCGAAAACACATGGCCCTGCTTATCGGCCATAATCTGAACCTCAACGTGGTGCGCCGGCGCGACGAACTTCTCCATGTAGCACTCGCCGTCGCCAAAAACGGCCTCGCCCTCGGCACGCGCTTCGATGAACGCCTTTGCCGCATCTTCCACGCGCTCGACCTTGCGAATGCCGCGACCGCCACCACCGGCACGCGCCTTAATAAGCACGGGGCAGCCAATGCGCTCGGCCTCGGCCGTTGCCTCCTCGGGGCTTTTGAGCAAATCGCAGCCCGGAACGATGGGCACGCCCGCCGCGGCAGCCGTTCGACGTGCGGCGTCCTTGTCGCCCATGCTGTCGATTACCTCGGCCGAAGGACCGACAAACGCCAGGCCATACTTGTCGCAGTCGCGTACAAAGCTCGCCTTCTCGGAAAAGAAGCCGTACCCAGGATGGATCGCCTTTGCGCCCGACTTTACGGCACAGGTGAGCACGGCATCGTCGTTGAGGTAGCTCTCGGCAAGACGCGGGCCGCCGATGCAATACGCCTCGTCGGCAAGCTGCACGTGCAGCGCGTCCGCATCGGCCGTGGAGTAGACGGCGACGGTCTTGATGCCCATATCGCGGCACGCGCGGATAACACGGACCGCGACCTCGCCGCGGTTGGCGATGAGCACTTTGTCGAACATGAAGCCTTCCTTAACTTTCGTGCATGAGTGCAAAAGACATATCGGCGCGGCAGCAAACCTCACCGTTGACGCTCGCAGTACCCGTCGCAAAGCGGAACGGCCCGCGCGCACGCGTGATGGAGCACACCAGATCAACCGTGTCGCCCGGGCGCACCGGACGCTTAAAGCGCACCTTGTCCAGACTGGTGTAGAACGGCGTCGCGCCGCGCGCCTCCTCATCGCCCATCAGCAGCACGCAGCAGTTCTGGGCGAGCATCTCGCACTGAATCACGCCGGGGACAACCGGGTTTCCCGGAAAATGCCCCTGTAAAAAGTACTCGTCGCCCGTAATCGTTATCTTGCCGTGGGCCTCGTCGCCCACCAGCTCGGCTTCGTCGAGCAAAAGCATCGGCTCACGATGCGGCAACAGCTTCTTGAGCTCTTCTTTGTTCATGGATATCACCTATCCGATCCTCATGAGGCAGCTGCCAAACTCCACGAGGTCGCCGTCGGCCACGCAGATCTCGAGCACCTCGCCGTCTGCCTCGGCCGTCACCTCGTTGAGAACCTTCATGGCCTCGATGATGCAGAGGGTCTCGCCGGCCTTGACCTTGGAGCCCACGTGCACAAACGGTTCGTCGCCCGGCGCCGGGGCAGCATAGAAAACGCCGACCATGGGAGCGGTCACCTCGGTGCCCTTAGGCTCCGGTGCGGCGGCAGGCGCCTGCGCGGCGGGCTCCGGCGCGGCGGCAGGCATGGCGACAGGAGCCACCGCCGGAGCAGTCACGGCACCCGGCATAGGCATGGGCACGGCAACCGGCTGTGCCGCACTCGCGCGCTCGAGTTCGACCGCGGTGCCATCGGGCTCCTCAACGCGCACGCGCGTGAGGCCGCGGTCCTCCATAACATCGGCTATCTCGGCAAGTCTTTTGGAATCCATGCTCTAGCTCCTCGTATATCTACGCAGTGCGATGGCGGCGTTGTGCCCGCCAAAGCCCAGGTTGGTCGAAAGCGCCCAGGTAAGGTCGGCGCGAACCGCGCGATTGGGCGTGTAATCAAGATCGCAGGCGGGATCGGGTGTGTGGTAGTTAATGGTCGGCGGCACCACGCCCTGCTCGAGCGCCATGGCACAGGCCATGACCTCGATGGCGCCCGTGGAACCGATCATGTGGCCGGTCATCGACTTGGTCGACGAGACGTGTGCGGCGCGTGCCGCGTCCTCGCCGAGCGCACGCTTTATGCCCGCCGTCTCGGACGAATCGTTGAGCTTGGTCGAGGTGCCGTGAGCGTTGATGTAAAGGCCCTCGGAAGGCTTAACGTCGCCCTCGACCACCGCCAGCGATATCGCACGGGCAATGCCGGCAGCCTCGGGATCGGGGCTCGTGATGTGATAGGCATCATCGGTGTTGCCGTAGCCCACGACCTCGGCATAAATGTGCGCACCGCGCGCCTGCGCATGCTCCATGCCCTCGAGAACCAGCACGCAGGCGCCCTCGCCCATCACAAAGCCGTCGCGGTCTGCATCGAACGGGCGGCAAGCCGTCGACGGGTCAGGATTAGTGGTGAGAGCACGGCAGGATGTAAAGCCCGCAACGGCATCGGGGATGATTGCGGCCTCGGCGCCGCCGGCCAGGATTGCATCGGCATAGCCGTGCTTGATGGCGCGGAACGCCTCGCCCACGGCATGGGCCGAGGTCGCGCAGGCGGTCACCACGGGCAGGGTCGGGCCCTTTGCCTTGTGGCGGATTGCGATATTGCCCGAAGCCATATTGGGGATCATCATCGCGATCATATAGGGCGATGCGCGGCGGGGCCCCCGATCGGCGATCGTGTGGACGTTGTCGACGAGTGTCCGCATGCCGCCCACGCCCGAACCCACGTAGACGCCCAGGCGCTCGCGATCGATGGCGCCCTCGACATCAAAGCCCGCATCGTGCATGGCCTCGTCCGACGCTGCCAGGGCAAACTGAACGCAGGGGTCCAGGTGCTTGGCGTCACGCTTGCCAAAGTACTCGTTGCCGTCAAAACCCTTGACCTCGGCCGCCACCTTAACGGCAAACGCATCGGTATCGAAGTGCGTGATCGGACCGATGCCGCACGTGCCGGCGCACATGGCCGCCCAGGTAGCAAGCGCCGTGTTACCGAGCGGCGATACGGCACCGATACCGGTGATTGCAACTCTCTGTTCCATCATGGTCTCCTCATTCAAGCCGTTGTTCGGCCCTAGTTTCTACATCGCCATTCCGCCGTCGACGCGCACGACCTCGCCCGTAATGTAGGCAGCCGCATCACTCGCCAAAAAGCGCACCACGCCGGCCACTTCCTCGGGGCGCGCCATGCGCTTTAGGGGAATCTGCTCCTCGGTTGCCGCGCGAACCTTCTCCGAAAGCTTTGCCGTCATATCGGTCTCGACAAACCCGGGGGCGACCGCGTTCACTCGTACGCCGCGGGACGCAAGCTCGCGCGCCACCGCCTTGGTCAGGCCGATGACGCCCGCCTTGGAGGCGGCGTAGTTGGCCTGACCGGCATTGCCCATCAGGCCCACGACCGAGCTCATGTTGACGACGCAACCGCCGCGCTGGCGCATAAAGGTCTTGGTGAGCGCGCGCGTCGTATTGAACGTGCCCTTGAGATTGACATCGAGCACGCGGTCGAAGGCATCGTCACCCATACGCATGAGCAGGCCGTCGCGCGTGATGCCGGCGTTGTTGACGAGCGCCCAAATGGAGCCAAAGTCGTTGAGGACCGCTTCCACGCATGCGTTGACGGCAGCGGGGTCGGCCACGTCACATTGATATGCGCGCGCCGTGGCGCCAGCCGCCTCGCAGGCCTCGCACGTCTCGTGCGCCGCATCGACGCTGCCGGCATAGACGACGGCGATATCGTAGCCATCCTCCGCCAGGCCCACGGCACAAGCGCGACCGATGCCGCGCGAGCCGCCCGTGACCAGTGCCACGCGGCGCGATCCGTCGAACTCGAGCGCATCGTTGTTCAAATTGCCCATGTCATTCCTTTCGGGTTACAGCCCTGTGGGCTATACGAGCTCGTCGGCAATAGCTGCGACCTGTTCGGCCGTTTCGCACGAATACACACGAACGTCGCTCAACGTACGCTTGACCAGGCCCGACAGCGTTTTGCCGGGGCCGACCTCAATAAACGTGTCGATGCCTTGATCCTGCAGAGCATGCAGCGTGTCGACCCAGTGCACGGCATGACTCACCTGGTTGGCCAAGACATCCGATGCCGCCTGCGGGTCGGCCGGATAGGGCGCCGCCGTCATGTTTGCCATAACTGGAATGAGCAACGGGGATGGCGCGTGACCGGCTTGGATATACCTCGCCAGCCCCTCAGTCGCCTCGGCCATATAGGGGCTATGGAATGCACCCGACGCCGCGACCTTCATGGCGCGACCGCCAGCCTCTTTTACCAGGACGTCGAGGGCCTGCAACGCATCGGGCGCTCCGGCCACAACCGTCTGCTGCGGACTGTTGTAGTTGACCGGCCAGCAGTCCTCGCCGGCCTGTTTTGCCAAGCCCTCGACCTGCGCCGCATCGAGTTTGATGACGGCGCGCATGCCGCCCGGATGGCGCTCGGCAGCCGTGGCCATCAGCGCCGCGCGCTCGCACACGAGCTCAAAGCCCGCTCGCGTATCGAATGCCCCCGCAAAGGTGAGCGCGGCGACCTCGCCCAGCGAGAATCCCGCACAGGCGGCAGGCACCACGCCGCGCTCGCGCAGGGCGGTAGCCGCTGCCAGGTCGTGAACGAACACGCACGGCTGCGTGTTCTCGGTCTGCGAGAGCTCCTCCTTGGAGGCGCTCCGGCACTGCTCGCTGGTCCCCGGGCGTACCTCATCGGCAATGGCGAACACCTCGGCGGCCGCCGGTGACGCCTCGATGAGGTCGACGCCCATCGCGGGGTGCTGGGCGCCCTGGCCGGCAAACAAAAACGCTACGCTACCCATGCGCACGCACCCTTCAGGACGCGCTCGGCACCCTCGACCAGATCGTCGACGATTTCGCGTGCGCTCTGGCGTTCGTTGACCATGCCAGCAATCTGTCCGCACAAATACGAACCCTCTTCGTAATTACCGTCCTTGGCGGCCTTGCGAAGCGCACCTGTGCCTATGGCCCCAAGCTCCTCGGCGCTTGCGCCCGCCGCCTCACTTTTGGCGTAGGCATTGGTGAAGGGGCTCTTGAGCGCACGCACCGGATGTCCCGTCGAACGGCCAGTCGCGCGCGTCGAGGTGTCTCCCGCCTTGAGCACCAGCTCTTTGTATTGCTCGGAGACGGTACACTCATCGGCAACGAGAAAACGCGTGCCCACTTGGACGCCAGCGGCGCCAAGCATAAAGGCGGCCGCCACCCCGCGGCCATCCGCGATACCGCCGGCTGCCACAACGGGGATATCGACCGCGTCGACAACCTGCGGAACGAGCGCCATCGTCGACGTCTCGCCAATATGTCCACCCGATTCGGTGCCTTCGGCAACCACGGCGGTGGCCCCGCGACGCGCCACGAGACGCGCCAGCGCCACCGAGGCAACAACCGGGATGACCTTGATGCCCGCATCGTTCCAGGCCTTCATGTACTTGGTGGGATTGCCGGCGCCGGTCACCACAACGGGCACCCGCTCATCAATCACAACCTGTGCGACCTCGTCGGCAAACGGGCTCATAAGCATGACGTTCACGCCAAAAGGCTTATCCGTCTTGGTGCGCAGCTCGTGAATCTGATCGCGCAGCCAGTTGGCGTCGGCATTCATGGCCGCGATGATTCCCAACCCGCCGGCCTCGGACACGGCCGAGGCAAGCGAAGCATCGGCAATCCAGGCCATGCCGCCCTGGAACACGGGCTTTTCGATGCCGAGCAGCTCGCAGAGAGGAGTCTTGAGCATCTCTACTTCTCCAATGCCGCCTCGACCGTATCGGCGAACTCGCCAACCGTCTTGGGGTTCTCCTCGGTATCGAGCTCAATGCCAAACTCGTCCTCGACGGCGACGAGGATCTCGACGGTGCCCAGGCTGTCGAGGCCAATCTCCTCGAGCGTGGACTCGGGCTTCATCTCGACGTCGTCAAGGCCAGCGGTCTCGCGGATAACGTCGCAAACGCGCTCGAAGGTCTTCTGATCTGCCATGGTAGTTCTCCTTTGTTTGTGCCCTAGGGGCGTTTTTATTTCCTATGTGCGACTACTTCCAACGAAGCAGATAGCCACCTATATCCAGGCCGGCGCCAAATCCAACGAGGGCGATGGTGTCGTCCTCATTCAGTGCGTCGGTACGTGCCAGCCGGTCAAGCGCAAAGGGAATGCAGGCGCTCGAAATGTTGCCGGTCTCGCGTAGCGTTCGAACCACGCGCTCGTCTGGCACGTCGAGACGCTTGACCGCCTGACTCAGGATTCGTTCGTTAGCCTGATGGAATACAAAATGATCGATGTCTTCGACCGAAATGCCCGCATCGCTCGCAAGCTTATGGACCGTGTCGCAGATGGCGTTGACGCCGAACTTGAACACGCGGCGACCATTCATGGACAGCACGCTCGCGCTATCTGCGGAGTCCTTAAACGGCGAGGTGCCGACCAGACCGGGAACGCACAACGTCTCGACGTCGGGCGCCGTCGAAAGCTCAACGGCAAGGGGGTTGTCTCCCCCAGCCCCTATCACTGCAGCGCCCGCGCCGTCGCCAAAGAGCACGCACGTGGCGCGGTCTGACCAGTCAAGGGCGCGCGTCATCTGCTCGGAGGCAACGACAAGCACATGCTTGGCTCGTCCTCGAGCGATATAGCCCTCGGCGACATCGAGCGCAAATACGAAGCCGGCACAAGCCGCCGAAACGTCGAAGGCTGGACATGTGGCACCCAGGCGCTCAGCAACGGCGCACGCTTCGGCAGGAACGAGATGATCGCCCGTCGTTGTCGAGCAGACGATAAGATCCAGCTGGCTCGCATCGATTCCGGACGTCTGGAGCGCTTGCTCGCTCGCTGCCACAGCAAGGTCGTCAAGTGACTCGGTGGTGCAGACGTGGCGGCTCTTGATCCCCGTGCGGGTAAAAATCCACTCATCCGAGGTATCGAGGAACTCAGACAGCTCGTCGTTGGAAACGCTGCGCTCGGGAAGCGCCGAACCTGTTCCCAGTATCGTGAAACCCATCACTAACCTCCTTTGAGTTGTTGACGTGTTTACATCGACCAAGAGAGAATAGCGCATTCTTCGCTTTGTTGACGTGTTAACATTAAATTGTCCAAATGCGACAAAGGCTTCACATTGTGTCTATCTCTCGACACCATTGCGTCATTCACTTATTCATTAAGGAGGTAGCAGCCGCTATGGATGCCCAATTTACGATAGTCGACGTAACCGGATCGACCAACGATGACCTGCTCGAGGCAGGAAAACAGGGTGCGCCGCACGGCACGGGACTTGCCGCCCGCGCGCAAACGGCAGGACGTGGCCGACGCGGCCACAAGTGGGATTCAACCGCCGGCAACCTGTTGCTCTCGATTGTCCTACGTCCACATGTTGATCCCGCCAAGTACTCTGGTCTTGCCGCCGTCAGCGGCCTAGCGGTGCTCGAGGCACTCGAGGCGCAAGGTCTTGCTAACGAGATCGGCCTCAAATGGCCCAACGACCTCGTCGCGCGAGGGCGCAAACTCGGCGGCATTCTGGTCGAAGCCGCGCGCGATAACGAAGGCAAACCTTTTGCCGTCTGTGGCATTGGCGTCAATGTGAACTATGTGCCTTCGGAGGTTCCCGATGGCGGCCTGCCGGCAATCGGTCTCTCGGATCTCAACGAGAACGTTCCCTCCGTCGATGTGCTCCTCGATGAGGTCTATCACGCAGTTATAGACGCTGTAGATGCGTGAGCAGAGCGTCTCAACGCCATGGAAGAAGACGCCGGACCGCTCGCGCCCGTCCACAGCGAATATATCGCTCACCTCAATTGGATTGGGGAGCACGTTATCGCCCGCTCCCCCGCTGGGGACGAGCTGGCGCGAGGCATCTTTAAAACCGTCGATGACTTTGGTCGAGCGTGCATCGAGACGAAAGGCGACTTACGATCCTTCCATTTTGAGGAGGCATCGCTGCGTCCCATGGGTAAATAAGGCGCCATAGCCACCCATTCGGCCGCATTACCTGGGCCCCAAGGCCACCATTCAAAACAAAAGAGCCCCGCTGCCGTTATGACAGCGGGGCTCTGTAAGCTATGAGCGATATCGCTTAGAGCTTGATGTCGATGTCGACGCCAGCGGGGAGGTCGAGACGCATGAGCGAATCAACAGTGCCCGAGGTGGGGTCGAGGATGTCGATGAGGCGCTTGTGGGTGCGCATCTCGAACTGCTCACGGGAGTCCTTGTTCACGTGCGGCGAGCGGATAACCGTGTACAGGTTGCGCTCGGTGGGCAGGGGGACAGGACCGGAAACGCGAGCGCCGGTCTTCTGAGCGGTCTCAACGATAAGCTTCGCGGACTGATCGACGACCTCGTGATCATAGCCCTTGAGGCGAATGCGGATCTTCTGGGTAGCCAACTTAAACCTCCAAAGAGTGCGAGAGATGTTCTCGCGGATTACGTAACAGGGAGCTCGAACTTAGGCGTTCTTGCTCATGACCTCGTCCACGATGGACTTGGGCGCGGGCTCATAAGAGTCGAACTGCATCGTGTAGGATGCACGGCCCTGGGTCTGGGAGCGAAGGTCGGTAGCGTAACCGAACATCTCGCCCAGCGGCACCTTGGCACGGATGAGCTTGCTGTTCTTGCGATCCTCCATGCCCTCGATCTTGCCGCGGCGACCGGAGAGGTTGCCCATAACGTCGCCCATGTACTGCTCGGGGGTCTCGACCTCGACAGCCATGATCGGCTCGAGCAGCTGCGGATCGGACTTCTTGAGGGCGTCCTTGATAGCCATGGAACCGGCGATCTTGAAGGCGGCCTCGGAGGAGTCGACCTCGTGGTAAGAACCGTCGAACAGGGTGACCTTGACGTCGAGGACCGGGAAGCCGGCGATAACACCGGTGTTCAGGGCCTCCTGGATGCCCTTGTCGATGCTCGGGATGTACTCCTTGGGCACGACGCCGCCAACGATAGCGTTGACGAACTCGTAGCCGAAGCCCTCCTCCATCTTCTCGAGCTTGATGACGGCGTGGCCGTACTGACCGCGACCGCCGGACTGACGGACGAACTTGCCCTCAGCCTTCTCGACGTCGTGACCAGCGGTCTCGCGGTAGGCAACCTGGGGCTTACCGACGTTAGCGTCAACCTTGAACTCGCGGAGCAGACGGTCGACGATGATCTCGAGGTGCAGCTCGCCCATGCCGGCGATGATGGTCTGGCCGGTCTCGTGATTGGTGGACACCTGGAAGGTCGGGTCCTCCTCGGCGAGCTTGGTCAGAGCCAGGGACATCTTGTCCTGCTCGGCCTTGGTCTTGGGCTCGATGGCAACGTCGATAACGGGCTTGGCGAACTCGATCTTCTCGAGGACGATCTCCTTGCCCTCGGCGCACAGGGTGTCACCGGTGGTGGAGTTCTTGAAGCCGACGCAAGCGACGATGTCGCCGGCAGCGGCGTCGTCACGGTCGATACGCTCGGCGGCGTTCATCTCGAGGATGCGGCCGAGACGCTCGCGCTGACCGTTGGAAGCGTTGACCACGTAGGAGCCGGACTCGGCGCGACCGGAGTAAACGCGGACGTAGGTGAGCTTACCGACGAACGGGTCGGTCATGATCTTGAAGACCAGGCCGGAGAAGGGCTCGTCGAAGGAAGGATGACGCTGAATCTCCTCGCCGGTGTCCGGATCGGTACCGGTGACGGCCTCGACGTCGAGCGGGCTGGGCAGGTAGTCGACGACAGCGTCGAGCAGCTCCTGAACGCCCTTGTTCTTGTAGGCGGAGCCCACGAAGACGAGGTTGAGCTCGTTGGCCAGAACACCCTTACGCAGAGCAGCCTTGAGCTCCTCGACGGTGAAGTCCTCCTCCATGAGGATCTTCTCCATGAGCTCGTCATCAAAGCTGGCAGCAGCGTCGAGGAGCTCCTCGCGCTTGGTGGCAGCGATGTCGGCAAACTCAGCCGGAATCTCGTCCATCGGCTCGGGGTAGGTCATACCCTTCTCGTCGGCCTTGAAGTCCCATGCAGTCATGGTGACCAGGTCGATGACGCCCCAGAAGTTGTCCTCGGCACCCATCGGGACCTGAGCGGCCACGGCGTTAGCGTCGAGACGATCCTTCATGGTCTCGATAGCGTTGAAGAAGTCAGCGCCCACGCGGTCATACTTGTTGATGAAGGCGATGCGGGGGACGTTGAAGGTAGAAGCCTGACGCCAAACGGTCTCAGACTGGGGCTGAACGCCAGCAACGGCGTCGAAGACGGCGACAGCGCCATCGAGGACGCGCAGGCAGCGCTCGACCTCGGCGGTGAAGTCAACGTGGCCCGGGGTGTCGATGATCTGGATGCGGTAGTCCTTACCGTCCTTGTTCCAGAAGCACGTGGTAGCAGCGGAGGTAATGGTTACGCCGCGCTCCTGTTCCTGAACCATCCAGTCCATGGTGGCAGCGCCCTCATGGACCTCACCGATCTTGTGGGTCTTACCGGTGTAGTAAAGAATACGCTCGGTCGTGGTGGTCTTACCGGCATCGATGTGGGCCATGATGCCGATGTTACGGGTATCGGAAAGCTTGTACTTAGGCTTAGCCATGTTAGTTCCTTACCTTAACTTACCAACGATAGTGAGAGAACGCGCGGTTGGCCTCGGCCATCTTGAAGACGTCCTCACGCTTCTTGACGGAAGCGCCCAGGCCGTTGGAAGCGTCGAGGATCTCGTTGGCGAGACGCTCGGCCATGGTCTTCTCCTTGCGAGCGCGGGAGAAGTTGACGATCCAGCGGATACCCAGAGCGGTGGAACGACGGGAGTTGACCTCCATCGGGACCTGATAGGTAGCGCCACCGACACGCTTGGGCTTAACCTCGAGTGTGGGCTTGACGTTGTCCATAGCCTTCTTGAAGGTAGCGAGAGCGTCGCCACCCTCGGACTTCTCGGCAACGATCTCGAAAGCGGTGTAAACGATGCGCTCAGCGGTGGCCTTCTTGCCGTCAAGAAGGACCTTGTTGATGAGCTGAGTCACCAGGCGGTTGTTGTAAACGGCGTCAGGCTGAACCTCACGACGATTAGCTGCTGCACGACGCGGCATGTGAAATCTCCTTAAGTGTCTACCGTGCGGCGCTTAGGCGGCACACGGCGAAAGTATCAAAACGTTATCTGGCTTATTTAGCCTTGGGGCGCTTAGCACCGTACTTGGAACGGGCCTGCATACGGTTCTGGACCGGAGCAGCGTCGTAGGCGCCACGGATGACGTGATAACGGACACCAGGGAGGTCACGGACACGACCGCCGCGGACGAGCACGATGGAGTGCTCCTGCAGGTTGTGGCCCTCACCCGGGATGTAAGCAGTAACTTCGATGCCGTTGACAAGGCGAACACGGGCAACCTTACGAAGAGCCGAGTTCGGCTTCTTGGGGCTCGTGGTGAAGACGCGGGTGCACACGCCGCGCTTCTGGGAGTTGTGCTGCAGAGCAGCGTTCTTGGACTTCTTGGGCACGGAACGACGGCCCTGGCGAACCAGCTGGTTAATAGTAGGCAAAGCGTACTCCTTCTCGAATGATTCCAGCTTTCTGTAAAGTGCAACGGCTTGAATCGAGGGGTCAGCATCCCCCTACGAAACACGCAGTTCGATAGGATACGTGGCGTTAGCTGTGCCGTCAACAGACCACGCCGCCGGGCGTATCCCAAAATGAGCACATTTCCGCAAAGCCTACACAAAAGGAATCCCTTTCTGTGCGCGGGGGCGGATTCCCGGCCCGGGCGGCCCGCTGTTTAAGTTTGCTGCTCTACAGTCCTGGCTCGCACGGAGGCCACATTAAGTGGCCTCCGGCTCGTGCGGAACTCGCGACAAACTTAAACAGCGGGCGGCCCGGTCCGGGAATCCGACGTGCTCGTTGGGGCAACGTTCCCTGCCAAAAAGGGACAGGTTAATTTTGGTCGGTTTTATCTGGGGAAACGTCGCGCTCCAGCGGTAATCTGCTCTCATCTGTCGCATGGAAATCAGCGGCGTTTCCATTAAACGCAAAAGAGGCCGCTTCCCCTAGTAGGAAGCGGCCCCAAATCTTACGAATAGACGATGGTAAAGGGTACTTCTGTTTCGGTCTCTCCTGTTGACGTGCACCTCGTGCCCTCAAGCGTTACTGAGACCACTTGGTCGACATCAATCAACTTCGTTGGCACCCAGATGTTCTCTCCGCTATTGCGCGCATAAGAAAAATATAAGTTGAACACCCCTGCGTCGTCATCTTCGATAATCTGCTCCGATCCATCCTTGTAGCTGACGGTCAGCTTATTATCAACTGCTTCATAGCCCAGATCATCGATGTGTGTCTGGATAGAAAACGGGCTGATCTCGAGAGGCGAGTCATCGGAGCGGAGTTCCTTTGTATCGACGTACGCTCCGACGCTAAACTCGGGCGTCGATGCCTCGAACGGCTTCGCATCCTCGCCTTCGCCCTCGGTCCACGAGATATTCCAGGTGACCGCATGTTGAAAACCTCGCTCGCGATCCATAGAAGCAAAGTACATCGTGCCATTAATGACAGTATCGCTTAATGTGTCCTTATCAATGGTGCAGCGTGTGTCAGCCCATTCCTCGCCGAAGTTCATGCTTGGCGTGCCGATGCCTTGTTCTTCTTCACCATAAAGAACAAGTTCGCCTGTCTCTGCTGCTGGCTTGTAGTAGTTAACTCCATTTGGATTTGACAACGTAAACGTCACGGCGCCGCAGCCGTTTTGGTCAATAGCCATCTCATGGATATCGAGCGTATAGCCGTTACCCTCGACGGACAGATTAACTTTCTGAACTGCACCCTCCAGGCTTTGGGGCGCGATGCCATCACCAAACTCTCTGGTGTAGGTGTATTTAGTCCCCGATGAGCCACCGTTGGTCCAGGTAATGGAATCCCCGTTGCCGTGGTTTCCCCAGGCTGAGGCAAAATATCTGGAATTGACGACGGCGTAGGCGACCCCTCCGGTCGCCAGCACTCCGACAAGACATCCGATTACGGCAACATAGAGAGGCTTCGCGTGGCCCTTTCGATGAAGCGGCTCACCCGCAGCGGTATTAAGGACGCGATCTGCAAGATTGCTATCGGCTTGGATGGACTCGAAGGCCTGCTTGATTTGATTGGATTTCACGGTCGCCCTCCTCTAGGATGAATTTGAGCTTCGATCGACCGCGAGCTAAACGCGTTCGAACGGTCGCGGCTGGTACATGCAACAACTCGGCAATCTCTGAGGTCGAAAAGCCTAGATAGTAATAGAGCACGATGGGAACACGGAATCGTTCCGGAAGTCGCATAACGTCTGACAGGACCACCTTGGTCTCATCCTGCGCTGCCGAGAGTGAATCGGCCAAGTTCTCAATATCCTCTATGCGCCTCCATGGCTTTCGAAAGAGCGATTTGCATTCATTGATCGTGACCCGAATAAGCCAGCGACGAAGATGCTCCCAACTTTCAAAGTGTCCATCGCTTTTGAGCAACTTAAGAAAGACATCTTGGGCAACATCGTCGGCATCGGCACGATCGCGTAGGTACGTCAATGCGATCCGAAACACGACATCCCGGTGATCTTCGACCGCCTGTCTAAATGCTTGTTCTTCCATAATCACCTCCCGGTGATGCTGATGTTTCTTGCTGAGGCCCTCACCATAGATACGCTTTGACCGAACGGAATGTTTCAAATTCAAGCAGTAAAAACCTACCAAAATAAACCTGTCCCTTTTTGACAAAAGGAATCCCCTTCTGTGCGCGGGGGCAGATTCCCGAAACGGGCCGCCCGCTGTTTAAGTTTGCTGCTCTACAGTCCTGCGCAAGACGGAAAGCACATTAAGTGCTTTCCTTTGCGTGCGGAACTCGCGACAAACTTAAACAGCGGGCGGCCCGTTCCGGGAATCCGACGTGCTCGTCGGGGCAACGTTCCTCATCAAAAAAGACCCGCTTCCCTGTTGGGAAACGGGTCTTTGGAAGGGCGGTTAACGTACTTGGAAGTTACTCCTCGTCGTTGTCCTTGGCCTCTTCGGCGTCGTCGGTGTCCACGAGCTGGTTGAGCAGCTCGTCGAGGGAAGCCATGTCCTCGTTGATGGCACCGTTGGCGGGAGCCTTCTTGTCGTCGATCGGGGCGCCCAGGAGCTCCTCGTCGGCGTCGGCGTGATGCGTCGGCGCAGCGGAGGTGCCCAGCAGGATGTCGTCCGGACCGTCGGGGCTAAAGACCATCTGCAGCAGCTGCGAGAGGTCTTCCTCGTCGGCAACGTCGTCGTTGTTCTCGAGGATGTAGAGCAGGTCGTGGGCCTCCAGACCGTCACGGAGCTCCTCGATCGCCTTGGCACCGATGCCATCGATGCGCAGCAGATCCTCCTCGGACTTGCCGACCAGGTCGCCGACCGTCTCGATGCCGACCTCGCTGAACTTGTTGGTCCAGCGCTGCGACACGCCCAGGTCGTCGAACAGGTACAGGCGAGCCTTCTCGGCGGAGATGGTGTGGCCGTTGCGGGTGAACGAACCGTCAGCACCACCGAACTCGTCGTAGCCGGCCCAGTCGAGCTGCTGCGGGAGCTGCTCGTCCAGGTCCTTGAGCTCCACAGGAGCCCACTCGGGCAGCGACTTGGCGTTGGGCGAAGCCGGGCCGTCGATGTCCACGTAGCCGTCGGCCGTACGATACGTCAGCTTGGCGTTAGCGTACGGCTTGAGGCCGGTACCAGCCGGGATCTTCTTACCGACGATGACGTTGGACTTAAGGTCGAGCAGGTGGTCGACCTTGCCCTCAATGGCAGCCTCGGTAAGGACGCCGGCAGTACGGATGAACGAAGCGCTCGACAGCCAGGAGTCGATGTTGGACGCGACCTTGAGCGTACCCAGGATGACGGGCTCGGCCACGGGAGCCTGACCGCCCAGACGGGCAACGCGCTCGACCTCGTCGGCGAACTCGTAGCGGTCGACGTACTGACCAAGCAGGTACTTGGAGTCGCCGGGGTTGGTGATCTGAACGCGACGCAGCATCTGACGTGCGAGCACCTCGATGTGCTTGTCGTTCAGGTCGACGCCCTGGCTGGTGTAGACGTCCTTGACGCTCTCGACGAAGGTGTGCATCGTCGACTCGATGTCGGTCAGCTTGCGCAGGTTGCGGAAGTTGACGAAGCCCTTGGTGATCTGGTCGCCGGCGCGAACCTCGCAGCCGTCCTCGATCTCGGGCATGAAGCGCACCGAAGCGGGAACGCGACGCTCGTCGAGGACACGGGTGTGATCCTCGGAGTCGGTGAGCGTCAGCACGTACTCGGACTTCTCGGGCTTAATCGAGAGGTGGCCGGAGTACGGGGCCAGCTCGGCCTCGCGACCCAGAATCTTCTCGTTGACGTTGCCGACGATATCGAACATACGGCTGACCGTAGGCAGACCCTGCGTAATATCGTCGACGCCAGCGACGCCGCCGGAGTGAATGGTACGCATCGTAAGCTGCGTACCGGGCTCGCCGATGGACTGGGCGGCAATAATGCCGACCGCGGTACCGATGGCGACCGGACGACGGGTGGAAAGATCCCAGCCGTAGCACTTCTGGCACACGCCGTACTTGGAGCGGCAGGTGAGCAGCGCGCGAAGCTTGACCTTCTTAAGGCCGGCATCGACCATCTTCTGGATGTCGGCGACCTTCTCGATGTAGCCGTCCTGCTCAAAGAGCACGGTGCCATCGGGAGCCACGACGTCCTCAATGAAGCAACGGCCGACGAGGTCGGTGTTGAGGTCAGTGGTGCCGGGGATGATGAGGTTGTAGGTGACGCCCTCGTGCGTACCGCAGTCCTCCTCGCGGACGATGACGTCCTGGGCCACGTCGACCAGACGACGGGTCAGGTAACCAGAGTCCGAGGTGTGGGATGCGGTATCGACCAGGCCCTTACGGGCGCCGTAGGTCGAAATGAAGTACTCGAGCGGCAGCAGGCCCTCGCGGAAGTTCGCCTTAATGGGAAGGTCGATCGTCTCGCCGGACATGTCTGCCATCAGGCCACGCATGCCGCCGAGCTGACGCAGCTGGGTCTTAGAACCACGGGCGCCGGAGTCGGCCATCATGTAGAGCGGGTTCTCCTCGTCGAACAAGTCGAGCATGAGCGCTGCGACCTTGTCGGTACAAGCGGTCCACTCGTTAACGACTTCGATGTGGCGCTCCGTCTCGTTGATGAAGCCCTCCTCGAAGTACTCGTTGATCTGGTCGACGTTAGCCTGGGCGCGGTCGAGCAGCTCCTGCTTCTCGGCAGGGATGAGAGCGTCCCACACCGAGATGGTGAGGCCGGCGCGGGTAGCGTAGTGGAAGCCGGAGTACTTGATGGCGTCGAGGATCGGGCCGACCTTGGCCTCGGGGTAACGATCGCAGCAGTCGGCAACCAGCTTGGCCACGTCGCCCTTGACCATCTTGTAGTTCATGAACTCGTAGTCTTCGGGCAGGCACTGGCGGTTGAAGATGATGCGGCCGATAGAGGTCTCAAAGCGCGCGGTCTTGTTGCCGGTGACGTCGTAGTCGACGAACTCATTCTTGCCGTTCTTGACGCGGAAGATACGGGTGCCGTCCTCGTTGATGACGTTGGCATCGGCAGCGGACACGCGAACCTGGATCTTGGCCTGCATGTCGACCTCGGAACGGCAGTCATAGGCGTGCAGCGCGTCGTCGAAGCTGGCGAACACGTGGTTCTCGCCCGGCAGACCCTCGCGGACCTGGGTCAGGTAGTACACACCGATGATCATGTCCTGCGAAGGGATGTTAACCGGCTTGCCGGATGCCGGCGAGCGCAGGTTGTTCGCAGAGAGCATGAGCACGCGAGCCTCGGCCTGAGCCTGGCTGGACAGCGGCACGTGGACAGACATCTGGTCGCCGTCGAAGTCGGCGTTGAAGGGCGAGCAGACCAGCGGGTGCAGGTGGATAGCCTTGCCCTCGACCAGCACCGGCTCAAAGGCCTGGATGGACAGACGGTGCAGGGTCGGTGCACGGTTGAGCAGCACGACGCGGCCGTCGATGACCTCTTCGAGGATATCCCACACAAAGGTGGCACCGCGGTCGATAGCGCGCTTGGCGCCCTTGATGTTCTCGACCTTGCCAAGCTCGACCAGACGCTTCATGACGAAGGGCTTGAAAAGCTCCAGCGCCATGGTCTTGGGCAGACCGCACTGGTGCAGCAGCAGCTTGGGGTCGGTAACGATTACCGAACGGCCGGAGTAGTCGACACGCTTGCCCAGCAGGTTCTGACGGAAACGACCCTGCTTGCCCTTGAGGGCCTCGGCGAGCGACTTGAGCGGGCGACCGCCACGGCCAGAGACCGGGCGACCACGACGGCCGTTGTCGAACAGGGCGTCCACGGACTCCTGGAGCATGCGCTTCTCGTTGTTCACGATGATCGCAGGGGCGTCCAGGTCGAGCAGGCGCTTGAGTCGGTTGTTACGGTTGATCACGCGACGATACAGGTCGTTGAGGTCGGACGCGGCAAAGCGGCCGCCGTCGAGCTGGACCATCGGGCGCAGATCGGGCGGAATGACCGGGATGACGTCCAGGATCATGTTCGCGGGGCTGTTGCCGCCCTTCAGGAAGGCGTCAACGACCTCGAGGCGCTTGACGGCCTTCTCGCGCTTCTGCTTCTGGGAGTCCTCGTCGGCGATGATGGCCTTGAGCTTCTCGGCCTCGGAGGGGAGGTCGATGGCAGCGAGCAGGTCGCGGACGGCCTCGGCACCCATGCCACCCTTAAAGTACATGGAGTAGTAGCGGGTCATCTCGCGGAACAGCGGCTCATCGGAGATGAGGTCGCGCTCGGTGAGCTTCATGAAGGCGTTGAAGGCGTCCGTGCGGAGCTGCTTCTCGTCCTTGCACTCTTCCTCGATGTCGACGATGCCAGAGGCGATCTCCTCGGGGGTCAGCGGCTCCTCGTCGGAGAACTCGTCAAAGTTCTCGGGGTTGCCCTGCTCCTTGAGGGACTCGATCTGGCGGGCGCACTCGGCATCGATCTCTTCCAGATCGGCGGCGAGCTCCTCGCGCAGGTCGTCGGCGTCGGCCTCGCGAGCCTCGTAGTCGACCTCGGTGATGATGTAGCTGGCAAAGTACAGAACCTTCTCGAGGTCCTTGGACTTGATGTCGAGCATACGGCTCATCGGGAAGCTCGTGGGGCTCTTGAAGTACCAGATGTGGGACACGGGAGCGGCGAGCTCGATGTGGCCCATGCGGTCGCGACGCACCTTGGCCGAGGTGACCTCGACGCCGCAGCGCTCGCAGACGATGCCCTTAAAGCGGATGCCCTTGTACTTGCCGCAGGAGCACTCCCAGTCCTTGGCGGGACCGAAGATCTTCTCGCAGAACAGGCCGTCCTTCTCGGGCTTGAGGGTACGGTAATTGATGGTCTCCGGCTTCTTGACCTCACCGTGCGACCAGGAACGGATCTGGTCGGCGGAGGCAAGGGAGATCTTTACCGAGTCAAAATCAGTAGCTTCGAAATCTGCCACAGTCAACTACTCCTTATCAGTGGTCGTGGCGGCGACAGCCTCGGGCGCCTCGGCGGTCTCGGCATCCTCGGCCTCGACGTCGGCGTCAACGCCGGCGAGCGCAGCCAGGTCGTCGAGAGCGGAGGTCTCCTCGGCGGTCACAGGGACGGAGGCGTCCTCGTCGGCATCGTGCATGGGCTCGATGTCCAGTGCGAGGGAGCGGATCTCCTTGACGAGAACCTTGAAGGACTCGGGGATACCCGGGACAGGAACGTTCTCGCCCTTGACGATGGACTCGTAGGTCTTGACGCGGCCCACGGTATCGTCGGACTTGACGGTCAGGATCTCCTGCAGGACGTTGGAAGCACCGTATGCGTACAGTGCCCAAACTTCCATCTCGCCGAAGCGCTGGCCGCCGAACTGGGCCTTGCCGCCCAGAGGCTGCTGGGTAACCAAGCTGTAAGGGCCGGTCGAACGGGCGTGGATCTTGTCGTCGACCATGTGGCCGAGCTTGAGGATGTAGGACGTACCCACGGTAATGGGCTCGCGGAACTCCTCGCCGGTGCGGCCGTCGAACAGACGGGTCTTGCCGCGCTCGTCAAGCTGGGTGACGAACTCGGGACGCATGTGATCGCCAAAGGCAGCGGTGGCCTTGTTGAGCATGTTCTTGTTGGCACGACGAATGACCTCGGCGATCTCGTCCTCCTTGGCGCCGTCGAAGACGGGCGTGGCGGTGAAGAACGGACCGGGGACGTACTTGTCGGAGTCGGCCTGCTCGGTATCCCAACCGCAGGCAGCAGCCCAGCCAAGGTGGCACTCGAGCAGCTGGCCGACGTTCATACGCGAAGGAACGCCCAGCGGGTTGAGGATAACGTCGATCGGGGTACCGTCAGCCATGTAGGGCATGTCCTCGACCGGCAGAACGTTACAGATAACGCCCTTGTTGCCGTGGCGGCCGGCGATCTTATCGCCCTGCTGGATCTTACGACGCTGGGCGACGTAGACGCGCACCTGCTCGTTGACGCCGGGGGCCAGGTCGTCGCCGTTCTCGCGGCTAAAGCGGACAACGTCGATGACGCGGCCGTAAGCGCCGTGAGGCATCTTAAGGGAGGTGTCGCGGACGTCGTGGGCCTTGGCACCGAAGATGGCGCGCAGCAGGCGCTCCTCGGCGGTCAGAGCGCTCTCGCCCTTGGGGGTAACCTTGCCGACCAGGATGTCGCCAGGGCCGACCTCGGCGCCGATGCGGATGATGCCGTCCTCGTCGAGGTTGGCAAGCATGTCCTCGGAGAGGTTCGGGATCTCGCGGGTGATCTCCTCGGGGCCGAGCTTGGTGTCGCGGGCGTCGATCTCGTGACGGGTGATGTTGATGGTCGTCAGCAGGTCCTCGGCCACCAGGCGCTCGGACACGACGATACCGTCCTCGTAGTTAAAGCCTTCCCACGGCATGTAGGCCACGGTGAGGTTCTGACCCAGTGCGAGCTCGCCGTGATCGGTCGAAGGACCGTCGGCCAGAGGCTCGCCCTGCTCAACGGTGTCACCGACGCGAACGAGCGGACGGTGGTTGATGCAGGTGGACTGGTTGGAGCGCTGATACTTGGCCAGATGATACTCATCCATGCCACCGGCATGCTTGACGATGATCTTGGCGGCGTCGGCAAAGATGACCTCACCGGCGTTCTTGGCCAGGGTGACCTCACCGGAGTCCAGGGCGGCGCGACGCTCCATGCCGGTACCGACATAGGGAGCGGCGGGGTGAACCAGCGGCACGGCCTGACGCTGCATGTTAGCGCCCATCAGCGTACGCTTGGCGTCGTCGTGCTCCAGGAACGGAATCAGCGTGGCTGCGACGGAGAGCATCTGACGCGGTGAGACGTCCATGTAGTCGACGTCCTCGACGGGCACGTCGGCGGGAGCGCCGAAGGAGCCGTCGAAGTCGCGGGTACGGGCGATCACGGTGTGCGGACGGACGAGCTTGCCCTCGGCATCGGTCGTGATGAACTCGTTGGTCTTGGGATCGAGCGGCGTGTTGGCCGGCGCGATGACGTGCTTCTCTTCCTCGTCAGCGGTCATCCAGTCGATCTGGTCGGTGGCAACGCCGTTCTCGACACGACGGAACGGGGCCTCGATGAAGCCATACTCGTTGACGCGGGCGTAGAGGGCGAGCGAGCCGATCAGGCCGATGTTGGGGCCTTCGGGGGTCTCGATCGGGCACATGCGGCTGTAGTGCGAATTGTGAACGTCGCGGACGGCCGTCGGCACGTTGGTGCGGCGGCTGGAGCCGGACTTGTGGCCGGCAAGACCACCAGGGCCGAGTGCGGACAGACGGCGCTTGTGGGTCAGACCGGTCAGGGGGTTCGCCTGGTCCATGAACTGCGAGAGCTGAGAGGAGCCGAAGAACTCCTTGATGGAGGCCACGATCGGGCGGATGTTGATGAGCGACTGCGGGGTGATCTCGTCGATGTCCTGGGAGCTCATGCGCTCACGGACGACGCGCTCCATACGGCTCATGCCGATACGGAACTGGTTGGCGACGAGCTCGCCGACGGTACGGATGCGGCGGTTGCCGAAGTGGTCGATGTCGTCGACCTTGAAGCCCTGCTCGCCAGCAGCGAGGGACAGCAGGTAGCGCAGCGTCGCGACGATATCCTCGTCGGTGAGCACCGTGACCTCTTCCTCGGTAGTGAGGTTGAGCTTCTTGTTGACCTTGTAACGACCGACGCGGGCCAGATCGTAGCGCTGCGGGTTAAAGAGCAGGCCCTCGAGCAGGCTGCGGGAAGCGTCCACGGTGGGAGGCTCGCCCGGGCGCAGGCGACGGTAGATCTCGATAAGGGCATCCTCGCGGGTGAGGGCGGTATCGCGCTCCAGAGTGCGCTTGATCACATCGGAGTTGCCGAGCAGCTCGATGATGTCGTCGTTGGTGACGGCAATGCCAAGGGCGCGCAGGAACATCGTGGCGCTCTGCTTGCGCTTGCGGTCGATGGAGACCATGAGCTGGTCGCGCTTGTCGACCTCAAACTCAAGCCATGCACCGCGGGACGGGATGATCTGGGCCTTGTAAATCTGCTTGCCCGAATCCATCTCGGAGCTGTAGTACACGCCCGGGGAGCGGACGAGCTGCGAGACGACGATACGCTCGGTACCGTTGATGATGAAGGTCCCCTGATCGGTCATCATGGGGAAGTCGCCCATGAAGACGAGCTGCTCCTTGATCTCGCCGGTCTCCTTGTTGGTGAGACGGACGTCGGTCAGAAGCGGGGCCTGATAGGTCATGTCCTTCTCGCGGCACTCCTCGACGGTGTGCGCGGGGTCGCCGAACTGATGCTCGCCGAAGGTAACCTCGAGAACATGGTTCTGGCTCTGGATGGGGCTGGATTCCTTGAACGCCTCACGAAGGCCCTCGTCCTTAAAACGCTCAAAGGATTCCCTTTGAACAGAGATAAGGTTGGGGAGCTCCATGGCCTCCGGGATTTTCCCGAAGCTGACGCGCTTGCGCTCAGTGGCAGTGTATGCGTAGGTCACCAGGTTTTTCCTCCTTCACGGAAATGCTCGGTGGGTTGGCGAGGCATAGCTTCGCCAGTTATCGCAACCTAATAGTTTATCAGGTAGCGACCGTTGGGCAAGAAAAGCCTTGACGCGATTGAGTTTTTGGAGTAGCAAAGTTTTTCGACAGAAAACACACAGGTAGATGTATGTGTATCGAACATATGTTCATATATTTTCTGTGAACAGAGAGCCGGCAATCGCAGCTCTTATAAAAAACGGGCGCGAACCGGGGTCCGCGCCCGTAAATGTCGATGTCCGAAGGCTTACTTGCGCATCAATCCGCCGCGCTCGTCGATGGCGTCCCAGAAGGCGCCGGCAAAGCGGGGATCGCTTGCAGCCATGAGGGCGTTGGTGGCCATCCAGCCAGAGGGAGTGCCGGTGTCGTAGCCCGACAGCGGGTCGATGACGACGGCATACATGGCCTCGCGGTCGAGCGAACGGGCCATGGCGTCGGTGAGCTGGATCTCGCCGCCCTTGCCGGCCTGCTGATCTGCCAGCAGGTCCATGACCAGCGGGCTCAGCAGATAGCGGCCGACGATGTACAGGTTGGACGGAGCAGCCTCGGGAGCGGGCTTCTCGACCAGACCGCCGATACGCCAGACAGCGTCCGGCTCTGCATCGGCAACGTCCTCGGCGCCCTCGAGCGAACCGACGCGCTCGCCGGCGATAACGCCGTAGCGGCTGACTTCCTCGGGCGAGCAAGCAGCGACGGCGATAACCGAAGCGCCACCGTGCTCCTTGGAAACGGCGAGCATCTTGTCGCAGATGTCGCGGTTAGGCACAACGTAGTCGCCCAGAAGAACCAGGAAGTTCTCCCCTGCCACGGCGTCGGCAGCAGAGCGGATAGCATGGCCGAGGCCTTTGGGCTCGTACTGATAACGGAAGTCGACCGGCATACCGCCAGCGTGGGCGACGGCATCGGCATAGGCGTTCTTGCCGCGCTCGCGCAGCAGGTTCTCGAGCGAGCGATCGGGCTGGAAGTAGTTCAGCAGCTCGGGCTTGCCGGGAGAAGTAACGATGATGGCACCGTCGACCTCCTCGGGGTCGAGCGCCTCCTCAACGACATACTGAATGACGGGCTTGTCGAGCACCGGCAGCATCTCTTTGGGCGTGCACTTAGTGCCAGGCAGAAAACGCGTGCCAAGACCGGCGGCGGGGATGATTGCCTTCATGTTATTCAAAGATCCTTTCGCAGGCGCAAAAGCGCCCCATGCGTGCGGCACACAGCCGCAGACCAAATTGCGATACCTAAGCATCTTACCGCTGGAACTATATGTCGCTACAAGGCAGAGACAATTCTTCAGCAGGTCAACGCAAATTATTGCTCGAATGGTGCAATTTTATTGCCCAACGGCAGGGTGCCCGATACGACGCAAATCACAGAACATGGCAGTTTGAGCTACCGATGTCGAGGGACCGAAAAATCAAAACCACCCCTAAAAGGGGTGGTTTGCTCTTAGGGTATAACCCTTGGATTT
>CABUPE010000011.1 GCA_902493515.1 uncultured Collinsella sp.
GCGCAACGCGTTGCGCTGAGTCCTGAGGCTGTTGCAATGAAAATGAGAATCAAGGAAACTCAGGTTACTTTTTAACAGTTTATGTTAAATTGACTTTGCCGGCAAGTAATCACAGCATGCTGCAATCACTAGATGCGAGGCGGGGCCGAGCATTTTGTTCAGCCCCGCTGTTCCAGGTGGATGGGGTTAAGGTTGGCGATGAATATGCTCAAGATCTCGAAGGAAATCTTTAGGTCGCTCCTCTCCTCCAGGTCGCTCTGTATTGCCGTTGTTGCGTTGATGGTTCTTTGTGCTTTGCCCGTCTTCAGGAGCGCGGCTGGCATCGACGGACGGGTTGAATACCTCGAGTCGGGAATAACCCGTGTTGAGCAGGAATTGTCAGCATCCTATGCGGATGCGCTTGTGAATGCGGGGGAGGAGGGCGTCTATACCTCTTCATCAAGCATGCCCGCGCTTCTGTACCCTCTTGCCGCGGGGCGTCTTGTCTTGGCGCCGCTCTCTCCTCTGCTTCCGTTTCTGCAGGTGTCGGATGGAGCGTACTCCTTTTATGACGGATCGAAGGAGTACTTGCTATGGGCCGCAACGGCCGTTGCCGTCTCGTTCCTTGCCGCGCGTCTTAACAAACGCGAAAAGCTCATCATCCAGGCACCGATGGGTGAGCTGGGCAGGCTTGTTGCATCGAGCGTATGGGCGAGTGTTTTTGCGATGCTTGCCGTCTTCGCCGTCAATCTTCCAGGGATAATCGCCGCACTTGTGAAGAATGGCCCGGGCTCGCCGTTCTATCCGATAGGCTACGTTCAATATGCGACTCCGGTTATCAAACCGGCTTGGCTGGTGTTCGCACAGACGGCCATCTTGCAATTCTTGGTGGCGGCGTTCATCTCGCTCGTCGTTCACCTTGCCGTGAAGATTGCCAATAACCCTACGCTTGGAATCGTGTTCGTATGTGCCCTGATGGGGGCGACGATGGTTCCCGGGTATTACGGAAGATCCATCGCTTTACGTGAGTTCGCCCTGTTGAATCCCCTTACGTATGCGAACACTGAGTTGACCGTCGGCGCCTATAGCCCGTACCCGACAACGCAGATAGTGAATCTGCCTGGACTTTGCTTCGAGCGTGGCGCGATTACCCTCGTATGCGCAATCGGGATCGAGGTGCTGGCAATTAGCCTGCTTTGCGTTGCTGGAAAGAGCGGCTGCGCGTGCCCGATGTCCCCGATTTGTCTTGAGCGAGGTTCCTTCACCGCATCGAGAACGACAGCCCGTTCGAGCGCTTGTGCCTCCGCCGTTGCATACGTAAGAACGATGGGGAAGCTGCTCCTGCATTCTCCTGCCCTCGCCGTATGCGCGATTGCAATGTCGGCGGCGATGCTGGCCCCGGCTCTGGTCGAGGTGTTTCCTGACGCTGGTGACGTTTCCGCTGTTCGGTATAGGGATGGGGAGCTCCGTTCAATAGATCGGTATCTAGAGCAGGACGCTGCGAATATGGACGTCGAGGGCAAAGCGGCCCTGGAAGGCATGCGAGATGCTCTTTCGGGTTTCGTGTACGCGCCCACGCCTGCGGAGGGGTTTCGAAGCCTTGCGACGTACGAGCGCGCTCGAGGCGAGCTGGGCGCGGCAGATGCGACCCTCCTGCAATCGATCGGAATCGAGCCGGAGACTCCTTCTCGTGTGGAGGCGCGCGCCCTTCTGCTCGAGTCGATCGCGAGCTTGCCGGACCCCAAGGTTTACGAGTTAAGTACGAAGATGCCCCCATTAATCCTCCTTTCCTATCTCCAGGCAGCGCTTCCTTCCTTGTTTTGGCTGTTGCCCGTGGTTGTCACATCGCTTGCGTGCACCCACCTGCGGTGCCGTTCCCTTCTGGTTTTCCAGATCCCCGCAACAGCGCATGTGCGTTTTCTGACGGCTGTTGCGCTGGCTCTCCTGCTTGGCTTGGTGCTGCTTTTGGTGTCGATGGTTCCCGCTGTCGTTGTGTCCGTGATTAAGAACGGTGCGGGTGGATCGGAGTATCCCGTCGCTCTCATTCGGGCGGGAGCTTCGACAACGTCCATGGTGGGGGAGGCGGTGTTGTGCAGTATTCCGTTGCTGGTCATGGCATACGGCGTGATTTCCGTCGTCGCTGCGTTGACAGCAGCGATTAGCCGCAACCCCGTTGTCACCGGAATGGTTTGCGCGGTTCTCTTGGTGTTGGGTTCGTTGAGCGCTCATGTTGAAAGCGTGGGCATGGGCGTCGCGCTGCTGGCTCCATTCGCCTCGTTTGATCCCGCTTCCCAGGTGGGGACGATTGGGTTCCTTGGGCGAGGGACGAACGCGATGCCTTTTGGAGAGGTCGTCGGCGCATCGGGCGCTCTGCTGGTGGTCTTGGGCGCCGTATCTCCGTTGATGGTGCGCCTGAGTGTTCCAAAGATCGAAAGGGGATGATCTCGATGATTGACCTTCAAACGCTGACGATCTCTTATGGAAAGAAGGTGCTCGTAGATTCGGTGAACGCTGAGTTTGCCCCGGGAACGGTCTACGGTCTCGTCGCTCCGAACGGGCATGGAAAGACGACGTTGCTGCGTGCGATGGCAGGTTTGCCGGGTCCTCGCGTGGACGGGAGCATCGTTCTGGATGAGGTGCAGGGTACGGGTGCGAGAGAGGTCCGTTCTATGATCTTCTATGCACCTGGTGAGGGGACGCTGCTGTATCCCGGATTGCGTGCGGAAGATCACCTCAAGATGGTTTGCGATATGTGGCCGCATGCTCGCGATATCGAAGAGATAGTGGAACAAACGCAGATAGGCGAGTTCGCGAAGATGAGGATCCGCACTCTGAGCCAGGGCATGAAGCAGCAGCTTACCCTGGCGATTGCGTATGCGACGGGTGCGCGGTACCTTCTATTAGATGAGCCCATGAACGCGCTCGACCCCAGCAGGGTGGACTTGCATTCCGAGATTCTCAGGAAGCTGGCCGATTCTGGTACGTGCATCATCATGTCATCCCACATCTTGGATTCGGTCGATAGGCTGTGCGATGAGATTCTGTTTTTGAAGGATGGGAGGCTCATTAGAAGCATTCCGCAAGATGATGCTGCGCCGAAGTCTCCTGGATCCCATTTCGCAAAGCCTGCCGGACGCGCCGAGGGTGCGCTAAGCACGTATCGGCGACTCTACGAAAAGGGCGAGTAGAAATGCAAGTTAAAAATCTATGTGGTCAATGTGATACCGTTGAACCCGCGTATCGATACCGTTCAGCCATTCGCCTCGCCCCCATCTTACGCATCTTCATCCGGTCTGTCATTATCAATCTAACGATGCTTTGAGGAATGCAGGTGCTTCTGAATGTACTGTCGACTTCTTCTCAAACTAATCCTAAGAGACAAGGCCGTATGGATTTCCACGCTCGTTCTTGCTGCAGCCTTTTCCGTCCCCATTGCGTTCAATTCACCCATCTACGGCCCCTTCTTTATGAAGCAGGGCATGCAGGGCTTTGTCGACGCATTCAATACGCGCGCGCCCCAGGCCAGCGGCACAGACCTATCGCCAGAGCAGCAAGATGACGCTGAGCTTGCAAGATACGCGAACGCCGCCCTCGCCGCTCAAACCGACGCCGCCTTTCTCGACTCTGCCGAGAGCTACTACGCGCTCATGGACGAGGGCTTCCAATCCGGGTCCATCGTGGGGGACCAGGAGACCAATGACGCAGAGCTCGCATATTGCCGCGCTCTGAGCAGCTCCGGCATCGCGGATATCCCGGCCTCCGCAAACGACCTGCCGTTCCTCTCCTTCCTGCCCTACGCCATTGCCCAGGCGCCGTCCTTCCTTCCCTTCATCCCCTTCCTTCTCTCGTCGATACTCGTGCTCGGCGCCACAAGGCCCGGGACCCTGGCGGCAAAGGCGCCCGTGCCCAAATTCCGGCGCCTTATCCAAACCGTGTTTTCGATAATTGGCGCGGGGACCGCGATGCTCCTCGCCGGCCTTGCGCCCGGGAGTATTTACGCCTTGGCCCTAAACGGCTTCGGGCAGATCGGGTACCCGATCGCCTTCTTCCATAACGGCGCGCTCACTACCACGACCGCGGGAAACGTCTTCACGACCATACTTCTCGCGCTGCTCGCGGGTGGAACCTTGATATCCGTTTGTTCCGTCGTCCTATCGACCGCAACGAGGCGCGTCTTCGCGGGCCCCCTTGCCTCCGCGCTGCTTGTCGCGGCCCCGGCATTCCCGTTATTGTCCGATTCGGCACTGGGGCATAATGCCGCGCTCGAGCTCCTGCCGCTGGCCGTGTTCTCGCCTATCGAGGCAACGGGTTACGTGGGATGCTTCCCGACGGAATTCATTGGCTCCGGTTCGGGCGGCGCATCGATGCTTGCCGTGGCCCTGGTATACGTCGCGGTCCTTTTCGCGGTCGGCGCCGTTGTGACGCGTTCGCCCAAACAGCCTGGACCCGCGAAAAAGCACCATGGGCTCGAGCTCCTGGACGCGAGCGTGGGATACGGAAGCACGACGATACTTTCGATCGGATCGCTTTCCTTGGGCCCGGGAACGGCGGCGGGGCTCGTCGCTCCCAACGGCTCGGGGAAAACCACCCTTCTTGAAGCGCTGTCGGGCCAATTTCCCACCCGCATCCGCTCGGGAAGCCTGTTGGCAGACGGAATCTGCCAACGTCGATCAGCCGAATTCGCAGAACTCGTCTACCTGAGCTCTTCGGGCGGCGCGGATCTCTACCCCACGCTATCGGCCCGCGAGCACCTCTCTTTCGTTAGGGAGGCGTGGAAATCGGCCGCCGACATCGACTCGCTCTGCGACTCCCTCGGAATCTCCCCATATCTCGACAAGCCGACCCGTAAACTCTCGACAGGAATGAAGCAGCAGGTAAAGCTTGCCATGGCGATAGCGACCGGTTGCCCGTACCTCATCCTCGATGAACCGCTGAACGGCCTCGATCCGGGAAAACGGAAAACCTCCTGCGACGCGATGCGCAGCGAGGTGGAGCGGGGACGCAGCGTGCTCATCTCAAGCCATCTGCTCGACGACCTGGCAGACCTCACCAACTCGTTCTACTTCATCGAGGCCGGCACGCTCGTGGAAAAGATCAAGTCGTCCTCGCAGACGCTCAAGCAGGAATACCTCGATACATACGAAGCAGGTGCATGACATGAAGACCGGTTCCGCCAAAATACCCATTGCGCTGGCGTTATTGGTCGCGATAGCCGCAATCGTAGTCTCTGCCGTATCCATAAAAGATGCGAACACCTTGAAACATGGCATTTCCGAAGGGTTCCGCCTAGACGGAGTGTACCGAGACCACGAGACCGGCTTAACCCAGCTCTCCTTCCTTGGGGAAAACGAAAACAGGTGGCAAATCGTCGACAGCAATGGAAATGTGACCGACGGTTCATTTGAGACAACCGGCGATCCGAACATCTTCATGTTGGCCGACCAATCAGGAGATGATTACGGATTTGTCCACCTGGCTTACGCCTCCGCAGACGGAAACCAAGGAAGCCTTTATTTGAACACCGGAACGTCGGTGCTCGAATTTGACAAGGTAACCAGCGGCCCGGCTTTCGTCGTGCCGTAAATGCAAATCGAGTGTCATGAGAGAAGAGGGGACTGGCCTTGCCAGTCCCCTCTTCCTTTTACGGCCCAAGCGGGAATGTTCACCACTGCACTGCGCGAACGTCAGATGCTTCCTCCGCTCGCGGCACTCGGCCAGGTACATGCTGATGATGACTTGATACGGCACCACTGTACGGGCGGACTCCGCCTTGAAGTAGTCGATGTTCTCGTCGTCGATGTTCATGGTGACGCGGCGGCGCGCCTTCCTGATGTAGGGATTCGGAACGCTGTTGGAGAAATCGACCTCGGCGGGCATCTCCATAATCTCGTCCTTGCCATTCATTTCGATAGCTCCAATACTGCCGTCCCTCTGTCCTCGTCGATTTTCTCGCCGAGATTATCCTGACGGTCGAGCCGCCATGCCTCTCGCAATGGCAAACCGTCAGCACCCACGATTCCAGAACGTTGAAATTTGCAACGTTCTACCAGTGCGTGGGTCGTTTTGAAGGTAATTCATGAGACCATTTGTCGGTAATCCGTGGGTCATTTTTCCTTTGCTTTAGTTCATCCCCATCAGGAAGAACCTCTCCTCGTAGTCCGAGTGCTTGCTGTTTTCCTGAGCCCGGGAACGGCGGCGGGCCTCGTCGCTCCCAACGGCTCGGGGAAAACCACCCTTCTTGAAGCGCTGTCGGGCCAATTTCCCACCCGCATCCGCTCGGGAAGCCTGTTGGCAGACGGAATCTGCCAACGTCGATCAGCCGAATTCGCAGAACTCGTCTACCTGAGCTCTTCGGGCGGCGCGGATCTCTACCCCACGCTATCGGCCCGCGAGCACCTCTCTTTCGTTAGGGAGGCGTGGAAATCGGCCGCCGACATCGACTCGCTCTGCGACTCCCTCGGAATCTCCCCATATCTCGACAAGCCGACCCGTAAACTCTCGACAGGAATGAAGCAGCAGGTAAAGCTTGCCATGGCGATAGCGACCGGTTGCCCGTACCTCATCCTCGATGAACCGCTGAACGGCCTCGATCCGGGAAAACGGAAAACCTCCTGCGACGCGATGCGCAGCGAGGTGGAGCGGGGACGCAGCGTGCTCATCTCAAGCCATCTGCTCGACGACCTGGCAGACCTCACCAGCTCGTTCTACTTCATCGAAGCCGGCACGCTCGTGGAAAAGATCGAGTCGTCCTCGCAAACGCTCGAGCAGGAATACCTCGATACATACGAAGGATGAATGTGGGGGAGTGTTCGGATGATAGTTGATATTCAAGGGCCAGCTCGTGTTGTGCCGAAAAGGCCGTGAACCTTTTGTGGGACACGCGGCGCCGTGGTACCATAGCCGAGTTTGTTGTCTTGGTCGGAAACCAAGACGCCTTATGCGCTGATCGGTAACCAGCGCCTGACCAATAAGGAGTCCTACCATGAAGCAGGGTATCCATCCCCAGTATGTCGAGTGCACGGTGACGTGCTCCTGCGGCAACACCTTCAAGACGCACGCTACCGTGTCCGAGATGAAGGTCGAGCTTTGCAACGAGTGCCACCCGTTCTACACCGGCCAGCAGAAGTTCGTCGACACCGGTGGACGCGTCCAGCGCTTCGCCGACAAGTTCGGTGGCGCCGCTGCCGCCCAGCTCAAGAAGGCCGAGGAGGCCAAGGCTGCCAAGGCCGCCAAGGCTGCTGAGGCCGAGGCCGCTCGCAGGGCTGCCGCTGAGGCTAAGGCTGCCGAGAAGGCTAAGCGTGCCGCTAAGTTTGCCGAGGAGGCTGCCAAGCAGGCCGCCGAGGCTCCCGCAGAGGCTCCCGTCGAGGAGGCCGCTGCCGAGGCCGAGACCACCGAGGCTGCTGAGTAAATAGCTCGCCGAGGACACACTCGCATTCATGGCATGAGGGCCGCGCATCCTTTTGGGTGCGTGGCCCTTTTCTTGTTGATACAAGCCAACAACCTGCCAAAACATACCTGTCCCTTTTTGGCAGGTCGGTCGTAGTTATTACGTGGTTTGGGCTGTCGTCCGTATAGGCTGTGCGCCGTTTGGCTAAAGTAAACTCAACTGTGTTTAACTCGCCCTAAACCGCACGGCGTGGGCGATGGCCAAAAAGGAAAACCACATGGGATTCATGTCAAAGCTGCTGTCCTTTGGATCCGATAAGGACCTTAAGCGCTACTACAAGATCGTCGACCAGATCAACGGTCTTGAGCCCCAGTTTGAGAAGATGACCGAGGAGGAGCTCCGCGGCCAGACCGATAAGTTCCGCGAGCGTTACGCCAACGGCGAGTCGCTCGACGACATGCTCCCCGAGGCCTTTGCCACCGTGCGTGAGGCTTCCAAGCGCACCATGGGTATGCGCCACTTTGACGTGCAGCTCATTGGCGCCATGGCACTGCACGAGGGCCACATCGCCGAGATGAAGACCGGCGAAGGCAAGACCCTCGTCTCCACCTTGGCTGGCTATCTCAACGCTATTGCCGGCAAGGGCGTGCACGTCGTTACCGTCAACGATTACCTGGCAAAGCGCGACTCCGAGTGGATGGGCCGCATCTATAAGTACCTGGGCATGACCGTCGGTCTGCTCCAGAACAACATGCCGCTTGAGCTCAAGCGCCCGGCCTACCAGGCAGACGTCACTTACGGCACCAACTCCGAGTTCGGCTTTGATTACCTGCGCGACAACATGGTTACCCGTCCCGAGCAGCGCGTGCAGCGCGGTCACAACTACGCCATCGTCGACGAGGTCGACTCCATCCTGATCGATGAGGCCAGGACCCCACTGATCATCTCGGGCGCTGGCACCAAGTCCGCCAGTACCTACAAGGACTTCGCGCGTGCCGTGCGTGGCCTTGAGCGCGGCGAGGACGTGTCGCACGACATGCTCACCGCCACCGAGGACGTCGAGCCCACGGGCGACTACGTCATGGACGAGGCCAAGCACACCATCGCCGCCACCGAGCGCGGTCTTAAGAAGATCGAGCGCCGCCTGGGTATCGATGACATCTATGCCGATCTCTCCGGCCAGCTGGTCAACCACCTGCAGCAGGCGCTGAAGGCCCAGTACATGTTCCACCGCGATAAGCAGTACGTGGTCACCAACGGCGAGGTCAAGATCGTCGACGAGTTCACCGGCCGCATCATGGAGGGCCGCCGCTATTCTGAGGGCCTGCACCAGGCCATCGAGGCCAAAGAGGGCGTGCTCGTACGCGAGGAGAACCAGACCCTGGCCACCATCACCCTGCAGAACTACTTCCGTCTGTATGACAAGCTTTCCGGTATGACCGGCACGGCACTTACCGAGGATGCCGAGTTCCGCGAGATCTACAAGCTGCCCGTCGAGGTCATCCCCTCCAACAAGCCCGTGCAGCGCGTGGACCACGAGGACCTGGTATATCGTACCATCCAGGCCAAGTACAACGCCGTTGCCGACGACGTCGAGCGACGTCACGCCAAGGGACAGCCGGTCCTGGTGGGCACCGTCTCCATCGAAAGCTCCGAGAAGCTGTCCGCCGCCCTTACCAAGCGCGGCATCGCGCACGAGGTCCTCAACGCCAAGCATCACGAGCGCGAGGCTCATATCGTTGCCCAGGCCGGACGCTACGGCGCCGTGACCATCGCTACTAACATGGCCGGTCGTGGTACCGACATCCTGCTGGGCGGCAACCCCGATGAGCTGGTGCGCGAGCGCCTTGAGTACGAGGGCCTGACCATGGAGGACGTGACGCCCGAGCAGCTCGAGCAGTTTAACGCCGAGGCCAAGGAGACTTGCAAGGCCGAGCGCGAGCGCGTGCTTGCCGCCGGCGGCCTGACCGTTATCGGCACCGAGCGCCACGAGTCCCGCCGTATCGACAACCAGCTGCGCGGCCGCTCCGGCCGTCAGGGCGATCCGGGCGAGACCCAGTTCTACCTGTCGCTCGAGGACGACCTCATGCGCCTGTTCGGCGGCGACAAGATGGACCGCGTCTCCAAGATGATGGTCACGGCCGACATGGGCGACGACATGCCCATCCAGCACAAGATCATCTCCAAGGCCGTCGAGAGCGCCCAGCACAAGGTCGAGAGCATCAACTTCTCCATGCGTAAGAGCGTCCTTGAGTACGACGACGTCATGAACAAGCAGCGCCAGGTCATCTACGCCGAGCGCAATAAGATTCTGGACGGCAAGGACCTGACCGACCACATCACCGAGGTCATGCACGACACCGTGTACCGCTGCGTGCAGGAGTTCTGCACCAAGGACAGTCACGATGGCGAGCGCGACCTGGAGGGCCTGCGCAAGTGGGTTGTGGAGCTCACCGGCCACATCGATACGCCGAAGTTCCCTGACGAGGATTATGAGGCCCTGGCTGCCGATGTCCTGGCTTACGTGGAGAAGTGCTACAACATGAAGGCCGAGCGCTTGGGTGAGGACCTGATGCGCGAGCTCAACACCCAGGTCATGCTGCGCGTCATCGATACCCGCTGGATGAACTACCTGCAGGAGATGGACTACCTCAAGACCGGCATCGGCCTGCGCGGCTTTGGCCAGCGCGACCCGCTGGTTGAGTACAAGACCGAGGCCTACGGCGCGTTCCAGATACTCGTCGATACCATGTATGAGGATTACCTGCGCACGGTTCTGCGCATCGAGATTAAGGCTGCCCCGCGTGCCGTGGAGCACAAGGAGGAGCCCGCGCTCGAGGGTGCGCGCTTCTCCGGTCCTGCCGAGGTCGATGGTGACAACGGCGACTCGGTGCTGCGCAAGCAGGCGCAGGTGCAGGCCCGCACGGCTGTCCAGGGTGGTCCGGCTGCCGTCAACAACGGTGGCAAGGTGACCACCTATCGCAAGTCCGAGAGCGACGATCCGTACGTCAACGTGGGCCGCAACGACCCGTGCCCCTGCGGTAGCGGCAAGAAGTTTAAGTACTGCCACGGCAGGAATCGTTAATGGCTGAGGCTTTAGAGGTAACGCCCGCCGAGCTGGACGCGTTCGCGGACCGGCTCGGTGAGGTCGAGTCGTATCTCCACCTGGACGAGAAGCGTACCCGCGTGTTCGAGCTCGAGGCCAAAAGTGTTGCCCCTGGCTTTTGGGATGACGCCGACGCCGCCCGTGCCACCATGGAGGAGATCGCGCGCACCAAGGAAGATATCGCTGCCGTGGACACCGCGCGCGGCGAGCTTTCCGATGCCCGCGCCGCGCTGGAGCTTGCCGAGGAGATGGGGGATGACCCCGACGCCGCCGCCCTTCGCGAGGAGGCTGCAGCCACGGCTGAGCGCCTGGCCCGTGCCATCGATGAGCTTGAGCTTTCGAGCTGGTTTACCGGTGAGTTCGATCACGGCGATGCCATCGTGACCATCAAGCCCGGACAGGGTGGTCTGGAGGCCCAGGACTGGACCTTCATGCTCTTTAAGATGTACATGAAGTACTGCCAGCGTCGCGGCTGGAAGGTCACCATCAACGACTGTCCCGCGGCCGAGGTCATCGGCATCGACCGCGCGACCTTTACCGTCGAGGGCAAGGACGCATTTGGCATGCTGCGCGCCGAGGCCGGCGTCCACCGCTTGGTTCGCATTAGCCCCACCGACGACAAGAAGCGCCGCCAGACCACGTTTGCCGGCGTCGAGGTCATCCCCGTGCTACCCGATGATATCGACATCGAGATCAGTCCTGATGACATCCGCGTGGACGTGTACCACGCGAGCGGCCCGGGCGGTCAGGGCGTCAACACCACCGACTCCGCCGTGCGCGTGACGCATTTCCCCAGCGGCATTGTGGTCACCTGCCAAAACGAGCGCAGCCAGATCCAGAACAAGGCCGCGTGCATGCAGATCCTCAAGGCTCGCCTGTACGAGATTGAGCTCGAGAAGCGCGCCGAGGCCCTGGATGAGATTCGTGGACCCAAGACCACGATCGGCTTTGGCAACCAGATTCGCAGCTACGTGCTCTACCCGTATCAGATGGTTAAGGACCTACGCACGGGCGTGGAGACCAGCAATGTCGAGGCAGTTCTTGACGATGGCGACCTGGACCCGTTTGTTATTGGCTACCATCGCTGGGCGACCGGCAACGCCGATGCAGAAGGCTCGGAGGTCTAAAACATCGGGCGGCTTCAAGCCGATGCCAAGCCTAACGGTTGGACGGGTTTGTATCCAGAACAAACCCTGCGCAGGGGTGGTTTTTGTTCGGCGAATCGGTAGAATCGAATACAGCAAGAAGTTCAAAGCGCATCCGTTTGGGTGCGCTTTTTTGAGGGAGGCAGCATGGCATATCGTCTGGACATCAAGCGCATTCTTTCGATGAACTTCTTTCACGACCTGCCCCAGATCATGTTGGGGTGTGCCTTGGCCGCCATCGCGACCGACTTGTTTTTGATTCCCAACGGTCTTGCCGCCGGTGGCGTTACGGGCCTTGCGACTATTATCCAGGCTGTCGGCGCGGCGCGAGGCGTGTCGCTTCCCGTCGGTATCCAGACCATCGTGATGAACGCCTTGCTGTTGTTGGTCGTTATGCGCGAGGGTGGCATGTTCTACGTGGTGCAGACCGCGACGGGCTTTGTGCTGCTGGGCTTCTTTACCGATCTGTTCGCCCCGTTTGTAGCACCTCTGGCGGATGCGGACCTGATGCTCCCTGCCATGTGGGGCGGCATTATTACGGGCATCGGTTACGGCATGGTGTTGCGCGCCGGCGCCAACACCGGCGGCTCGGACACGATTGGCCAAATCATCTCGCGTAACACCTCGCTGCCGGTGGGCTCGACCGTCATGGCGATCGATGTTGCCGTATGCGCGCTGTCGGCTCCGGTCTTTTCAATCGAAAACGCACTATATGCAGGCCTTTCGATGGTCATTAGCGGCTACGTGATCGATGCCGTGGTCGATGGTGGCAACAAACGCCGTATGGTACTCATCATCTCGGACAAGTTCCCTGATATCGCTGCCGATATCATGTATGGCCTGGGTCGTGGTTGTACCAAGTTTAAGGCGACTGGCATGTATTCGGGTGCCGAGAAGCCGGTGATTATGGTCATCGTGAGCCGTCGAGAGCTCAATACCCTCAAGACGATCGTGCGCGAGCGCGATCCTCACGCCATTGTGACGGTCGCTGACGTTACGGAAGCCTTCGGCGAGGGATTCAAGGACATTAGCGCGTAGGGTCGACCGCGTTCCATCCAAAAGACGTTCACATTGATAAACCGTTTCATCAGCGGTTCTGCCTGCTAAATTGTTCAAATAATGATAAAAACTCTGGTAAAGCCATCAGTTTCCAGCATAATGAATGACGTACGTGCATTGCGGCTGTGTTGGGACTACCTTTCCGTGCCGTGCGCATTTTGTCTAATGAGGATGAAAGGAAGGCACAATGAGCGACGAAGAGCTCAAAAAGGTTGCCAACGAGGTAAGGAAGGGCATCGTCACCGGCGTGCACGCTGCCAAGTCCGGCCATCCGGGCGGTTCGCTCGGCGCTGCCGACATCATGACCTATCTGTACTTTGAGGAAATGAACGTCGACCCGGCCGATCCCCGCAAGGCCGACCGCGATCGCTTTGTGCTCTCCAAGGGCCATTGCGCTCCGGGCCTGTACGCCGTGCTCGCCGAGCGTGGGTTCTTCCCCAAGGAGGATCTCGAGACGCTGCGCCATATCGGCAGCCACCTGCAAGGTCATCCCAACATGAACGACACCCCGGGCGTCGATATGTCCACCGGCTCGCTCGGCCAGGGCATCTCCGCCGCCGTGGGCATGGCGGTTGCCGCCAAGCACTGGGGCGATACTTACCGCACGTACGCCCTGCTGGGTGATGGCGAGAGCGAGGAGGGCCAGGTCTGGGAGGCAGCCATGTTTGCCGGCAACCAGCAGCTCGATAACCTCTGCGTGATCGTCGACCACAACGGCCTGCAGATCGACGGCCCCGTCGAGGAGGTCAACGACCCCATGCCGCTCGCCGACAAGTTCCGCGCCTTTAAGTTCCACGTGGTGGAGCTTGCCGACGGCAACGATTTCGATCAGATCCGCGCCGCCTTTGCCGAGGCCCGCGCCACCAAGGGTCAGCCGACCGCCATCATCGCCGAGACCATGAAGGGCAAGGGCGTTTCCTTTATGGAGAACCAGGTTGGTTGGCACGGCAAGGCCCCCAACGATGAACAGTTTGAGCAGGCCATGGCAGAGCTCACGGCCGCCGGAGAGGAGCTCTAGGATGGCAGACGTCAAAAAAATCGCCACGCGCGTAAGCTACGGCGAGGCCCTCGTCGAGCTCGCCAACGAGCACGATGACTTTGTGGTCCTCGACGCCGACCTGGCCGCCGCCACGCAGACCGGCAAGTTCAAGGCCGCCTGCCCCGACCGCTTCTTCGACGTGGGTATCGCCGAGAGCAACCTGATGGGCGTCGCCGCCGGTATCGCGACCACCGGCCGCGTTGCCTTCGCGAGCACCTTTGCCATGTTCGCAGCCGGCCGCGCTTTTGAGCAGGTCCGTAACTCCATCGGCTACCCGCACCTCAACGTTAAGATTGGTGCCACGCACGCCGGTATCTCGGTGGGCGAGGATGGTGCCACGCACCAGTGCTGCGAGGATATCGCCCTCATGCGCGTCATCCCCGGCATGACTGTGATCGTTCCTGCCGACGACGTCGAGGCCCGCGCCGTGACGCGCGCCGCCTACGAGTGCGACGGTCCGGTGTACATGCGCTTCGCTCGTTTGGCCTCGCCGGTTATCAACGACCCCGAGACCTACAACTTCGAGTTGGGTAAGGGCATTGTCATGCGCGAGGGCGCCGACGTCACCATCATCGCCTGCGGCCTGATGGTCGGCGAGGCTCTCGAGGCCGCCGAGCAGCTCGCTGCCGAGGGCATCGACGCCGAGGTCATCAACATGCACACCATCAAGCCCATCGATGCCGACCTGATCGTCAAGAGCGCCACCAAGACCGGCCACGTCGTGACCGTCGAGGAGCATTCTGTAATCGGTGGCCTGGGCAGCGCCGTTGCCGACGTCCTGTGCGAGCAGTGCCCGACGCCCCTCAAGAAGATCGGCGTCAACGACACCTTTGGCGAGTCCGGCCCGGGTGCCGAGCTCTTGCACAAGTATGGCCTGGACGCCGCCAACATCGTGGCGACCACCAAGGAGTTCTTGGCATAAGGCAAGGCGGATCTCAAGGACTGCTTCGCCAGAACTATGGAAACCCGGCAGGGGCGCTCTCTTGGAGAGCGCCCCTGTTTCAGTTGCGGTGAAATAGGGACTGATTAGACCTTTTAACTGGTAAAACAGTCCCTATTTCACCGCAACTCATGAAGACGCCCCTCAAGCACGGTCCCATCAGGAAAAAGGGCATATATCGACAAAGCGCAATTCAGACCCTTCCAGCTTTGTATATGCAGCACCTCAAGATAAACGCGGCGACCCCTTAGTTATCGCAGGCCGGGCACAGGGTTACTCTCCAAATTTTTCCGCAGGACGGAGGAGCCCCCGCAGCGCGAAGCGCGCAGCGGGGGCTCCGACATGTCCGAGGACGATTTGGAGAGTAACCCTGTGCCCGGCCGACGGGATCCCTAAGCACGCCATGCTTCTTATGTGCAGCAAAGCTAATACTGCTAAAATACAAAGCGCTCATGTAGTTTAAACGCACGACGATAAGGAGCACCAGTGGGTAACCACTTCCGTACCTCCGGTGCGGGCGATGATGCCCCCAAGACGCAGGCAGGCGTCCAGGGCAGTCGTTTCGCCACTCCGGATTCAGAGGGCCAGCCTGTTGCTCAGGCCCCCGCTCAGCCGGCAGATCAGGCACAGCCGGCATCCGATCCCTTTGTCTACAATCCAACCAGCGATGTCGCGCTTTCCGGCACGGCGGGTTTTGAGCCCGTTCAGGCCGTGACCGCTCGCGTGGAGCAGCCTCAGGCTGGCGCCGCCACGCCGCAGCCTACCATGGCCGGCATTCCCGACCCCATGGCCCCTGCGACGCCGGCTCCTCAGCCTGCGCAGTCCGGTCTCTTTGCCGCTATTCCCGACCCCACGCAGCCTGCTGCCCCGGTGGTCGAGAGCGATCAGGCCGCCGAGGTCGCAAGCCTCGATAACGCGCTCAACAACCCCGATTTTACGTCGGTGTTTGCGCCCATCGATCCGCAGGCCAGCCGCAAGAAGATGGCCAAGCAGGCCGGTGTCGAGCCCGTCATCCTTATGGAGCATGTCACCAAGATCTATCCGGCACAGCCTAACAAGCCTGCACTCGACGACATCAACATCGAGATCTATCCGGGTGAGTTCGTCTTCCTGGTTGGTCACTCCGGCTCGGGTAAGACCACGCTGCTGTCGACGCTCAACCGCGACGTCAAGCCGACGAGCGGCCGCATCCTGGTTGCCGGTCAGGACCTCATGAAGATCAAGAACCGCAAGGTTCCGTTCCTGCGCCGCCAGATTGGCGCCGTGTTCCAGGACTTTAAGCTTCTGCCGCAAAAGACCGCCTACGAAAACGTGGCGTTTGCCCTGCAGTGCATCGGCAAGCCCAAGGGCGTCATTCGCAGCCAGGTGCCCGAGGTGCTGCGTCTGGTCGGTCTGGCCGATCAGATGGACTCGCTGCCCGACCAGCTTTCCGGTGGCGAGCAGCAGCGCGTTGCCGTCGCCCGTGCTATGGTCAACCGTCCGCCGCTGCTGATCTGCGACGAGCCCACGGGCAACCTCGACCCGGCGATCTCGCTGGGCATCATGAAGCTGCTCGAGCGTATTAACCGCACCGGCACCACCGTGATCGTCGCCACGCACGACCGCGAGATGGTCGATAGCATGCACCGTCGCGTGATCGCCCTCGAGGGCGGCCACGTTATCCGCGACCAGGAGAGGGGAGGTTACGGCAACTATGGCACCAACTAACGTGGGCTACTCCTTCAAAGAGGCAATCAGCCACTTCTTCCGTAACTGGACTACCTCGCTCGGCGCCGTCATCACGATCTTCCTTTCGCTGTTTATCATCGGCCTGTTCATCATGGGCTCCGCGATGCTGAACTCCGTGATCGGCACCGTCGAGGATCAGGTTGTCATCAACGCGTTCATTAGCGATGACGCCGATCAGGCCGATGTTCAGGCTTTTGAGGCCGAGCTTAAGACGTGGAATAACGTCAAGTCCGTGACCTATAAGGACAAGGACGACGCGCTGGCCGAGTATACGAGCAAGATGTCGGGCAACGCCGACGCCACCATGAGCGCGCTCGATGGCCAGAACCCGCTGCCGGCTTCCTTCGCTATTGAGATGGACGATCCGTCCAAGGTCGAGAGCACGGCAAAGAAGCTCAAGAAGGATGCCGATTTCCAGAAGATCGCGGATGACGGCGACGTCAACGCGAGCGTGCTGTACGGCCAGGAGGAAGTGAGCCGCCTGTTCCAGGTGACCAACTACATCCGCATCGCCGCCGTGGTGCTCGTTGGCCTGCTGACTTTTATCGCGTTCATCTTTATCAACAACACGATTCGCCTGTCCATTACGGCGCGTCGTCGTGAGATTGCGATTATGCGTCTGGTCGGCGCCAGCAACGGCTTCATTCGTGGCCCGTTTATCACCGAGGGCGTACTGCAGGCCATTTTGGGCTCGCTGCTTTCCATCGGCGTTCTGGAGCTGCTGCGCAATCTGATGATTCCGCGTTTGCAGGAGAGCATCGGCTGGATGTCGTTTGCCCTGCCGATGCAGTACTACCTGGTGACCTATGCTGCGCTGATTCTGGTCGGCGTGATTATCGGCCTCTTTGGTTCTGCCATCGCCATGCGTCGCTACCTGCGCGTGTAGGCATGCCTGGAATTCATCCCTTCCAACGGGTCGTCTCTTATGGGGCGGCCCGTTTTTTGATCCCTAGGGGACGGCAGGAAAGCGAATCATTTGGGTAGACTCTTTGGAGTTCGCAATCGATAGTTAGGAGGCGCCATGGGGCGCAATAACAAGCATAAGCGTGGAGCTCGCAATAAGCGCGGGCCGGTGCGCAGCGAACGCCGTCCGAGCCTGACCGGGCGCGTGCAGCTCCATGAGCACAGTGCCTATGTCATAACCGAGAATGGCGACTACAAGGTCATGGGTCGCGGCAAGCGTGAGATCATGGACGGCGATACCGTTGCCGTGAGCATTAAGAATAGCCCGCATGGCGAGCGTCGCGCCGTGATCGAGGGCGTAGTTGAGCGCGCGGCCATAAGCGTGGTGGGTACGTACCAGACCGCCGGTCCGCTCGGTGTGATCGAGCCGCTCGATTCGCGCTTGAAGGCCGACTTCTTCATTTTGCCCAAGGATACCTCGGCGGATCGTCTGGGTGTCCACCCGGGTGATGCTGTTGTCGCGCGCATTTTGACCTACCCGACGCGCCTGGAATCGGGTACCGTGACGATCGAGCGCCGCATTGGCGGAGATGACGCGCCCGATTTGGGCGTTCAATATGTGATGGCGCGTTACGGCTATACCGATAGCTATCCCGAGGCCGCGCTGGCCGAGGCCGAGGGGCTTTCGCTCGATGTGTCCGCGGCGCTTAAGGACCCGCTCCGCCGCGATCTGCGCGACCGCTTTGTCATCACGATCGACCCGGTCGACGCGCGCGACTTTGACGATGCCATTTCGTTGGAGCGCACGCCCGAGGGTGGCTACAAGCTGGGTGTGCATATCGCCGACGTTTCACACTATGTGGCTTGGGACGGGCATATCGATCTTGAGGCTCGCCATCGTACGACATCGGTGTATCTGGCCGATCGCGTGCTTCCCATGCTGCCCGAACGCCTGTCCAATGACCTGTGCTCGCTTCGCCCTGACGAGGACCGCCTGGCGTTTACCGTTGACATCGAGCTCGATGCACAGGGTCGCGTGCGGCATTACGATCCGTACCCCAGCGTGATTCGCTCGCGTGTGCGTATGGACTATGACGGCGCCGAGGCGCTGCTGGTGCGTGCCGGCGCGGTTGAGTATTCGGTGCTGGAGGGTGCGGCCGAGGATGTTGCGGCTGCCGAGACCTCGCGCGAGGAAGCGCTTGAGCGCGGTCTTGCGTGCGAGGAGGCCGCCCGCGGCTACAACGTCGACCTCGGCGATTTCCTTGTCGCCGCTAACGAGCTCGCCGAACTCCGCCGTCGTATTCGTCGCGCCCGCGGCTCGGTCGATTTTGACACGGCCGAGATTCGTGCTCTGTTGGATGAGGACGGAGTGCCCGTGCAGATTGTGGCGCGTGAGCGTTCGTGTGCCACGTCGCTTATCGAGGAAGCCATGCTGCTCGCCAACGAGTGCGTTGCAGAGTGGCTGGCAGACCGTGATATCGAGGCCTGCTATCGCGTGCATGAGGATCCGAGCCCCGATAGCCTGCACGGTGCCGCCGTTGCGCTGGCGCAGCTAGGCATCATCGACGATCGCCGTGCTGCCGGTATTGCCCTGGGGAGCCCCGATGAGCTGCAGGCTGCAGTCGATGCTGCCGCCGGTACGGCCAACGCACCGCTCGTTAACACGCTGCTTCTGCGCAGCATGCAGCGCGCGCTGTACAAGCCGCGCAACGAGGGCCACTTTGCGCTCGCCGCGCCGTGCTACTGTCACTTTACGAGTCCCATCCGTCGCTACCCCGATCTGGTGGTGCACCGCGTGCTCAAACTGCAGTTGGCCTATGAGCGGCTCGGCGGCAAGGACGCCTTGGTCCGTACGCCGCGGCTGATCGGCAAGGGGCGCGAGTCGCTGCCGCGCATTCTGCCGCAGATCTGCCGCGCATGCAGCGATGCCGAGCGCGCGGCAGATGCCGCCAGCCATGCGACGCAAAAGATCAAGATTGCCCAGTACTATGAGGACCGTCTGGGCGAGCGCTATGCCGGAACCGTCTCGTGGGTTAGCAGCATGGGCCTTTTTGTGCGCTTGGACCTAACGCAGGTCGAAGGCTTGGTTTCGATCAAGAGTCTGGGCAACGAGTGGTTCGAGTTCGACGAGGACGCGCTCACGCTCACAGGTGCCGACACGGGCACCCGTTACGAGCTGGGGCAGCGCGTGATTATCGAGGTCTCGCGCGTCAATACCACGCGTGGGCACTTGGACTTTAAGCTTATCCATTAGCTAAATCCCGACTCATGGTGGGGGAGCGGAGGGCGGCCTTTCGGGACCGCCCTCCGCATTTGAATCGTGGCTACCTTGCCGTCTGCTCGGCCGCCCGCTTACCTGCTATTTGAGAGGTAAAACCTACCAAAATAAACCTGTCCCTTTTTGGCAGGTTTACAAGAAAGCGGGGATGAGATGGCGACGGTGTACGGTTATGCGCGGGTGAGTTCGCGCGATCAGAACCTTAATCGGCAGCTGGATGCGCTGGGCGCCTATGGCGTGGGCTCGGCGAATATTTATGCCGACCATGCGAGCGGCAAGGACTTCGATCGACCGCGTTATCGCGAGCTGCTGCACGTCCTGGGAGACGGGGACGTACTGGTGGTGCTTTCTATCGACCGACTTGGCCGTAATTACTCCGAGATTCTTGAGGAATGGCGACGCATTACCAAGGAGCTCGGGGTTGCCATTGTGGTGTTGGACATGCCATTGCTTGACACGCGCGCTAGGGCCAGCGGCGCGCCGGATGTGACCAACGTCCTGATTGCCGATATTGTGCTGCAACTGCTGAGCTACGTGGCGCAGGTAGAGCGCGAGAATATCCATCGGCGCCAAGCGGAGGGAATTGCAGCGGCGCGGGCGCGAGGGGTCCGTTTCGGTCGACCTCGCAAGCCGTGCCCTCCTCAGTTTGAGCTGGTGCGCGATAGCTATGAGGCGGGTGATATTACCCGCAGCCAGGCAGCAAAGTGCCTGGGCGTGTGCGTGGGGACGTTCGATCGCTGGATGCGCGAGGCGGGGTAGGGGTTTGCGTCGCTTTGTCGCTTCCTGTTGCGATTCAAATTTTGATACGGTGACGATGTCATTTGGGGCTACACTCGCTGATATTCAAAAAAGGAGGTTGGCCCTTGGCGCGCGTAAAACAAATAATCGGATGGACCGCGATCGTTCTGTTCGCTGCAACGCTGGTGGGCATCTGGGTGCTGACGGAGCAAAATGCGGTGGAGACGTCGTTGCTGAGCGAGTCCACCGCGCGTGTGGTGGAGGGTCAGGCTACGGGCGTTCAGGCTGCCGATGCCACGGGTGAAGCCCAGACGGAGAACGGAATGACCGGGGGCACCGATTCGGCTGCCTCGAATGTCCGGTCTGGCCGACTTGCTTCCATTCGCATGTGGGTGGGCACGAACGTCCGTCGCGTTGCCCATACCGTAGAGTTTTTCTTCGTCGGATTATTCGCCTCCGTGGTCGTGGTTTGCTTTTCCAGGCGTCCGTGGAGCGTATGCTCCCGTTGCGTGCCCGTATTGCTCTTTTGCGCCGCCTGCTCCGTTGGCGATCAGGTACATAAGATTTTTGTTCCCGGCAGGCATTTCGACGTTATCGATTTAGGATTCGATGCTGCGGGCTATGTCACCGCCATGCTGTTGGTATTTCTGGCAGCGGCGTTGGTGCGCCATGCGACTCGGCCGATCGGCGCCCATGCGAGGCGCTAGCCTTAAGACGAGACATTGCGACTGCCTATGCTTCGACATTGACTACAATAACGGCTGCAATCGCGAGTGGTCGTCGATGTGCAGTTTTCCAGACGCCTGTTTTCTCTAAGAAAGGAAATCCCATGGCGGTATTGTTTGTTGAATATCCCAAGTGCTCGACCTGTAAGAAGGCCAAGGCATGGCTGGACGAACATGGGGTAGAGTATATCGACCGCGATATCGTTTTGGACAATCCCGCGGCTGATGAGCTTGCGACCTGGATTGCTCGTTCGGGGCTGCCGGTGCGGCGCTTCTTTAATTCGTCGGGCATGAAATATCGAGAGCTGGGCCTGAAGGCGCGTTTGGATGCGGGCATGACGGATCGGGAGTGTTACGAGCTGCTGGCGACCGACGGCATGCTGGTCAAGCGTCCGCTGCTGGTGGGCGACGACTTTGCGATTCCTGGGTTTAGGGAATCGGCTTGGGCCGAGGCGTTGCTGTAGCGGCTGCGGAAAGTGCGTCCCGTTTTAAGCTCGGATTCCGGGACGCAGTTTCCGGTTGAAGGGGCTAGCGGAAACCGTATCCCAGTTTGAGCGCGAAATCTGGGATACGGTTTCCGTTTGGGGCCTCTAGGGGAAAGCGCGTCCCGTTCTGGACGTAAATTCCGGGATGAGCTTTCCGGTTGGCGGGCATATGCGCTAATCCTCAAGCCGCGCCCATTCGTGCGGATCGTAGACCTTTACGTGCTTGTTGGGCTTGCCGCTCCAGTACTCCTCGTCCATAAAGGGCAGATACGCCTGAACGCCGGGGCAGATAAAGGGAATCCGCTGCTGTTGCAGTCGCTCGCGCTGGCGCTGCTCCAGGTGCGCCTCGGATATGACGGTTGGCATGCCGGACAACTCGACGAGGCTTGCCTGGATTCGCTTAAGGTCGGGGAGTCCCGCGTGCCATGACATCCGCATGATCAAAAAGGATGCACGGCGGTATTTTGCCTGCATCACCGTGATGGCGGGGCGCAGTGTGGGATGGATTTTGTCCCGTTCGGGCCAAAGGTCAGCAGTAATCTCGAGGCCTAGGGTCTCCCATAGGTAATCAAGCTCTTCGTCCATGGCGCCTCGATATCTACGCGATCATTGATACTTCGATTGTGTTGCCTGGTGCTATCGTTTTCGCGGTAGAATCTGCCAACGGTTGACGGCTGCCGCTCGCGGCGTTTTGCCCTTCGTGTACAGCGGTCGGCTTCACAGGTCCTTCACGGGTTGGACGAAATTAGGCCAATTTGGCCGAATTTCAAAAAAGTCAAAATTGGGGCTTGCGTCACGGCGAGACTTCCCGTATATTTCTTTCTTGCGCAAAGGCACAGCCGAGCGCAGCGATGCAGTCATTGGGATGTCGTCTAATGGCAGGACAGCGGATTCTGGTTCCGTCAATGGGGGTTCGACTCCCTCCATCCCAGCCATTGCATTTGCTACATATGGCCCGTTCGTCTAGCGGTTTAGGACGCCGCCCTCTCAAGGCGGAGATCACCAGTTCGAATCTGGTACGGGCTACCAAAATTGAACGCCCGGGCCTCGTAAGAGACCCGGGTTTTGTGTATTGACCGTATATACGGCGCCTGCCGTGTTTCGCTCAGATCGAGGAGTAGCCATGGATCTGCCCATCAGCTTGCAAGACATCACGTATGCCGAGAACTATCTGGCGCAGGGCGACCTGGCTACGGCGACGCCGCTGCTGGAGCGTCTGGTGGAGCTCGCCGAGGAGTATATTGATGCTGAGTGCAAGACGGAGGAGAAGCGTCAATACTTTAGCTTCGATAGCAAGTTTGAGCGCTTGGCCTATCGCCGCGTGGAGAAGGATCCGCGCGAGCTCGTGCAGGTCGAGGTGCCGTTTGACCGCCTGTACTCTGATATGGCGTTTGCCTACATTCGCCAGCAGGATTATGTGAGCGCTCGTAATGCCCTGATGCAGGCTGTGCGTTGGGACCCCATGAACTGCAACTATCGCTTGGATTTGGCCGTGCTGTTCCGCGCACTCGAGGACAAGCAGGAATGGGCATCGCTCTCGTTCTCGGTGCTGGAGCGTGCAAGCGATGGCAAGTGCGCCGCCCGCGCTTACGCCAATCTAGGCCAGTACTTCTTGGAGCCCGAGACCGAGAACGTTTCGGCTGCCGTGGGCTGCGCGCGTCTGGCGCTGCGCCTGGCGCCCAACGATGCGCATACGACGCGCCTGCTCAACAAGATCCATACCACCTATCCGGATGCCGCCGATGAGAGCGACGACCACGTGATGGGTGAACTGGCCCTGCAAGGCGTGCCGACCTCGCCTTCGGCCGAGATTGCCATCTGCCTGATTATGTGCGCGACCGATGCTGCAAGCGACGGCGACAAGCAGGAGGCGACGCGCCTGACGGTACGTGCTCGCGACTTGGTGGGCGAGGAGGCCTGCGCGGCGATTATCAAACTGGTGCGCGAGAGCGATGCCGAGCTCAATGCCGAGCGCAAGGCAAAGCGCGAGACTGCGGGCTCAAACGCCGATGGAGCCAAGGAGGCCGGCGATGCCCAGTAAGCGCGAGCGCAAACTCATTTCCAAGAATCGCTCGGCACATCACGAGTACTTTATCGATGAGACGTTTGAGTGCGGTATTGAGCTGAGCGGCACCGAGGTCAAGTCGATTCGCGAGCGCGCCTGTCAGATCACTGACACTTTTGCGCTGATTCGTGGCGGCGAGTGCTGGCTCGTCGGACTGCATATCCACCCTTATAGCCATGGTGGCGTGTGGAATCGCGATCCCGACCGTCGGCGTCGTCTGCTGCTGCACCGCAAGGAGATCGACTTTCTTGACGGCAAACTTCGCAACCGTGGTTATGCGCTGGTTCCGTTGGAGCTCTACTTTAATATCGACGGCCGCGTAAAGCTGCTGCTGGGTCTGGGTCGCGGCAAGAAGCTCTACGACAAGCGTGAGGACATGGCCAAGCGTGATGTCCAACGCGAGATCGACCGCGCCCTTAAGGAACGCAACCGTTAGGCACTCTGCATAAGTTGCGGTGGAATACGGACTGTTTTGCCTGTTTGAGGGGCTATTCAGTCCCTATTTCACCGCAACTGCGGGCGTCTCATCTTTCTTACTGTTCTGACACATATGTCTCAAAGGCGGCGTCCGTTATGGGTGCCGCCTTTTTTGTGGGTACATACATTCATGAGGTTCCAACCCGAGCTAGGGGAGTGATCGTTATGGACAAAACTGCGTTCTTTACCATGCCGAGCGGTCTGTACGTGGTGAGCGCTGCGGCAGACGGGCTGCGCGCCGGCTGCGTCATCAACACTGCGGTGCAGGTGACGTCCATGCCGCCGCGTATTTCGGTTGCCGTGAACACGGACAATGTCACCTCGGGCGTCATCGCATCGGCCAAAGCGTTCGCGCTGACCGTGATCGATCAGACGGCCGACATGCTCTACATCGGTAACTTTGGGTTCCGCACCAGCAGCGATTATGACAAGTTTGCCAAATACGAGACCCGCGAGACGGCTCTGGGCATGCCCTATGTGCCCGAGCACGCGGCGGCCCTGTTTAGCTGCCGTTTGATCGACACTGTGGATGTGGGCACGCATCTGCTGTTTATTGGCGAGGTCGAGGATGCCGAGCGCCTGAGCGACGAGACGCCGCTGACGTACGACTACTATCACAAGGTGCTAAAGGGCAAGACGCCGCCCAAAGCCTCGTCGTATCAAGACTAGAAATGTTCTAAAAATACTTGTATTATACTATTGAGAATATATACTAATAAGTAAGTACACCAGCAGTCACGTTCGAGAGGAGAACATCATGGCTGAGGAAAAGAAGACGTATAAGTTTGTGTGCACCGTTTGCGGTTACGAGGTTGAGGTCGACACGCCCGAGCTGCCCGAGGATTACGTGTGCCCGGTGTGCGGCGTCGGTCCCGATCAGTTTGAGCTCGTCGAGGAGTAACTCGCAGGCACACGGCGAAAGCCGAACATAGCTCTGTCCAAGGGTGCCGGTCGAATTCTCGGCCGGGACCCTTTTGATTTATCTGACGGTTTAAAACGGTCTCACGTGTTACAGATTAAGACGTTATATCTGGACAGCCACGCCATCCCAATTACATTCCCGTTAGCAGCACGATGTCGAGAATCGTCACGATGGCACCGATCCCTACGAGCAGCGCGTTGAGCGGGCGCGAGTTGACGTATTTGCCCATGACACGGCGTGAGCTGGTGAGCCGTATGAGCACAAAGACCGTAATCGGCAACTGAAGCGACAGCAGCGCCTGACTCCAGATGAGACCCTCAAAAGGATTTGGGACGACCAAGCACGCCGCCACTGCGCCGACGAAACAAGCCGCCACCCCGATCGAGGAATGTCGGTCGTGGATGTCGTATTCCTCGTCGAACATGCCCGCGGTGATGGTGCCCGCCGCCATGCCCGCCGTCACACTACTCGATATGCCCGCAAACAGCAGTGCCACCGCAAAGATGGTCGAGCTTGCCGGGCCCAGAATGGGGGAGAGCGTGTCCGCTGCGACGGCGAGGTCGTCTACGACAATGCCGTGCGCAAAGAAGGTCGTTGCGGCCAGGATGACCATGGCCGAGTTGATCGCCCAGCCCACGCCCATCGAAAAGAGCGTGTCGAAGAGCTCGTAGCGCAGACGTTCCTCGATAACCTGCTCGCCTTGGCCTTCGAAGTGCATGGATTGGATGACCTCGGAGTGCAGGAAGAGGTTGTGAGGCATAACAACCGCGCCTAGGACACTTACGATAATCGCGGCCGAGCCGGTGGGCATACTGGGTGTGATCCAGCTTGCGGCGGCCTGCGGCCAGTCGACCTTGACCAGCGTAAGCTCAGCCAAAAACGAGAGTCCTACCACGCCTACGAAGGCGATGATCCATCGCTCGGCGCGCTTGTAGGAGCTCGTCATGAGCATCGCCATCGATACTGCCGCCACGATGACGCAGCCCGCGCGCACGGGCAGCCCAAAGAGCATTTGAAGGGCAATCGCGCCACCCAGGACTTCGGCCATGGCGGTGGCGATGGTCGCGAGATAGGCGCTGGCGAGCACCATGTGTCCCACGATGCGGGGGAGGTAGTGTGTCGTGGCCTCGGCAAGACAGGTGCCCGTGGCGATGCCCAGGTGCGCCGCGTTGTGCTGCAGCACAATGAGCATAATTGTGGACAGCGTGACGATCCACAGCAGCGCGTAGCCAAACTGCGAGCCCGCGGCCATATTGGAGGCCCAGTTGCCCGGGTCGATAAAGCCGACGGTCACGAGCAGCCCGGGGCCGATGTGCCGGGCGATATCCAGACCTCCGTGGCCTCCGGTGCGGTGCGAGCCAAAGTGTTGTTTGAGATGGTTGAGCATGGTGAGCTCCTGCGTATGGGCGGCGTGACGTCGCATCTGGGTCGTGCGGCGCCACGCGTCGGATTTAGGTTGGGGCTACTTGTGCGCTTTGCCCTGATTGGCAACGGCATCGATCTTGGCGGCGATGGTTGCCGGGTCGCCGATGTAGCGCTTGTCGAGGACGTTGAAATCGGTGTCGAAGGTGTAAACGAGCGGCACGCCGGTGGGGATGTTGACCTTGAGGATTTCCTCGGGCGTGAGGTGCTCGAACTTCATGACGAGAGAGCGCAGTGAGTTGCCGTGTGCGGCGATGAGTACGCGCTTGCCGGTGAGCATTTGGGGGCGAATCTCGTCTTCGAAATAAGGTCAGGCGCGGGCGATCGTATCCTTGAGGCACTCGGTATAGGGCAGTTGATCGGGCGCGACGTCGCGGTATTGCTCCTGGGTGTGGGGGTCGCGCTCGTCGCCCGGCTCGAGCGCCGGCGGGCAGACGTCGAAGGAGCGGCGCCAGATGAGCACCTGCTCGTCGCCGTGCTCCGCCGCGGCATCGGCCTTGTTGAGACCCTGCAGCGCGCCGTAGTGGCGCTCGTTGAGCTTCCAGGATTTGATGACGGGCAGCCACTCGCGATCCATCTGGCCGAGCACGATGTTGAGGGTGTGGATCGCGCGCTTGAGGCGCGAAGTGTAGCAGACGTCAAAGTCGAAACCGGCTTCTTTGAGGGCTCGACCGCCTGCGGCGGCTTCTTCGCGGCCCGTGTCGGTGAGCTCAACATCGGTCCAGCCGGTGAACAGGTTGAGTTTGTTCCACTCGGATTCTCCGTGACGGATAAGGACAAGTTGCATCGTCTGTTGGTCTGTCTGGCATGCCATGGGGGCCTCCTTGATCTGGCACGGCGCGCGTGCCGTTTGCTTGACGCCGCAAAGGATACCCGTTTTAGGCCAGAAAGTTAACCGTGACTAACAAAATTGTTGTATTTGAATGGGACGGTGAAAGGGGATTGCCGAAATGTCTTGATCTGTAACAACTAGGGATGGAAATTGGATCTTACTGTTACAGATTGAGATGTTTGAAGCGGTGAGCATACGGGCCGAACTTGGGGCCCTTGTTGCCGTCCTTGAGGTCGGCGGTGTCCACTCGTAGGGCGTGCGTTACGCGATTGTTTCGAAACGGGCGGGAAACACAACGGGCCGGTGATGCTCCTAGTATGCCTATTCAACTGACTGTCTAAATATCTAGGGGAGGATCGCGATGCAGGCAGATTCCGCTCAGCAGCAGGGCCTTTATCGCCCCGAATTCGACCACGATGCATGTGGCATCGGTGCGCTTGCCGATATCAACGGTGAGCGCCATCACCAGATTCTGGACGACGCACTGTCCATTCTGGTCAACTTGGAGCACCGCGGCGGCACAGGACTCGAGAAGAACACCGGCGACGGCGCTGGCATCCTGTTCCAGGTTCCGCATCACTTTTTCCGTAAAGAGGCTCAAAAGTGCGGCCAGATTCTGCCGGCAGAAGGCGATTATGGCGTGGCCATGCTGTTCTTCCCGCAGGACGACAGGGGCGTAGAGGATGCCCGCCGCGTGTTTGAGGAGGGCTGCGCCGAGGCCGGCGTGCCGCTGCTCTTTTGGCGCGAGGTGCCGGTCGACCCGCACGACCTGGGCGAGACGACCCGCGCCTGCATGCCCACCATCTTGCAGGCTTTCCTGGGCCGCCCCGACGACACGCCCGCCGGCGATGCCTTTGAGCGTCGCCTGTACGTGTGCCGTCGCACCATCGAAAAGAAGGCCGACGCCGAGTTTGCCCTGCGCGACAAGATCTTCTACGTGTGCTCTATGAGCTCGCGCACCATCGTGTACAAGGGCATGCTGGTCGCCACGCAGATGCGCCGCTTCTTCATCGACCTCAACGACGCCGCCGTCAAGACGGCTGTGGCGCTCGTCCACTCGCGCTACTCCACCAACACCACGCCCAGCTGGGAGCGCGCGCACCCCAACCGCTTTATCATCCATAACGGCGAGATCAACACCCTCAAGGGCAACGTCAACTGGATCCGCGCCCGCGAGCCCAACCTGTACAGCCCTGTGCTGCAGCACGACCTTGAGCGCGTGATGCCTATCATCAACCGCGAGGGTTCCGACTCCGCGATTCTGGACAACGTGCTCGAGTTTTTGGTCATGAACGGTCGCCCGCTTACGCGTGCCGCGTCCATGCTGTTGCCCGAGCCGTGGGACCACAACGACAGCCTGAGTGAGGAGCGCCGCGCCTACGACGCTTACCAGTCCATGCTCATGGAGCCGTGGGATGGCCCGGCGGCCATCGCCTTTACCGACGGTCGCACGCTGGGTGCCGCCCTCGACCGTAACGGCCTGCGTCCCGCCCGCTACTATGTGACGCGCGACGGTCGCTTTATGCTGGCAAGCGAGGTGGGCACCATCGAGGTGAGCCCCGAGAACATCCTGACGAGCGGCTGTCTGGGACCGGGCCAGATGCTCGAGGTCGATTTTGCCCGCGGCCGCGTCATCTACAACGACGAGCTGCGCGCCCGTTACGCCAAGGAAAAGCCCTATCGCGACTGGATCGCCGAGGAGACGCTGACCGTCGACGCGCTCGATAGGCCTGCCGCGGCAACGCCCGCCGAGGACGCCGAGGTGCCCGCCGCCGTGCGCATGGCCAAGCTCGGGTATCACTGGGATGATGTTGACGAAGTCGTGCGTCCCATGGCCCAGCAGGGCAAGGCGCCGCTCGCCTCGATGGGTATCGATGCGCCGCTGGCCTGCCTGTCCAAGAAGACGCGCTCATTCTTCGACTACTTCTATCAGCTGTTCGCTCAGGTCACGAACCCGCCGATCGACGCCCTGCGCGAGCATATGGTCACTTCGACCACGCTCTACCTGGGCAACCACGGTAACCTGCTCGAGGACTCCCGTACGGCCTGCCAGCTGGTGCGCCTGGAGCGTCCGCTGCTGAGCGAGGAGGAGTTCGAGCGTATCTGCGCCATCGACCGCGTGGGCTTTAAGACCCGCCGTTTCCGTGCCGTCTACCGCCGCGATGCCGGCGAGGGTGCGCTGCAGGCTGCGCTCAAGCAGCTTGCAGAGGACGTTGAGGCCGCGGTTCGCGACGGCGTGAACATCGTGGTGTTGAGCGATCGCGCCGCTGCGGGCGAGGTGCCCGTACCGTCGCTGCTCGCCGTGGGCTGCGTGCACAACCACCTGATCCGCGCCGGCGTGCGTACCTTTGCCGACATCGTGGTGGAGTGTGGCGACGCCGTGTCCCCGCACGACTTTGCGGCGCTGGTGGGCTACTCCGCGAGCGGCATCTATCCGTACAACGCGCATGCGTGCATTCGCGACTTGGCGACGCACGGCGATCTGGACGTGACAGCTGAGCAGGGCATCGCCAACTACAACAAGGCTGCGACCGCCGGCATCGTCTCCATCATGTCCAAGATGGGCATCTCCACGGTGCAGAGCTACCACTCCGCGCAGATCTTCGAGGCCGTGGGCTTCACTCCGGAGTTCGTCAACGCGTACTTCGCCGGCACGGTGAGCCGTGTGGGCGGTATGGGTGTCGAGGACGTCGAGCGCGAGCAGAATGAGCGCTACGACGCCGCGCTCGCTATCCTTAAGAGCCCGGCTCCCGATCAGCTGCCCACGTTGGGCCTGACCAAGTGGCGCCCGCTCGGCGGCGAGGATCACCTCATCGATCCGCAGACTGTCTACTTGCTGCAGACCGCCTGCTGTGAGGACAGCTACGACACCTTTAAGGAGTACAGCGCCCGCCTGCACCGCACCGGCCGTGCTGTGCGCCTGCGTGACCTGCTGGACTTTAATGCCAGCGGTCGCACGCCGGTTTCGCTCGACGAGGTCGAGCCCGCGCTCAACATCGTCCGCCGCTTTAACACCGGCGCCATGTCGTACGGCTCCATCAGCAAGGAAGCACACGAGTGCATGGCCATCGCCATGAACCGCCTGCACGGCCGTTCCAACTCGGGCGAGGGCGGCGAGGACCCGCGTCGCGAGACCCCGCTGACTAACGGTGACTCCAAGAACTCCGCCATCAAGCAGGTGGCAAGCGCGCGCTTTGGCGTGACGAGCCGCTACCTGTGCAGCGCCTTCGAGATTCAGATCAAGATGGCCCAGGGCGCCAAGCCCGGCGAGGGCGGTCACCTGCCCGGCAAGAAGGTCTACCCTTGGATTGCCGAGGTCCGTCAGTCCACACCCGGTATCGGCCTGATCTCGCCTCCGCCGCACCACGACATCTACTCCATCGAGGACCTGGCGGAGCTTATCTTCGATCTTAAGAACGCCAACCCCGGCGCACGCGTGTCGGTCAAGCTGGTCAGCGAGGCCGGCGTTGGCACCATCGCCACCGGTGTGGCCAAGGGTGCCGCCGACAAGATCTTGATCAGCGGCCACAACGGCGGCTCCGGTGCTGCGGCGCGCGATTCGATCTGGCACGCCGGTCTGCCGCTGGAGCTTGGCCTTGTCGAGGCTCAACAGACGTTGCTGCAAAACGGCCTGCGCTCGCGCGTGGTACTCGAGGCCGACGGCAAGCTCATGGACGGCACCGACGTCGCCGTCGCCTGCCTGCTGGGTGCCGAGGAGTTTGGCTTTGCGACCATGCCGCTCATCTCCATGGGCTGCCTTATGCAGCGCGACTGCCAGCAGGATACCTGCCCGGCCGGCATCGCCACGCAAAACTGCCGCCTGCGTCGCGGCTTCCGCGGCAAGCCCGAGCACGTCGAACACTTTATGCTCTTTGTTGCCGAGCAGCTGCGCGAGGTCATGGCGAGCCTGGGCTTCCGCACCGTCGACGAGATGGTCGGCCATCCCGAGTGCTTGCGCCAGATTGAGGTCCCGGGCAACCGCAAGGCCAACCTGCTCGATCTGTCGCCCGTGCTGGCGAGCGCGACCTGCGAGTTCGGTGCCCACATCCCGGGTGCCGACGGTCGTCACTTCCTGCCGCAGATGGCTGCGGACAGTGAGCTCGACAAGACGCTCGACTCCACGTTGTTTGTGCCCTATACGGCCGATGCCCGTGCGCACCTGCGTCCGATTCGCTTCCGCGCCGATATCGCCAACGTCAACCGTTGCGTGGGCACCATCTTGGGCAACGCGGTGACCAAGGCGCATCCCGAGGGTCTGCCCGCCGGCTCCATCACCATCGATTGCGATGGTTCGGCCGGTCAGAGCTTTGGCGCCTTTCTGCCGCGCGGCATTACGCTCAACGTGTGCGGCGACGCCAACGACTACTTTGGCAAGGGCCTTTCGGGCGGCGAGGTGTCGGTGCGCCCCAACCCGCATGCGACCTACAAGTTCGACGAGAACATCATCGTGGGCAACGTTGCGTTCTTTGGCGCTACGAGTGGCCGCGGCTTCATTAACGGCCTGGCCGGCCAGCGCTTTGGCGTACGCAACTCCGGTGCCACGGTGGTGGTCGAGGGCTGCGGCAACCATGGCTGCGAGTACATGACGGGAGGTCTGGCGCTCATCCTGGGCGAGGTCGGGCAGAACTTCGCCGCCGGCATGACGGGCGGCGTGGCTTACGTCTTTGACCAGTACGGCACGCTCGATGCCCGTGTGAACCACGAGAGCGTTGAGCTTAAAGCCCCGACGGCCGGTGAGCTTGCGCAGATTCGTGCGCTCATCCAGGAGCACGTGGACGCGACGCAGAGCCCGCGCGGTATTAAGCTGCTCTACAGCTTTGAGACGATGAGCAAGCACTTTGTGAAGGTCATTCCAACCGAGTACGAGCGCGTGCTGGCGATTGTCGCCGCCGCCGAGGCCGTGGGCAAGACGCATGCGCAGGCCGAGGAGCTGGCGTTTGACATTGTGACCGGCCGCGCGAGTGCCGCGGATGTCGCTCGCTTTGATGTGGCGGGTGGTGTCGCTGGCGCTGCGCCCGCCACCGCCAGCTCTGTTGCTTCGACCAAGAAGGAGGCGTAAGTGCCATGGGTAAGCCCGGTGCTTTTCTTGATATCGATCGCGTGACCCATGAGCTGCGCCCCGTGGAGGAGCGCAGCCGCGATTTCGATCCGCTGTACGTGGAGCTCGACGACGACGCGCGCCGTGCCCAGGCGAGTCGCTGCATGATGTGCGGTGTGGCGTTTTGTCAGATGGGCGCGAGCTTTGGCAAGGCACGTCCGAGCGGCTGTCCGCTGCACAACCTGATTCCCGAGTGGAACGAGCTGGTGTACCGCGGCCGTTGGGACGAGGCTGCCGAGCGCCTGTCACTCACCTCGCCCATGCCCGAGTTCACGAGTCGCGTGTGCCCGGCGCTGTGCGAGGCCGCATGCAACCTGGGCTCGGTCGATGGCCAGCCCACGACGATCCATGACAACGAGCGCGCGATTAGCGACCATGAGTGGGCAAATGGCGGTCCGCACCGCTTTGAGCCGGCAGGGGAGGGTGCACCCACGGTTGCCGTGGTGGGCTCCGGTCCCGCTGGTCTGGTGGCAGCATGGGAGCTTGCGCGTCGTGGGGCCCGCGTGACTGTGTTTGAGCGCGACGACCGCCCGGGCGGTCTGCTCATGTACGGCATTCCCAACATGAAGCTCGAGAAGTCCGTGGTCGAGCGTCGCGTGGCGCTCATGCGCGAGCTGGGCATTGTGTTCGAGCTGGGTGCTGACGTTACGAACCCTGCGGTGGCGGCCAAGCTCAATGGCTTTGACGCCGTCGTGGTGGCTGCCGGCGCTCGTGCTCCGCGTGGGCTTTCGGCTGCGAACATTGATGCCCCGGGCGTGGTGTACGCCGTGGACTACCTGACGGCTTCGACCGTCTCGGTGCTCGATGGCGGAGAGCCCGTGGTGAACGCGTGCGGCCTGGACGTCGTGGTCATTGGCGGCGGCGATACCGGCAACGACTGCGTGGGTACCGCGGTGCGCCAGGGTGCGCGCAGCGTGCGTCAGTTTGAGTTCTTGCCGGCGGCGCCCGATAAGCGCGCGGCGAGCAACCCCTGGCCGCAGTGGCCCAATGTGAAGAAGACCGACTACGGCCAGCAGGAGGCTATCGCTGCCATGGGTGGCGAGATGCGCGCCTGGGGCGTGGATACCCTCGAGGTGCTGCTGGACAAGAAAGGCGCGGCCGCGGGTCTGCGTGTGGTCAATCTGGACTGGTCGGCCGGTAAGCCGGAGCGCATCGCGGGCTCCGAGCACGAGGTGCCGGCGCAGTTGGTGCTCATCGCCTGCGGCTTTACGGGCCCGGAGCACGGTGTGTTCGACGCCGTTGGCGTGCCCGTTGCCGCTGCTGGTCGTCCGCTGCCTGTGATGGCTGCCGAGGGCTCGCATCTTGCGGCGCGTGTCGACGGCGTCGCCGCGGGCGCCACACCGGTATACGTGGCCGGCGATGCTCGCAATGGCAGTTCGCTCGTGGTAAGCGCCATGGCCGACGCCCTGGCCTGCGCTGCCGAAGTCGCCGAGGCGCTGGAGCTGTAAGGCGGCTGTTCACAATTGAATCGTCAAGGGCTGTCCCCAACTGCCGGCACATAAGGAACGTCCCCAAGTGCCGGCATGCTGGGGACGTTCCTTTTGGGTCGGCATTCGGGGACACTTCTTGCGGGTTTGCGACCGATTTGTTCGTTTGTCGACGCGCGAGTGTCCATTCGGCGTCTTTTTGAGCTGTGGTCACCTGTTGTTTCTGTGGTGGCTGTGGGCATATGGCTCAAAAGGGCGGGTTGGCCGTCTATGTTTACCTGCGGTTTTATTGCGGTGCGCATTTTCGGTCAAGCATCCCGTCAAGTGTTTGGTCAGCAGTTGGTTTGCAGCCGGAGGCCTATTTTGTCCGTGCTGACAGTGGCTGCCCACCCTCCTCGTAAGCTCAAATTGAGGTTCATCGGTTTGAGGAGGATGCCGTGACTGACCACGTTTTAGACCGAGCGCATCTGGCCGAAGCCGTTGGCAACGATATTGCCGACATGGCCCATTTTTGGATGCTGCGGAAGTTTCAGTTTTTGGAGCCGGCGCGCGAGCAGTTCGAGATCATTGTCGACCCGTGGCTCGGCTATTGCACCGAGCCTTCCCAAAACGAAATCATGGCCTACAACATGGCATTTACCGATTGGCTGCTCTTCGAGCGCCCCTATCGCCATGGCAAGACGCTGCTCGAGCTGTATGTTGATGAGCCGCCGGCATCGCTTTCGCCTGCCTCGCTCAAGCGGCTCGAGCAGGTATGCGACACGCAGTATTTCTCGCGCTTTGGCATTTTGGACAAGGATCCTGCGACTGGTATGGTCGCGCTGAAGGACACACGCACCGACCGTCGCTTTGACGTCTACGATCCGCATATCGTGCAAAAGGAGCATTGGAGCGACGGAGCGATTGCGGTGCGCCTCGCCTGCGTCGACGATGTCTGGCTGACGGCGGGACAACTCTATCTGTATGACATCGCACGCCTGAGTGACACGGCGGTCGATGGGCCTGGTGCGGTGCATCCGGAGGACCTGCAGGATGGCTTTGACACCTCGTGCATCAGTTTCTTCTTGCGTCTGGTCCGCGACATCATGGGCGCCCAGGGGCGGTACGTAAAGTCGCTCAACATCTACGAGCAGGAGTGGGAGTAGGGGATGTGACTGGCGTCGCCCTGCTGCCCTGACTTTGTCTCAATCTGTAACGTTTGGCGGCTGTTTGGGCCCGTAACTGTTACAGATTGAGACGGAAGGTTGGCGGCTGCCGAAAGATCTTGTTCTGTAACAACTAGAGGCTCAAAGACTGTCTTCCTGTTACAGATCAAGACATTTGTCAGCGGAGGCAACGGTGACGATGGTCCATTTGTCTGACGTGGTGGTGATGAAAGTGCCTAATACCGTTCTCAAACACAAACATGCGACTCGCAACACGTTGGCGCGGAATAGGATGCTCGCGCGGCTCGCGGAGACGGCCAAGCAAGGTGCGCTGCTCGCAACGCATGACAATACCGAGCTCATGTGGCTGCGACGCCATGTTGGAACCGACGATATCGCGGAGCCCGAGCCGTACCTGTTCTGTTTTCAGCATGATTGGGATGCATTGACGCCGGCGGAGCGAGCGCTGAGGACTATCAAAGGGCTTGCGAAATTTCATCCCGATTGGGCGTTTTGGGGATATGACGCCGCGCTGATATGGGGTCTGGAGGTGCCGAATGATCTGCTCGGGCCGCGTTTCCTTGTTAAGACTTGCTGTTCGGTGACGTTGAGCGGCGGGTGCAGGTTGTTGCGTCCGCAGATTGCGGGCGCGCTCGAGCGCGTCGACGGCGTGCGGGTGACGTCGTTTTGGCGCACGGCGGAGGATTGCTTGCTGCGTGCGCCGTTCTCCTACGGGTTGGCGATTGCCGATTCTGCACTGCGGGTGAAAGACGTATCACGTGGGGATTTGTGCGAGCGCCTCCGCGCCGATTGCGAGGGCAGGCGAGGGTATCGCAGGGCACAGGCGATTGCGTCGTATGCGGACGGGCTGTCCGAAAACGGCGGCGAGTCTCGGTTCCGAGCGTTCTTTATTGCGTACGGCTTTCCGGTTCCGGAGCTGCAGGTGGAGTTTCGCGACCCGCTCGATCCGAGCCAGGTGTTTCGCGTCGACTTTTTTTGGCGGCTCGAGGAGGGAACGTGCGTGATTGGCGAGCTGGACGGTAAGGGGAAGTACACCCTGCAGAGCGGCGAGGCCCGGGAGCCGGTCGACCCATTCGTGGCAGAGCGTCAGCGGGAATCTCATCTGACAATGCTCGGGCACAAGGTGCTTCGATTTACGTTTGATGAGCTCAAGAATCCGGGGAAGCTGGTTGAGAAGATGAGGCTGGCGGGTATTCCGCGACGGCCCGATTTGGCTGAGGAGTGGAGACGTCGGTGGTATGGGCGCTGAGAGGTTTTGTCTTGATCTGTAACGTTTAGAAGTTGTTTGAGTTCGTAATTGTTACAGATCGAGACAAACCGGTGAAACGTCGACCGAATGTCTCGATCTGTAACATCAAGGGGCCCAACAACCCTGTATCTGTTACAGATCGAGATATTTCCCTGGTGTCGCTGGGGTGGGACTGCAGCATATTCCGTCTCCCACATCCCCTCTTCCCTCCGTTAACCGATGCGTCTGCAGCAATCCAGCGGGACTAGGTGATAATGGACAAATGTTCAAGTTAATCGTGAGGGAGGAGCTCGATATGGCGTCTGCCGATCGTTCCACGTTGTTTATCAATGCGACCATTCTGGATGGCTCGGAGCATATGGAGCCGCAACCCGATATGGCCGTGACTGTTGAGCGCGGCGTCATCACCTGGATGGGGCCGAGTGCTGTGGCGCAGGCGCCCGCGGGTGCCGAGGTTATCGACCTGGGCGGTGCGTATCTCATGCCCGGTCTCATCAATATGCACGTGCACCTGTGCGGCTCGGGCAAGCCTGTCTCGGCCGGCGATGCGGGCGCGCTGATGAAGAAGCTCGATAATCCCGTGGGGCGCGCCATCGTGCGCCATATTCTTAAGGGCAGCGCCCAACAACAACTGGCAAGTGGCGTGACCACGGTGCGCGGCGCGGGCGATCCGCTGTTTGCCGATCTGGCCGTGCGCGATGCTATCGATGCCGGCAAGTATCAAGGTCCTCGCCTGGTGGCGCCGGGAACGGGCGTCACGGTGCCGGGCGGCCATGGTGCGGGCTTGTTCGCCCAGGTGGCCAACAGTCCCGCCGAGGCAGCCGAACAGGTGCGCGACCTGTATGCGCGTGGTGCCGACGTCATTAAGCTGTTCGTGACGGGCGGCGTGTTCGACGCTACCGAGGTGGGCGAGCCGGGCGTGCTGCGCATGCCGGTCGAGGTTGCCGCGGCGGCGTGCAAGGCTGCGCACGAGGTGAGTCTGCCGGTTATGGCCCATGTCGAGAGTACCGAGGGCGTGAAGGCCGCGCTTGAGGCCGGCGTTGACACGATTGAGCACGGCGCTCCGTTGACGCCCGAGATTCTGGAGCTGTACCGTGGCGCCGCGGGCACGCAACTCGAGGGGCGTGCGCCCAGTGTTACCTGCACTATCAGCCCGGCGCTGCCGTTTGTATTGCTCGACCCGAAAAAGACCCATTCGACCGATACGCAAAAGAAGAACGGCGATATCGTGTGCTCGGGCATTATCGAGAGCGCCCGTGCCGCACTGGAAGCTGGCGTTAAGGTGGGCCTGGGTACGGACTCGAGCTGCCCGTTCGTGACGCAGTACGACATGTGGCGTGAGGTGGCCTATTTTGCCAAGTATGTCGGCGTGAGCAACGCCTTCGCACTGCATACGGCTACGCAAGTCAACGCCGAGCTGCTGGGGCTGGACGGCGAGACTGGCACGATCGAGTGCGGCAAGGCCGCCGATATCTTGGTGACGCGCGAGAACCCGCTCGATGACCTGTGCGCTCTGCGTGAGCCGATGCACGTGATGTGCCGTGGCGATCTGGTGCGCAAGCTCAAGGTCAAGCGTATCCCCGAGGTTGACGCGGAGCTCGATGCGATTATGGACATGCCGGCAGAGGCGCTGGCTGAGGAGCTTGCCCGCGATGGCGTAGCGTAAGCGCTGGTGTGACAGGGGACAGCCGGCTCGTCGAATCTTGCCGCCATATGCAAAAAGCCGAGGTCTCAACGCGAGGCCTCGGCTTTTATTTTGTCCTATGGTGTAGCGGCTAGGAGCGCGTCTCCATCTTGGCGTGGCACTTGGGGCAGGTGACGCGGATCTTGCCCTTGCCCTTGGGGACGGACAGCATCTGGCCGCAGTTGGGGCACTTGAGGTAGGCCGTGGTCTTGCGACCCTTCCACATCTTCTTGGCCGTTCGCTTGGCGCGCTCAAAGTCCTCCTTGCTGGTACCAGCGGCACGCGAAGCGTTTGCGGCCGCAGTCCCGCCGCCCAAGCTAGCGACGAACTTGCCTAGGCCGGGGACGTTTGCGGTCGCCGTAACAAAGGCGTCGTTCTCCTTGCGGCGTGCGTCGATGTTTTTGGACAGGCCGCGCAGCACGCCAATCACGATAACGGCGATGGCGATCCAGCTGAGCCACTGAATACGGGCCATCGATCCGATCATCGCGATGACGATTCCAGCAAAGCCCATCACGATGGTGAGCTCGTCGGCGCCGTTGCGACCCTTCATAAAGTCATTCATGCAGAACTGCCTTTCATTTCGCTGTGCTGCACGCTTTTATACCCCTTTTGGTGCATTGGGGACAGGTTAATCTGCACCAAGGTGGTGCAAACGTACCTGTCCCCAATGCCCCAATTACTTGGCGAGCTTGTCGACGACGCGCTCTATCTCGGCGAGCTTGGCGGCTTTGAGCTCCTCGTCGCCCGATTCGATGGCCGAGGCGACGCAGCCCTCGATGTGTGCCTTCAACACATCGGCGTTGATGCGGGCGATAAGCGCCTGCGTGGCCATGAGCTGCGTGGAGATGTCGACGCAGTAACGGTCCTCATCGACCATCCGCAGAATGCCGTCGATCTGGCCGCGTGCCGTCTTGAGCATGCGGGTCACCGATTTATGGTCTGCCATCATGGCGGGTCCTCGTTTCTGGTCGATGGGGTCGAATGCCTCTGGTAGCTGCTACGCTGCGGTCACGGACAGGGCGTGGAACTTCTCGCCCGCGCCCTCGACGGCGGCGGCGAGCTGCTCGGCGGTCACGGTGTCGGCGCACTCTACCTGGACGGTCTGGGTCTCGTGATCGGCGTCGGCATCGGTCACGCCTGCCACGTTGAGCAGCGCCGTCTCGACAGTGGCGTCGCAGTGGCCGCACATGAGGCCAGACGTTTTAACGATGTAGTTCATGATTATCTCCTTTTCGTTGAGTACCTAAAGTTGCGGTGGAATACGGACTAAATAGCGGTTTAGCCAAGCATGTTACGCCTTATTTCACCGCAACTGATGGTTTAAAGGTTCGCAGGCGCAGCGCATTGGACACGACGCACACGCTCGACAGGCTCATGGCCGCGGCGCCAAACATCGGCGAGAGCTGCCATCCGGTGAGCGGGAAGAACACGCCCGCCGCCAGCGGAATGCCGATGCCGTTGTAGAACAGTGCCCAGAACAGGTCCTGCTTGATGTTGCGGATCGTGGCGCGCGAAAGCTCGATGGCGCGGGCGACGTCCATGAGGTCGCTGCGCATGAGAACCACGTCGGCGCCCTCCTTGGCGATGTCGGCGCCGGTGCCGATAGCAAGGCCCACGTCGGCGCGCGCCAGGGCGGGGGAGTCGTTGATGCCGTCGCCTACCATGGCGACCTTGCCGCCCACATCCTGCAGCTCGCGGACGTGGCGCTCCTTGTCGGCAGGGAGGACGTCGGCGATGACCTGTTCGCTGCTCAGCCCCACGCGGCGGGCGATGGCCTCGGCCGTCACGCGGTTGTCGCCGGTGAGCATGCGCACGTCGACGCCAAGCGAGCGCAGTGCGGCGATGGCCCCGGCGCTCGTCTCCTTGACCTCGTCCGCCACGGCGATGGTACCGACAAGCTCGCTGTTCTTGGCAAAGAACAGCGGCGTCTTGCCCTCGGCCGCGAACTGTTCGGCAAGGCCGGCGGGAACCTTCACGCCCAGCTCGTCCATCAGACGCACGTTGCCGGCGGCGATGACATTCTGCCCCTCGCGTGCCGTAACGCCTCGCCCGGGCACGGCGGTAAAGTCCTCGACCATGCGTGCGACGATTCCGCGCGCCTCGCACTCGGCCATAATCGCCTCGGCCAGCGGGTGCTCGCTTGAGCGCTCCAGCGCAGCGGCCAGCTTGAGCAACGCCTTTTCGCTCATGGCGGGCGAGCCGTCAGCGCGCGTGGCTACCGTGATATCGGTCACAGCCGGCTTGCCGCGGGTGACGGTGCCCGTCTTGTCGAGCACCACGGTGCCCACGCTGCGTAGGTTCTCCAGCGCCTCGGCGCTCTTAAACAGAATGCCCATTTCGGCGCCCTTGCCGGTGCCGACCATAATGGCGACGGGCGTGGCCAGGCCCAGCGCGCACGGGCAGCTGATCACCAGCACGGCGACGGCGGAGGTGAGCGCTTCGTTCACGCTTCCGGTCAGTGCCGTCCACACCACGAAGGTCACGGCCGAGATCATGAACACCACGGGCACGAACACGCCGGCGACCTTGTCGGCCATGCGGGCGATGGGCGCCTCGGTGGCGTTGGCGTCCTCGACGAGCTGGATAATCTTGGCGAGCGACGTGTCGGCGCCCACGCGTGTGGCACGGAAGGTAAACGAGCCGGTGCGGTTGACAGTGGCGGCGTTGACGGTGTCGCCGGCGGTCTTCTCCACGGGGATGGACTCGCCGGTCAGTGCACTTTCGTCCACGGCCGAAGCGCCCTCGAGTACCACGCCGTCGACAGGGATGGACTCGCCGGGGCGCACACGCAGCACCTGGCCGGGCAGAATGGCATCGACGTCGACGGTGGCCTCGGTGCCGTCCTCTGCCACGACGGTCGCGGTCTTGGGCGCTAGGTCGATGAGCGCCTCGATGGCGCCGCCGGTCTTGGACTTGCTGCGCGTCTCGAGGTATTTGCCTACGGTGACGAGCGACAGGATGGTGCCGGCGCTCTCAAAATACAGATTGTCCATGCCCGTCATCATGGCCTCGTGGACCTGACCCGCGGCTAGCTGGTCGGCCATGATAAACATGGCGTAGAGCGACCAGGCGATGGAGGCGGTGGCGCCCACGGCAATAAGGGCGTCCATGGTAGGCGCGCCGTGCGCGAGTGATTTAAACCCGTTGATAAAGTACGCGTCGTTGACGTAGACGATGGGAATGAGCAGGACGAGCTCGGTGAGCGCGAGCGTCATGCTGTGGGTGTGGTCGGTGAAGATGCCGGGCAGCGGCCAGCCGAGCATGTGCCCCATGCCTATGTAGAACAGTGGGATGAGGAATACGATCGAGACGATGAGGCGGGTGCGCATGGCAGAGGCGGCGGCCTCCAACTTTTTGGTCGGCGACTCCATATGGGCGGCGCCGGACCTGGCTTGCGCACTTCCGCTTTGGACAGCGTCGGTGCCCGTGCTGATGGGCGAGGCCGAGTAGCCCGCGCGGTCGACAGCGGTGCAGATGTCGTCGGGGGAGACCTGCGCAGGGTCGTAGTCCACCAGCATAGAGCCGGCGAGCAGATTGACCGCGACGCTTTGGACGCCGTCGAGCTTGCTCACGGCACGGTCCACGTGCGCCTGGCAGGCGGCGCATGTCATGCCGCCCACGTCGAACTTATCTTGAGCCATGGCTTCTCCTTTCTGTAGTTCGGTGTTGGAATTGTTAACCTGCCGATACTATACACCCATACCCCCTGGGGGTGTCCAGTACAGAAAGAAATGTATGACATTTCGTTACAGATGAGGGTGGTTGGTTGGCCGATGGACCGTCCCAACCAATCATCTCAATCTGTAACATCTGAGGACCGTTTTGCCTGCTAGATGTTACAGATTGAGATGTTGTCTCGCGGGGTTGGGGTTTGTCTCGTTCTGTAACATCTAGACCTGTATCTGCCGAGCTGGTGTTACAGATCGAGACATTTGCCGGGGAGGGGTCCCGTCACGGCAAGACGCCCGCCGCCTAGATACAGAACCCGGGGATCACACAGGTTAGCTTGTTTGGCTTTTCCGCAGGCGTTGCGTACGTAAAGACGTCGCCGTCGTGCCCCACGCGGTTCATATAGAGCGTGCCTTCGCTCTCCGATGTGTCGGGGCTCACCGTGCGCTCCCACCAACAGGTGTCCTTGCCCTTCCACTGGCGGACCATCGTCTCGTTCGTGGAATACGGGCTCACCTTGAGCTCGCTGAAGAGCTGATACTCCTTGCCCTCGCCGTTGTAGATGTCTGCCAGGTAGTGATAGTCCTCGGCAAACGAATCGGGCGGTTGCGTACCGCACAGCTCGACCATGGCGGGCAGCCAAAGGGTTGCGGGCAACTCGCTCAGGCACGATGCGCTGTTGGCGGCGCCCACATTGTTCGAGACCTTCTTGACCCCTTTAATGAGTGCGCGCAACTCGTTGGGCAGCAGCTTAAGGCCGTCGCCGTTGAGCCATTCCCGCAGCTCGCAATCTGCCCAGCCGGCGCTCGGCGGTTCAGTCGCAGCATCGCGCTCGGCAATACCCGCGTCGAACATAAACGTCAGCCCGGCCTTGCCCGTCCCGTCCAGAAGCTCATCGTGACGGATGCCCACAAGCTGCGCGCCGACCTCCAGCCCGTTGGCGAGCTTCACACGCTTGGTGCACGGATAGGGGATTTGCCCATCAGTGTCGAGCAGGTGGTAGCGCTTGGCAATCTCGCGTGCCTCTCTACGGGTCTCGGCGGCCTTAATCTTGAGCGAAATTTCCTGCAGCTGATCCCAGGCGTAGTCGTCAAGTGAACCGCGGATGCCGTCCAGGTAGTCGGGGATGCCAAAGCCATGGGTTGCCGCCCCGATAACGCCGAGCCCCGCAACGGCTGCAACGACGCCGCCGATGACAAAGCGGCGGCGGGTCATGGCATCGTGACGGGCCTGCTCCAGGATCTCTCGTGCGCGCTCGCCGGCGACGTCGACCTTAAGGTGCGTGCCAGAATCGATATCAATTGCGGCCTCGTCTCCTGCGCCCTCGCGGTCCTCAGATTCTGCAGCGGGGAGGTATGCCGAGAGCACCTCGAGCATCTGCTGCTCGGTGGGACGATCGCACTGCTCGACTGAGAGACCCTTCATGATGATCTGGACAAGCGCTTTGTCGCCCTCGCAGCGCGGCTCGAGCGGTGCCGGTTTGGCCTTGGTCTTTATGAGGTAGAACGAGCCGGTTACTGCGGCACCCGTCGACTCGACGTCGAACGGCTTGCGACCGCTGTAGAGCTGGTACAGAATGCTCGAAAGCGCATAGACGTCGATTGCCGGCGAACGGCGAAGGGCCGCGATGCCTTCGATATCCTGCGTGAGCATCTCGGGCGCGGCGTATGCGGGCGTGGCAAAGCGCCAGATGTCGGCGCGCCGGGTGATCGTGTCGTCGCCGAGAGCCATGGTCGCGGAGCCCATGTCGATGAGGCAGGGGTCAAAGGAGCAATCAGCAATCTGCTGCTCGAGCGTTCGGCTGGTGGTGCGGAACATGATATTGGCAGGCGACAGGTCGCGATGGATGACCGGATTCACGAGGCCTTGGGTCATCAAGAGCGCACGAAGCACGGCGTTTCCGACGGCGGCGACCATCTGGGTGGTCAGCCCGCCCGAGGCGTTGTGCGGAAGCAGGGGCAGCGCTTGCTTGAGTGAGGTGCCCTCGACCCACTCCATGAGGATGAGCGGGTCGTCCTCGCATGAACCGTAGCCATAGACGCGCGGAAATCCGCGCAGGTGCGAGACGGTACACAGATGACGGTACTCCTCGAACAGCGCGGCGGTGTTGGCCAGGTGAGCGGCCGATTGCTCGGCGGAGCGGTCGGGGGCTTGGCCGGAAAGGACGGCGTTGTCCTTGAGTAGCTTGACGGCAAAGACCTCGCCGCTCGTGTTGGTCGCGCGCAGCACGTGCCCGATGTTGCCGTTGTTGCGGTGGGCCGTCTGGAGAATGAGCGTCATAAACCGGCGCTTGGCATCGTCTTCGGCGCTGGGGTCGACCGCCACGGCAGTGTCGAACGTATCGAGACGGATGAGTTTGTCGCCATAGGCGCTATCGGTAGTATCCATGGCGTTCCTTTGTCTGGCATGGGTTGCCGCGCGTATACGTGAGCAGTGCGGATATCGGTAAAGTATCATGATAGCCGCACTGCCCACGTATACCGCTGAGTATTGTCGTTTACGACGCAGAAGGTAGAAGACGAAAGACGGACGGCGACCGTCTTCCGATCGCCGTCCGTGCTAGTCCACAATGACAAGGAATGTCGTGTAGAGACCCAGATGGAGCCTGTCGCTGTTGGCGATTTCCACGGGGGGATAGACTTTGCCGGGCTCGCGTTGGTCGCGCGGCGGCTCAATCACAATATCGCCGTCGCCCGCGCCCGATTCGAGCACTGTGCCGTTGGTCGATCCAGGGCCCTGGGCGTACCAGTGCTCACCCTCGAGCCAAATGCGAAGATGCTCGCGCGATGCGTCGGCGCCCACATCGGTGATGCTGGGCGAGGTTTTGGGCAAAGAACCAATCACGGTGCCGCGCGGATCGCGTGTGAGGGGATGGATTTGCATGTCGGCGCAGTTGTCGGCATGGGTTCTGAGCAGACCGAGGTTGGGGGCGACGGTGCGCGGCTGTTCCAGGCTGCTCATAAAGCCACGTCCGACGGTAGTTTCGGTGGTGCCAAAGCGCCCGCCCGTCTTGCTGCTGCAAAAGCGCTCGACGGTGGCCACGCCCTGAACGGGATCGGCGAGCGCCCCCGTTGCCACAAAGAGCATAAGGTAAAGCGTGCTTTTCTCGCGCACGGCATTGCCGTCGAAGTTGTCGATGCGATTGAGGGCATTTGCATATAGGCGGCTGTCCAGCTTGTAGCTGGCGAGAGCCGACATCATTTCGTTGGCGGCCGGACCGCGATAGTGCTCGGCGATTGCCCGATAGGCGGACTCGCCGCCGCCGAGCTTGCTGCAGATTGCCGAGGAAAGGTTGAGTGTGGTGACGGTAAAGTCGCTGTAGATGGAGGGTGCGCACTGGTCAGGCTTGCGATGGACGATGTAACGGGTGAGATACGAGCGGTTGGAAGAGCATTTCTCGAGCAGGGTACTGCCGAGATAAGAGTTTCCATTGATAAGCATTCGGGCGATCTCGAGATGTTTAAGACCGCCGAACGAGCGAATATCGTTATAGAGGACCGAGCACGGCGTCTCTGCTGCCACGGATACCTCCTTTGATTGCTTCCTAGCCAATATGGCGATAGGAATTAATGGCCCCGGTGGGCGACGTATTAAATGGCTGCACAATAAATAGTGTAACCAAAGCAACATTATAGGCCACATGTTCGAAATTGCAGGAAGACTGAGAGATTTGGTTTGGACTGGACGGAAATCCCCCTCTGTCTTGATCTATAACAATTAGGGCCGATTTTACTCGGTAACTGTTACAGATTGAGACGTTTGTGAACTGTGTCGACCGTTTGTCTCGATCTGTAACACGTAGAGGAAGATTTGCCCTGTAGATGTTACAGATTGAGACAATCAGCCGGGCCCACCTCGTCCGCCTCGTCATCTGTGGTTTACGTGGGGGCATGCGAAGCACGGGTATACTAACCGACGGCGAATCTGCTCCATCGCTTAGAGCTGCTGCGTCCGGACGGCGCGTGATAGGGCTGCCAAAGCGATCGCCAGCGTGCTGAGCAACGTCCTCTCTGTGCGCACCTGTTTTTGTATGTATTAGCGCACTACCAAGCACGCCCGCGCGGCCGCATGCCGTGCCCATTGCGCGTGCAGATAAGGAACAACAACATATGCGTAATTCTGTATCCGACGTCACGGACGCCGAGATTCTGGACGAGACCCGCGAGGCCATGACCCAGGCTGCCTTCGATGCCGCCGATGAGGCCAATGCTGCCCAGGCCGTCGAGTCCGCTACCGAGAGCCTGCCCGCCTTTGACGAGCTGGGCCTCTCCGACGAGATGCTTCGTGCTATCGAGAACCTGGGCTACACGGCGCCGACGCCCGTGCAGGCCGGCTCCATCCCCGTGGTACTCGAGGGTCGCGACCTGCTTGCCGCCGCTCAGACCGGCACCGGCAAGACGGCCGCCTTCTTGCTGCCGACCATGAACAATCTGGAGCACATCGCTCCGCCCAAGCCCGTGCGCGAGCGCAGCGGCCGCAACCGCCGTCGCGGCGCTAAAAAGCCCGAGGGCAACGGCCGCGGCCCCGTGATGCTCGTCATCACCCCTACGCGCGAGCTTGCCCAGCAGATCGACGAGGTCGCGAGCAAAATCGCCGACGTCACCGGCCATGTTGCCGTGACCGTCGTGGGCGGCGTGAGCTACAAGCCGCAGACCGCTGCCCTCAAGTACGGCTGCGACATCCTGGTCGCCACGCCGGGCCGTTTGGTCGATTTGATCGAGCAGGGTGCCTGCCACCTGGACGAGGTCAAGGTGCTGGTGCTCGACGAGGCCGACCGCATGCTCGACATGGGCTTTTTGCCCGCCGTCCGCCGCATTGTGCGCGAGACGCCGGCCGAGCGCCAGACGCTGCTGTTCTCGGCCACACTTGACGAGGAGGCTGTGGGCGAGATCACCGACCTGGTGAGCGACCCGGCTCGCGTGGAGATCGCACCGGCCACGTCGACCGCCGACACCGTCGACCAGTTTGTGTTCCCGGTGTCCATCGAGGCCAAGAACAACCTGTTGCCCGAGTTCCTCAAGAAGGAGGGTCCGGAGCGCACCATCGTCTTTATGCGTACCAAGCATCGCGCCGACAGCTGCTGCCGTCGTCTGGAGCGTAAGGGCATCAAGGCCGCCGCGATTCACGGCAACCGCAGCCAGGCCCAGCGCGAGCGTGCGCTTTCGGCCTTCCGCGACGGCACCGTCGACGTGCTGGTGGCAACCGACGTGCTCGCCCGCGGCATCGACATTAGCGACGTGCGCTACGTTGTGAACTTTGACGTGCCGGCCGAGCCGACCGACTACATTCACCGTATTGGCCGTACGGGCCGCGCCGGCGAGCTGGGCTGGGCCATTACGTTTGTGACCGAGCAGGACGTGGACGAGTTCTACGAGATCGAGAAGCTCATGGACAAGACCGCCGACATCTACGAGGCCGGCGACCTGCATGTGGGTCCCAACCCGCCTGCGGTTGATCCCGAGCGCGACCCTGCGGCCTTTAAGGTGAAGAAGAAGACCAAGCGCGGCAAGTCCAAGAGCAAGAAGAAGCTTGAGCAGGCGCGTCGCGACGGCAAGCGCAACGGCGACGATTACGGCGATGTTGCCGGTCGTTCCAACCGCGGTCGCGACGAGCGCCGCGGCGACGGCGAGCGTCCGAGCCGTCCCAAGCGCGGCGGGAAGACCCGCGTGCGCGAGGGCGTTCAGGCTCGCGTAGACGAGGCTGTGGAGAGCGTGGCCCGCGAGGTGGCTGCTGAGGAGCGCGGCGGTGCTGTTGAGCAGGGCCCGCGCGGCAACCGTGCCGAGCGTCGCGCCAAGCAGTTCCAGGGCGAGGCACACCGCCGTCGTCGTGAGGACGAGGACCGTGGCGGTCGTCGTCGTGTTGAGCGCGAGGACGAGGGCCGTGGCTCGCGTGGCGGCAAGCGCGGCTCGGGTGACCGTCGTCGCTCCGGTCGCGATGGCGAGCGCGGCGAGCGCGATGAGCGCCGTGGCGGCGAAGGCCGTGGTTCGCGTGACGAGCGTGGAACCCGCGGCGGCGAGTCCCGCGGCGGCAAGCGCTTTGACGAGCGCGGAGGTCGCGAGGGTGGCCGTGGCGGCGAGCGTCGCGAGGGTGCTCGTGGTAACGGCAACCGCGGTGGCGCCGGTCGTTCGAATGAGTCGCGCGATCGTCGCGACCCGCGTGCCAGCCGCGATCGTCGCGATGACTGGCGCAACTACGACGACACCCGCGAGGAGCGCCGTGGCGGCTATCGCGGTGGGCGCGGCGGCAGCCAGGCCGGCTCCCGCGGCGGTCGTGCTGGCGGTCGCGATAACCGTGGCAGCTATGGCAACAGCCGTGGCGGCAAGCGTGGTAGCAGCTCCCGTCGTCCCGGCGACGGCGGCGGCAAGCGCAAGTAACATACGCATCGCCCGCTAGAGCGAGGTGAACCAAGGGCCCCGAGCAACTACGTTCGGGGCCCTTTTTGTTTGCCGTATCCGATCGCTAGTTCAAATGTGATTTCCTCGGGAATGCATCTAGAGGATGCCGTGGACCTGTTTCCTGCCATGCGGCAATGGGTCCCATGGGGTGCGCCGTGCATTTTTTGGAGTATTCTGCAGTTCGAGTTGTCTGCATATGATTCGACGTCGCCAACGGTGGCTTTCGGATATCCCTAGCGAGCGTTCTGAGTCAGATTTCGTCGTTTTCCGGAGCAGGGGCGCGTCATTCTCGCCATGTCGGAACCCAAAATGACGCAGCGCCCTAAAGGTTTGCCCGCTCGGGGTATTGCTGGCGCGGTCACGTTGCAGAATACTCCGTTTTTTGCACGGGCCAGGATGGGGTACCTCGGGAGAACACGGCGGTATCCCGTAAATATATACAATCTGTACCGTAATTTATACAAAACGAAGAGGCAGACAGCGTAGGGTTGGTGCATTGGGGTGCTTGATGCACCAAAATGGGGATCCCACGTGCCGTATACTCTGGCTGGATGTGAAAACGGCTTGACGCGTTGCCAGACGTAGGGGGAGGGTGTCTCGATGAGCGTATTCGAAATTGTGTTTAGTCCGACGGGTGGAACGCAGAAGGTGTCTGGCCTTGTGGCCGGGGCACTGGACAAGAATACCGTTACCGTCGATCTGACCGATAGCGGGCTAGATTTCAGCGCTGTCTCGATGACTGAGGACGACGTGGCCGTAATCTCTGTGCCGGCGTATGCCGGTAGAATCCCGGCTGTGGTGGCTGACCGGTTGGGCATGGTTCACGGCAACGGAGCGCGGGCCGTTCTGGTGTGCGTCTACGGAAACCGCGCGTTTGAGGACACGCTCGTAGAGCTGGAGGACGTTGCGAAGCATGCGGGATTCCGGGTGATCGCGGCAGTTGCGGCCATTGCAGAACATTCCATTGCGCGACAGTTTGCTGCCGGTCGTCCGGATGCGCAGGATGCGGCGCAGCTCGCAGAGTTTGCGCAGCAAATTCAGCAAAAGCTGTTGGCCGAGGATACATCCGAGCCCTCTATTCCCGGCAATCGTCCTTATAAACAAGCCGGAGGTCACCGCATGGCACCCGAGGCAACAGGGGATTGTGTCTCCTGCGGTGCATGCGCCGCGGCGTGCCCCGTTTGTGCTATCGACAAGGGTGACCCCAAACGGGCAGCTGGCGAGGCGTGCATCTCCTGCATGCGCTGCATTGCCGTATGTCCGCGAGGCGCTCGTAAGCTTGATCCCAACAAGCTATCCGCTGTTTCCCAGATGCTGAGCAAGGTTTGCGTCGTGCGGAAGGAATGCGAGCTCTTTATCTAGCGCAAGTGAGATTGGTGCAAACAAACCTGGCCCTTTTGCACCAAAAACGATCCGTTTTCCTCCGTTCCCAAGGGATCATGTGATCCGAAGGGGACGGAGGAAAACGGATCAAAAAGGAAAAATAGTAAGGCGCTCTTTTTCACATTGAATATTGCAATTTGGTAACGCGTTTTATCAAATATGGCATTTATCTGCGGTAATGTTCTATTTCACCGCTGAGGGTGACATTTCATGCCGCCTGCCGAACTGCGTGGAGACCTAACAACTTTTTAGGTCAGTGTTGTGCGTGTAGCAATTTCGCCCGGCCTCGCCTCCGGGCTGCCATGTGAGAGGGGATCTTATGGCTCGACTGCATGTAATGGAACGCAGCCACGCTCAGGCCGTCATGGACGACCTGCACGATGCACTCGGACGTCGTCTGGCGGTGAGCTCGCTCGCCCCGTGCCCCGTCGAGTTTACGGCGGCGCTCGTCAACCTGTGCTCCACCCAGAGCTGCGGCAAGTGCACGCCCTGCCGCGTGGGCCTGAGCGCGCTGAGCGACCTGCTCGCCGATGTGCTCGAGGGCCGCGCCGACGAGTCCACGCTCAACTTGATTGAGCGCACGGCCCGCACCATCTACCTTTCGAGCGACTGCGCCATCGGCTACGAGGCCGGCGCCATGGCACTCACCGCCATCCGCGGTTTCCGCGATGATTTTGAGCACCATATCCGCGAGCACTCCTGTGGCTTTGACCGCGAGGCCCGCGTCCCGTGCGTCTCGGGCTGCCCGGCGCACGTCGACATTCCCGGTTACATTTCGTTGGTCGAGGCCGGCCGCTATGCCGATGCCGTCAAGGTCATCCGCAAGAACAACCCGCTGCCGCTCGTCTGCGGTTTGGTGTGCGAGCATCCCTGCGAGATGCACTGCCGTCGCGGCATGGTCGACGATCCCATGAACATCCTCGCCCTCAAGCGTTTTGCCGTTGAGCACAGCGACCTCAACGATTACAAGCCCAGCGTGGCCGACAACACCGGCAAGCGCATCGCCGTGATCGGCGGCGGCCCGGCCGGCCTTTCCTGTGCCTACTACCTGGCCGTGATGGGCCATAAGGTGATCATCTTTGAGCAGCGCCACCACCTGGGCGGCATGCTGCGCTACGGCATTCCCAGCTACCGTCTGCCGCGCGAGCGCCTGCAGGCCGAGATCGACTGGATCTTGAGCGCCGGCATCGACGTGGAACTCGACCACTCCGTCAACGGCGAGGAGCTTGCCCGCCTGCGCGACGAGTTCGATGCCGTCTACCTAGCCATTGGCGCCCACAGCGATAAGAAGCTCGGCCTTCCGGGCGAAGAGGCGCCCGGCGTGGAGTCGGCCGTCAAGATGCTGCGTGCCATCGGCGACGACGAACTGCCCGACCTGAGCGGCCAGCGCGTGTGCGTCATCGGCGGCGGCAATGTGGCCATGGACGTGGCGCGCTCTGCCGTGCGTTGCGGTGCCGAAAAGGTGAGCATCGTCTACCGCCGCCGCATCTGCGACATGACGGCCCAGGATGCCGAGATCGCCGGCGCCCAGGCCGAGGGGTGCGAGGTTCTGGAGCTCACCGCACCGCTCGCTATCGAGACGGGCGAGGACGGTCGCGTGAGTGGCCTGCGCGTGCAGCCGCAGATTATCGGCGAGCCCCGCCGTGGACGTCCGGCCCCGCGTGCCGCAGCCACGCCCGAGCGCGTCATTCCCTGCGAGCGCGTGTTTGTGGCCATTGGCCAGGACATCGATTCCAAGCCGTTTGAGGACATGGGCATCGCCTGCAAGTGGGGTCGCATCGTCACCGATTCGGATGGCGCCGTGCCCGACTTCGATGGCCTCTTTAGCGGCGGTGACTGCCAGACCGGTCCCGCCACCGTCATCCGGGCGATCAACGCCGGTCGCGTTGCTTCGGCAAACATCGACCGCTACCTGGGCTTTGACCACAAGATAAAGCTCGACGTGGAGCTGCCGACCGTGCAGTTTAAGGGCAAGCACGAGTGCGGCCGCTGCGAGCTGGGCGAGCGCGAGGCCGGCGAGCGCATCCACGATTGGAATCTGGTCGAGCAGGGCCTCACCGAGGAGGAGGCACGCCAGGAGGCAAGCCGCTGCCTGCGTTGCGACCACTTTGGCTTTGGCGCGTTCCGCGGAGGGAGGAACCTGGAATGGTAGAGCCCAACAACCCCACTGTCAGCGACAACACCGAAAGCGGAGCACTCAACATGGTCAAGCTCACTATCGATAATTGCGAGGTCGTGGTGCCCGAGCACACCACGATCCTGGACGCGGCCAAGTCCGTCGGTATCCAGATTCCCACCCTGTGCTACCTGCGCGATCTAAACGAGATCGGCGGCTGCCGCGCGTGCGTGGTCGAGGTTGAGGGCTGCGACCAGCTGGTTGCCGCCTGCAACAACTACGTGCTCGACGGCATGGTGATCCACACCAACAGCCCCAAGGCCCGCGAGGCGCGTCGCACCAACGTGCAGCTGCTACTGTCCCAACACGACTCGCGCTGTACGAGCTGCGTGCGCAGTGGTAACTGCAACCTGCAGACCATCGCCAACGACCTGGGCATCTTCTATCTGCCGTACGAGCAGCACCTGGCACGCGAGGGCTGGGACTTCGATTTCCCCATCATCCGCGATAACGACAAGTGCATTAAATGCATGCGTTGCATCAAGGTGTGCGAGAGCGTGCAGGGCTTAGGGATTTGGGATCTGACCAACCGCGCCACGCATACCGCCGTGGGCACCCGCGGGCGTGCGCCGATCGGCAAGACCGATTGCGTCGCGTGCGGCCAGTGCATCACGCATTGCCCGACGGGCGCCCTGCGCGAGCGTGACGATACCGAGACCGTGTTCGATGCCATCGCCGATCCCGACAAGATCGTGCTGGTGCAGATTGCGCCGGCCGTGCGTAGCGCCTGGGGCGAGGAGCTCGGCATTCCGCGCGAGGAGGCCACCGTCGAGCGCCTGGCCTGTGCGCTGCGCCGCGTGGGCTTTGAGTACGTGTTCGACACCGACTTCTCGGCCGATCTCACCATTATGGAGGAGGGCTCCGAGCTGCTCGAGCGCCTGGGTAAGGCCGCCAAGGGCGAGGGTGACAGCCGCGGCTGGCCCATGTTCACGAGCTGCTGCCCGGGCTGGGTACGCTTTGTGAAGGCACGTTACCCCGAGTTTGTCGACAGGCTCTCCACGTCAAAGTCGCCGCAGCAGATGTTCGGCGCCATCGCCAAGACCTACTACGCCAAGGTGCTGGGCGTGGAGCCCGAGCGCCTGTTTGTGGTGTCCGTTATGCCGTGCACGGCCAAGAAGGCCGAGTGCGCGCTGCCGAGCATGGTGGGCGAGGACGGCACGCCCGACGTGGACGTTGCGCTGACGGTGCGCGAGATGGTGCGCATGATCCGCGCGAGCCACGTGAGCGTGGATACGCTGGTCGAGGAGCCGCTCGATACGCCGCTGGGCTTTGGCACGGGTGCGGGTGTGATCTTTGGCGCCACGGGCGGTGTGATGGAGGCCGCCGTGCGCTCGGCCTATTACCTGGTGACGGGCAAGAACCCCGACGCGGACTTCTTTACCGATGTGCGCGGCCTGGACGGCTGGAAGGAGGCCGTGGCCGATATCGATGGCACCAAGGTGCGCGTCGCCGTGGCACACGGGCTGGGCAACGCCGCCCGCCTGCTCGACGCGATTCGCGACGGCCGCGTGAACTATGACTTCGTTGAGGTCATGGCGTGCCCGGGCGGCTGCGTCGGCGGCGGCGGTCAGCCCATCCACGACGGCTGCGAGCTGGCAGCCGAGCGCGGTCAGGTGCTGTGGGGCCTGGATGCCGCTGCGGACATTCGCTTCTCGCACGAGAATCCCGATGTCCAGGCGTGCTACCGCGAGTTCTTGGGCGAGCCGCTCTCGCCGCTGGCCGAGGAGTTGCTGCATACCGACCATCACGCTTGGACGATGCCTAACGAGGGGACGTGCTAGCGATGCACGCGTTTGATGTTGAGGTGTCGCGCCGGGGGTTTGCCTCGGCGCTTGCCGCGGGTGCACTGTCGCTTGCGCTCGCGGGCTGTGGCGGCGGGGCCGCCGGTGCCGGGTCCGCCGCGGACTCGGCTGCCGGGTCTGCTGCGGGCAGTTCTGCTGCCGAGTCGGTCGAGGTGCACGTCGCCTCGCTCAAGGGGCCGACCTCGATTGGCCTGGTGCAGTTTATGGACCAGGCTGCCGATGGCGAGACGGACAATGAGTTCGACTTTGCGATCAACACCGCCGCCGACGAGATTGTGCCCAAGGTCATTCAAGGCGATATCGACATTGCCCTGGTGCCGGCCAACGTGGCGAGCGTGCTCTACAACAAGACCGAGGGCGCGGTGCAGGTCATCGACATCAACACGCTGGGCGTGCTGAACGTGGTGACGGGTAACGCGGACGTTACTTCGTTTGGCGATCTGGCGGGCCATACCGTCTACATGACGGGCAAGGGCACCACGCCGGAGTACGTCATGAACTACCTGTTGGAGCGCGCGGGCCTGACCGGCCAGGTGGCGCTCGAGTTTAAGAGCGAGCCCACCGAGGTGCTGTCGGCCCTGCTTGCCGACCCGTCCGCCGTGGGCGTGCTGCCGGAGCCGTTCAAGACCGCTGCCATCGCAAAGAGCGAAGGCAAGCTGTCGGCTCCGGTAAGCCTGACCGATGTGTGGGACGAGCTGGCAGGTGACACAGGCTCGCGCTTGCTGACGGGCGTGACCGTGGTGCGCCGCGCGTTTGCCGAGGAACATCCCGAGGCCGTGGCGGAGTTCTTGAGCTGCCATGCGGCGAGCGTTAAGGCTGTCAATGCGGCGCCGGCAGATTGGGCGCAGGCCGTAGTCGATGCCGGCATCGTGGACAACGCCACGATTGCCGAAAAGGCGATTCCCGGGTGCATGCTTGTGTGCCAGACGGGCAAGGATATGAAGGCGGCGCTTAGCGGGTATCTGCAGGTGCTGTCCGACGCGGACGCGAGCGCCGTGGGTGGTAAACTTCCGGCTGACGATTTCTACTACATGGAGTAGCCCGTGCGTGCGTTTGCTCGACACATGACAGAGCGTATGAAGGCGGTGGCGGCAGCAGGTGCCGTCGCCGCCTTTTGGCTTGCCGCGTGGATGCTGGTGGCGGCGCTGGTGGCGCAGCCGCTGATCTTGCCGGGGCCGGGTGCTGTTGCCCTGGCGCTGCTGCGCCTGGTGTGCGATGGCGGTACCTGGGCGATTTTGGCGGGCTCGGGCGCGCGGATACTGGGCGGGCTGGCGCTTGCCGCGGTGTGTGGTGGCGTGCTTGCCGGGATTTCATCACGGTCGCGGGCGTTCGCGCACTTGGTGGCTCCGGCGCTGTCGTTTGTAAAGGCGACGCCGGTCGCCTGCGTGGTGGTCCTGCTGCTTATTTGGTTGGGATCGGCGCGCGTGAGCATCGCCGCTGTCTTTTTGATGGCGCTGCCGGGCGTGTATTTTTCGCTGGCCGAGGGCTTGGCACGGGTGAATAAACCGCTGGAGCAGATGTTCCGTCTGCATGGCGTGCGCGGCTGGCGCCTGTTTTGCGCCCATACCTGGCGCGAAGTCCTGCCGTTTGTGCTTTCGTGCGCCCGCGCCGTGATCGGCATGAGCTGGAAGGCCGGCGTGGCAGCCGAGCTGATCGGCATGGCGGTGGGCACCGTGGGTGAGCGCATCTATCAGGCAAAGCTTTTGATTGAGACGGCTGATTTGCTGGCGTGGACCGTGCTGGTCGTTGCCGCCTCGTGGGCGTGTGAGCGCGTGCTGGTGTGGCTGCTGCGGGTTTCGGGACCCGTGGCGTGGCGCGCGGCCGTGCGGGCGCATGGGCATGGACTGCGCGGGCGTGCGGGGGCTGCGAGCGATGGCACTGCAGCGGAGCTTGCGCTTGCCGTGGGCGATCGTGCGCCGTGGGCTCCGGCACTGGACGGTCTGGCGCTCAACGTGCCCGCGGGCGGGCGTATCTGTGTGATGGGTGCTTCGGGTGCGGGCAAGTCGACGCTGCTTGCGCTAGCGGCGGGGGAGTCCGCGCCGTGCTCGATGGTGTTTCAGGATGCACGCTTGGCCGAGTCCGCCTCGGCGCTGGATAACGTGCTGGTGTGCGCCGATGCGCGCGTGGATGCTTCGAGCGCCGCGGCATTGCTGCGCCTGCTGGTGCCGGGAGTCGATGTGGATGCCCGCGTGGCCGAGCTCTCGGGCGGGCAGCGCCGTCGCGTCGAGATTGCCCGAGCCCTGCTGTGTCCGGGCGGCGCAGTGATTCTGGACGAGCCCTTTACCGGTCTAGACATCGCTGCGCGCGACGCATGCACCGAGGTCGTGCTCGACTTGCTCGACGGCCGTATGCTGTTGCTTGCCACGCACGATTCCGCTGACGCTCGGGCCCTCAATATCTCGGACATCATCACGCTCTAAAGACTTACTCAGCAATAAATTGATCCGTTTTTTCTCCGTCCCCATGGGGTCGGGTATGGTATTCTATCTGCGGGGTAATACTTAGGAATACCAAGTAATACCAACGTCGTAGAACAAACTCCAGATGCGGGCCAATCGGGTTGCCTTCACAGCCCGTCGCCCAGCCGCGTGGCCCGCATCCATCCGCACCACCGTCGTTTCAAAAAGGAAGCGCCATGGCAGAACACATGACCCCGGTTGTCGCGAAGGTCTTGCCCGAGGAAAAGGCGGCCTTCGCGGCGGCAACCCAACTCGTGGGCACCACGCCGTCCAACGCCATCCGCATGTTCATCGCCGCCTTCAATCGCTGCGGCACCTTTCCGTTCGACATTTCGCCCAGCGGGGCCTTTGGCAAAGACTGTCCCCAACAGCTAGTCGTTGAAGAACGTCCTCAATGACTAGTCGTTGGGAGGAGGTCGGCATGCTCAATGCGCTGGTTTGGGCGCTTGCCTGTTTTGGCGTCGTCGCTGCCGATATTGTCCTGAGCATGGTTTTGTTCTCCGTTCTGGACATCGTGTCGGCGCTGACGGGTTTCCCGATCGACAACCTCGATATTCAATGGTTTCAAGCCGTCGCTCAGACGGCGTCGTTTTTGATGGCGCTGCTATGGTGGCGTTATTTGTGGCCGCGGTCGTTTATCGCGCACTGGCAAGGTGAGCGTCCGCTTGGCGGGGGAGTGCGTAGCGCGTGGAAGCGCATTGCCTGCTTTATCGTGATCGGCTTGGCACTGCAGGTGGTCGTTGGCTACGTGACCGACGCCGTACTGTCATTGTTGCCCGAGGTCGCGGCCGATTACAGTGAACTTGTCGAGGAAACAGGTATGGGCGACACCAGCTATCTCGCCGTCCTGACTACGGTGCTCGGCGCCCCATTTTGTGAGGAGCTGCTGGTGCGCGGCATTATTTTTGAGTTTTCGCTCCGAGCGTTTAATCCGCAGTGCCGCCCACTTTGGAAGCGCCGGCGTCGTGCGAGCGCGCAGGACGGCGCCATGGTGCCCTGGGCGGCCCCAAGCACGTGGGGTATCGCTGCGGCGATTGTGCTGCAGGCGGCAATCTTCGGTTTTATGCACATGAATTGGGTGCAGGGTTGCTACGCGGGTGCCGCCGGCCTCATCTTTGGTTGGGTGCTCGTGACGACCGGAAAGCTCCGCTACACGATTCTGCTGCACTTTGCCTTTAATGCCGGGTCGTATCTCATGGGGCTGCTGTGGTTTGTGAACACGCCGTTCGACGTGGTGGTCACGGTTGGCATCGCCGGCTTTGTGCTGGTAGAGGCGATGCGCTCGCTGCTCCGGTCGTGCATTCCTGCGCCACGCGAAACTGATCGGTCTGATTATCAATGACTTTAACAAGACCGATGCGTCCTGAACGCACCTGGCGTTTCGCCGAATGTTTCTTTAAATTTTGAGTAAAAGAATGACATGTTGGATATGCCGACTTTTCGGGCTACATACTGCACGCTGCGCTCGGTGTTATTGAGAAGATATGCCGCCTCTGTGAGCTGCTGGTTGAGCTTGATTTGCGAAAACGTTTTGCCGGTTTTTTGCTTGATCAAGCTGCTGAGATAGCTGGTGCTATAACCCGTATCGCTCGCAATGCTTTCGAGCGTGCAGTCGCCGTAACTTCGCTCAATATGATTCAGAATCGACACGATGCGTTCGTCCGACTTAATCGCCTGGTTATCAGTTGCGGAGCGTCGGTACAGTCCTCGAATGAGAACAAGGAATAGGCTGACGGCGAGGTGCCTCATGAGTTCATTGGAGTAGGCATCTTTAAAGTGATATTCGATAAAGAGCATCTCGATGAGGCGTCGCGCATGTCGGGCGTATTCCTCTGGAAGAATGAGATATTTGCGAGCCTCACGGTTTTTGGACACAAAATCAAATAGGAGATTCGTTAATGGTGACGCGCCGGGTAGCTGGCTCAGGAAAACCGAATCGAACATTTCCTTTTTGAAGACGATTGAAATGACGATATCGTGCTCGCCCTTAACGTATGGAACGCTTCTGACTACGCCGGTGTTGCAAATGAGCACATCACCCTTTTTAAGGAGCAGTGACCGTCCGTTGACGACAAACGTGCAGACGCCGTCGTACACGTAGTTAAGCTCCATATCCCGATTGATATGAGGAGGAATGTCGGTAAAGCGTGACTCCTTGATAAGGCCCACGGGGTTTTCGTCGAGGGTTTCTTTCCAATCAAACAGATAGACCTCTTCGCCGTTAATGGTTGTGGTTTCCACCCTGTTATATCGCGGGCTGGGCTCTCCCGGATGCGTACGATGCCACTCTTCGGTCTCGGTATGCGTATAGAGCAACTGTTTGAGATTCGAATCCATGGGGTGCTCCAGCGGTGAACGGTAGAATCGATGCCTTGAACGGTATTATATCTAAAAAAATGGTATAAACCCACGCTTTCTATGCGATATCTTATGCATCTTGTTCTTCCTAGTATTGGGTTATCCGCTGGAGCATCCGATCAAGGAGGGCAAATGGGTAAGTTAAAACATGGATTTGACTCCGACTTTTTATGGGGCGGAGCCATATCGTGCTCGCAGGCCGATGGCGCCTGGAATGAGGGCGGAAAGGGAAAGTCGACGCAGGATTGTCGATGGCTGGATGGCACCTGGACTCATGACCAGATCGAGGACAAGCATCAAAACAACCCCTTCTGCCATGACGAGCTAATGAACGCTCTCGCAGATGATGGCGTTGAGTTCTACCCGTTTAGGCGCGGTAACGACTTCTATCATCACTACCGTGAGGACATCGCGCTTTTTGCGGAGATGGGTCTCAAGCTGTTCCGCACCTCTATTTGCTGGAGCCGAATCTATCCTAACGGAGATGACCTTGAGCCTAACCGTGAAGGCATCGAGTGGTATCGAAGCATGCTGGGTGAGTGCAAAAAGCACGGCATTAAGACCTTCGTCACCATGCTCCACTATGACATTCCGGTAAATCTCGTCACCACATATGGGGGATGGAAGAATCGCAAGACGATTGATTTCTTCGCCCGCTATGTCGAGACGATCGTTACGGAATTGGGCGACCTGGTCGATTTCTGGCTGCCTTTTAACGAGTTCAATGCAGCGCGTTTTTCGCCTTGGGACGGGGTCTGTCTGGTCAAAGACGAAGAGGGGGAGAACTTCGATCGAGCCATCTTCCAGTGTCTGCACCACGAGTTCGTTGCCAATGCGCGCGCCGTCGAGATTGTCCATCGTCTTTCGCCCGATACTCCCGTTGGCGGCATGATCGCTCGATTCTGTACGTATCCTGCCACCTGCCGTCCCGAAGATAACATGCAGGCTATTCACGACGACCAGTATTCCAACTGGTTCTATACGGACGTGATGGCTCGTGGAAAATACCCCGCTTATATGAATCGCTATTTCGATGCGTGCGATATCGAGATTCAAATGGAGCCGGGCGATGAAGAGCTTATCGCTCGCAACACGGTCGACTTCCTGGCCTTCTCGTACTACTTTTCCCAGGTATCCACCTGCGATCAGGGATGGGAGAAGACTGCGGGAAATCTGGTCATGGCAAACAAGAACCCTTATCTCGAGACGAGTGAGTGGGGCTGGCAGCTCGATCCCATTGGCCTGAGGGTTACCCTTAACCAGATGTATGACCGCTATGGGCTGCCCCTGTATATCGCCGAGAATGGCCTCGGTACATCTGATGTAGTCGAGGAGGATGGCAGCATCCACGACGAGTATCGAATCGATTATTTACGCCAGCACATAAAGTGCCTTAAAGAGGCAGTGATCGATGGCGTTGACGTGCGCGGATATATGATCTGGGGATTCATTGACCTTGTTGCCTGCGGTCCTCTTACGATGGACAAGCGATACGGGCTTATCTATGTCGATCTGGATAATTGCGGCAACGGCACTGCGGAGCGCTTGCGTAAAGACTCTTTCTATTGGTACCAGAAATGTATCGCCACTAATGGCGAGGATCTTGGATAGGAGTGATTGTTGTGGCAGACAAGAAGGAACTAGCCGCTCGTGTCCTCGAGCTCGTGGGCGGCGCCGATAACGTTGTTATGGCAACGCACTGCATTACAAGGCTCAGATTCAACCTGAAGGACGATAGCAAGGCAGACCTTGAGGCCCTTAAGACGCTTGACGGCGCCTTGGGCGCGCAAGTTAAAGACGGACAGTGGCAGGTTATCATCGGCGCCAGCGTGGGGTCGGTATATGACGAATTGGAGCCCATGCTAGGCGACAGGATGGGTGGCGAGGTCTCCGCCGACGCCGAGCAGCCTGAGCTCCAAAAAGGTTCGGCTCGCGTATTCGATATCATCACCGGCATCTTCTCCGCTATCATTCCCGCACTGGTGGCGGGAGGCATCGTAAAGGGCATCCTGGCTGCTATCGCGGCTTTTGGAATCGACACGGGTGCCGGCGACTTTGCGATATTCAATATGATTTCGGATATCCCGTTCTACTTCTTGCCGTTTTTGCTGGCAATGTCTACAGCTGATAAGTTCCGGGTCAACCGTTCGCTTGCGCTTTGTGTTGCCGGATCGCTGATGTACCCGACCATTGTCAACGCTGTCGGTACGGGCGAGACGCCCCTTGCGCTGTTCGGTTTTGCGGTGCCGATTTTTAGCTACGCCGATTCCGTGTTCCCGGTTATCTTTGGCGTCATTGGCTTGTCTTTTGTATATCGCGCAATCGACAAAGTCGTACCGGATCTTTTTAAGCTCGTTGTCGTTCCGGCGCTCTCCCTTGCTATCGTGATTCCCGTCAACCTGTTTGTACTCGCTCCGATTGGTGCCTGGTGCGGTCTTGGTCTTGCCAACGGTATCGTTTGGCTATTCTCGACGTTAGGCCCCGTTGCCGGTTTTCTGCTGGGCTTCTTTATGCCGCTTATCGTGCTCTTCGGCATGCATCAGTCAACGAGCCCTATCCAGATTTCCAATATCGCAACGCTTGGGTATGACTATCTGCTCCCGATCTCTTTTTGCCATAACCTCGCCGAAAGCGGTGCGTCTTTTGGTGCAGCCCTGCGCATGACCGACGAAAAGCTCAAGTCCGCTGCAATGACGTGCGCCTTCTCAGCATTTATGGGAATTTCCGAGCCCGCCTTGTTTACCGTTCAGGTTCCTAACAGGACTCCGCTTATCGCTGCGATGATCGCGGATGGCATTGGCGGTGCGCTTACCGTTGTTCGATCGCGTCGAAAATGTTGGTGTAAGGGTGACGCCCTAGCGCCCGTTTAACGAAG
>CABUPE010000012.1 GCA_902493515.1 uncultured Collinsella sp.
ACGCCGGGCCGACTCGCTTCGGATGGGGCTCTACACCAACTTTCTCGACACTACCGGCGGCAATGTGCGCTAGCGCCTCGACGAGCTCCTGCGAGCTCACGGGTTTACTCAGGTGCGCGTCCATGCCCGCCTCGCGCGAAAGTCTGCGGTCGTCGGCAAAGGCATTGGCACTCACGGCGATAATCGGCGTGGTCGCGGCATCCTCGCGATCGAGCGCTCGAATCTGACGCGTGGCCTCAAGGCCATCGATACCGGGCATCATGATGTCCATCAACACCACGTCGTACTCGTGCGGTGCGCTCGCGGCAAACGCCTCAACGGCAGACTCGCCATCCTTAGCATGCGTCACGACGGCACCGGCACGGCTGAGTGTAAACTGCGCGATCTCGGCATTCAGATCGTTATCCTCTACGAGCAAAACGCGCAAGCCCTGGAGCGCATCGCCATCACCCGCATCCACGCGAACTTCCTGAGGAATCTCGGAGCGCTTGCACTTCTCAAACGGCAGGCGGATGGTAAACGTCGTCCCCTGCCCCAAGACGCTCGTAAAGCTCATGGTTCCGCCCATAAGCTCGACCAGCTGTTTTGCGATAGGCGCGCCCAGGCCAGTTCCCGACGAAGCGCCTTCCACCTGCTGCTCCTCACGGCAAAACGGCTCGTAGAGGTGCTGTTGGAACTCCTCGCTCATGCCAATACCGTTGTCGGCGATCGTGTATTCATAGACAGGGACGCCATCCACTGGCTCCACCTCGCGGCACACCAGGCGAACATAGCCGCCCTGGCGGTTGTACTTGACGGCATTGCCGGCAATATTGAGCAACAAGCGCTTGAGGTGCGTCACACTCACCCGAGCATAGGGATGATCAAGCGTCTGCTGGTCGCAGATAATTGTCACCAGACGCTCCTCGGCCTGGCGCTCCAGAATATCGCGCACTTCACAGTTGAGTGCCACCAAATTTGTGGGTACGAGGTTCAGGTCGAACTGCCCGCTCTCCAGGCGACTCATATCGAGTGCCTCGTTGGCAAGGTCGAGCAACAGTCCCGATGCCGTCCAGATTTTTGAGCGGCACTCGGTCTGCTTTTGCAGATCGTCCGCATTGGCATCGCCAACCTCGACCATGCCGCGAATGCCGTTGATAGGCGTGCGCAGATCATGGCTCATGCGGCGCAGAAACTCCGTCTTTGCCGAGTTGGCAGACGAGGCCTCACGCGCCGCCTTTGCCAGCTTGTCGCCATAGTCGCGCTCCTGCAGCAACGGGTCGGTCATGCGCTGGCGCTCGGCACGGCGACGCATCATCACAACAGCGGCTATTGCACCGCCGTAGAGCACCAGCACGCAGGCGACAACGGCGGCGACGATCTCGAAGTAATGCCGCGCCGAGGCATAGGTGTACACATAGAATTTGTGCGCTTTTCCAAATGTACCCAAATACCACTCGCCGTCGGCGTTAATCAATTTGACCTTACCAGCCAGGCATCGATCCTTAATACCATCGACAATGAAGACATCCGTCGCAGGCAGATCGAATACGCCCAATATGGTGGGTTCAACGGCATTGGTCGCAACGACCTTGCCGTCGCTTTCAATCACGATATTGCCGCTATCGATGGTTTCATAACCATCGAGCAGGCTCTGCAGTTTGAGCGTATTACTCGCGACCGCCTTCGCGCCCTGATGCCTTACCGCGATAACGATGCCCTCGCCATCCTGCCGAGCCACGCAACCAATGTCTGCAACCGAATCATCCGAAAGCGTAATGCGGGCGGTATAGGACTTAAGCGGATGGGTTGCCACCTCCAGCACGGGCGCTTCCTTGAGATACGTAGCAAGCGGCTCGTAGCCCACGCCATCCGTCGAGGACTCAGACACCAAATTGCCCGATGCGTCCGTCACGATCAGTGCGCTCACGTTGAACTGGTCGGCATATAGCTCCAGCCTTGTGTTATCCACCGAACCGTCGCGCTCCATATCGCGCGCTGCCTCTCCGGCAATCTCCATAACGCGTATCAGGTTTTTGGTCGTATAGGCGCTATTGAATGCATCGTAGGAAAGGCTCTGCGTCGCCACGTAATCGACAACGTCGGCAAAGTGCTGCTCGGCTTGGGCCGTCATGTAACCGTAGCTCATCATGCCGGCAGCAACCGAGAGCACTATCCCCAGCAGAGCGACAAGGAGCCATGCCCCTGTCGAACGATTGTCCCGCTCCTGAGCGGCGTTGTCGGGCGCATCGATCATGACAGGCCCTCCACATTCAAAAATGGCGAAGGGTCATCAAAGTACTTTGACACTAGGCGTTCCATGGTGCCATCGGCAAGCATTTCTTGGTAGGCATGAGTGAGCTTGACGTCGATGCCGCGCGTATCGTTGATATCGAAAGCGGTGCCCAAACCAACCTTTAGCAGCGGCTCATCCAAAATGCGATATGTCACACCATAGTCTTTTTCGTAGGTGAGGAACGAGGACTCATGCGCGGCGATAGCGTCGACCAGGCCCTCGACGAGCGCCGGGTTCAGATATGAACCGTCCGAAAAGCTGTAGAGCTCCTTGATCTGCGGAACGTTTTCATTTGTGCGATTGAGCAAAATGTCCTCGGGCTTGGTGGTGGACTGAACCGCCACGATCTTATCCTCAAGATCGGCAAGCGTGTAGATATCGCTCTGGGAATCGACCGCGACCACCTGGCGGCTCGCAAGGTACGGGCCAGCCCAACGATACTCGTTTTCGCGACCCGTCATGCTAAAGCTGCCCATGACACAATCGAGCTCGCCGTTCGCCAGCAGTTCCTTCTTCTTTTCCCAATCGATCAACTGGTATTTTGGCTTGTAACCAATGCGGGCCAAAGCCTCGGTTAATATCTCGACGTCCAGGCCAACGATATCGCCGTACTCGTCGGTATACACAAACGGTGGATAGAGGTCGCTGCCGACGTTGAGCGTCTTGAGGTCGTCGTCTTTGACCTGCGAGGCGTCCAGACCTTCTAATGCAGACGTCGAGGCTTCGTCATTACGCCCAGAACAGCCAGCTATCACAACGACAAAGGCGCTCGCCACCGCAAGCGCAACAAACAGCGATATGGCAATCGAGCGGCGGGGTCTTTTCATCGAGCTCCAGACGATCCTATTCACAGACTGAAACGGTAAAAAATAATAGCAAACGAAGTCACACGAGTGCCCAATGGTTACAGACGTTTTACCATGTGGGGCCTTCCAGCCGACTTGGCAGAAGACCCCGCATGCAGTGCTCACTTACCGTGCATTAAAAACGTAGCGGTCCAGGCGGTCGCACGCTTCCCTTACGCGCGAAAGCGGCAGCGCCAGATTCACGCGAATGTGACAGGGCCCGTGGAACGGACGGCCGTCCTGATACCCCACGCCCACGCGCGCCCCCTCGTCGAGCAGCCACTGAACATCGCGGCCATGCTCGCGGCACCACTCGGTGCAGTCCAGGAACACCATGTACGTGCCCTGCGGACGCGAAAACGCGACGCCCTTCCAATGTTTTTCTGCATACGCGCAGAAGTACTCGATATTGCCGGCAAGCACCTGGTTGAGCTCGTCCACCCACTCGTAGCCCTGCGGCTGGTAGGCACCGATAAGCGCATGCATGGAGAGGACGTTCATCTCGTTGTAGTGGGTCTTGTTGGACACGGCGCACACGCGGTCGCGCAGCGTCTCGTTGTAGACGATGTGGTAGCTGCCGACCAGACCTGCCAGGTTAAACGTCTTGCTCGGCGCATAGAGGGCAACCGTGCGCATGCGGGCATCCTCGCTCACCGACTGCGTCGGGATATGCTTGTGTCCCGGCAGGATGATATCGGACCAAATCTCGTCCGAGATCACCACGCAATCGTGCTGGCGATAGATGTCCATGGCGCGCTCGATCTCGTCGCGCTCCCATACGCGGCCGCAGGGATTGTGCGGCGAGCAGAACACCGCAGCATGAACGTGGTTTTGGGCGAGTTTGCACTCCATGTCCTCAAAGTCCATGCGCCACACGCCCTGGTCGTCGAGTTTAAGCGGGCTGTGGACAATACGATAGCCCGCGGCTTCGATAGACTTGGTAAAACCAATGTAGGTGGGGCTGTGGACCAGCACCGCATCGCCCGGCTGGACATACGCGCGCAACGTCGACACGACGCCGCCCAGCACGCCATTTTCGTAGCCGATATGCTCAGGCGCCAGGCCCTCGACGCCGTTGCGACGGCTCTGCCATTCGATGATGCGGTCGAAGTACTCGGGGCGCGGATTGAAATAGCCGAACATGGGATGCTGGGCACGCTGAATGATGTGTTCCTGGACCGTGGGCACCGTGGCAAAATTCATGTCGGCCACCCACATGGGAATGCGGTCGAAGCCCTCGTCGGGTGCGTTCGGCGCCATACCGGGGATCTCACCCCAAGAGTCAACGGCGATGGAGTCCATGCCGTGGCGGTCGATAAGCGAGCTAAAGTCGTATTTCATGCTGAACCCCCGTGCGAAGTAGGCTGTTTCGATAGGCGTTATTGTCCACCAGCGCGGGCGGTTTTGGTATGAGGTTTGGCGCTTAATTTGACGTGTGCGGACGAATGGCTGGCTAGTCTTGCGCGTCGTTGACGGCGACTACGGTTAGCTGGGTTTCATCGACCGTAAACGATATGTCAAGCCCGGCGTAAGCCAAGTGGTAAATGCGGTTTGGCTCGTGCTTGCTGCCTGCGCGGCGCGGGTCTTGGCGTAGGACCTCAACCACGCCGGGGAGCTTTGCGGGCGGGACCATGTCTTGAAGAGCTTGCGAAAACTCAACATCGAGCTCTTGCCACGGAGCATCCTCGATCCAGCCGCCGGTCGCATCCGGGTGACAGTCCGCAAACGGAATGTAGGGCTTAATGTCGTAGATGGGCGTACCGTCGCGCAGGTCGGCTCCCAGCACATGGATGATGGGGCCGTCGCCGGTAAGCTCGACACGATCGAGCTTGACGCAGGTAAGCCCAATGGGATTAGGGCGAAACGGACTGCGCGTGGCAAACACGCCCACGCGCTCGGCTCCGCCCAGACGCGGCGGGCGCACGGTCTTCGACCACTTGACGTTGGTGCCGGACCTGTCCTGCGACTTGGCATCGGCAGCTATGTCGTTTGCCGTGCCGCCGGGCGTTCCGTTTTCGAAGCGCCACAGCAACCACAGGTGAGAGAAGGAATCCAGGCCCTCAACTGCTGCGTTGGAGGCAAATTCCGGCTCAAAGACGATGCGCCCCTGCAGATGGGGCGGCAAAAAGCTGTTGCGCGGAATGCCGAACTTCTGTGGCAGGTCGGTATGTATGTGTGCAATAGGTTCCATGCCGGTCATTGTACGGCATGGAGGCATGGGGCGTTGCGCGCAATTCTTCGCCGCGGTCCGCAGTCGTGCAACCAACGGTTGCTTGGAAGGGCGCCTGCCGCCGCGTATGCTTAAGCCATCAACCAGCAGAAAGGAGCCGCTATGGCCTTTGCAGAAAAGCTCATTGCCATCCGTCGCGCCCATCACCTTACCCAAAAGCAGCTCGCCGCCAAGCTCTTCGTCACACGCCAAGCCGTCAGCCGTTGGGAGCGCGGCGAAGTCACCCCGGGCATCGACATGATGAAGCTCATCGCCGCCGTAACCGGCGAGCCTCTGTCTCATCTGCTCGAGATGCCCGAGCACTATTGCCAGAGCTGCGGCATGATACTCACGCCCGATGACTGCGGCACCGATGCCACGGGCGCCACGACCGACCATTACTGCAAGTGGTGCTACGACCACGGCAAGTACACCTACGACACCACGATGGAGGCGATGATCGAGGACTGTGCCCCGCGGCTGGCGCAAAACACCGGCATGTCGCTCGACGAAGCCGTCTCGCTCATGGGCGCCGTCCTGCCGCAACTGGAGCGCTGGCGCACCGTGCAGGAAAACGAGGAGTGCTACGGTGCCGAAGCCCGGGCGCACTATGGCGATGAGGCTATCGATGCGGCAAACGAAGCGCTGCTGGGCATGGACCCCGAGACATGGAACGACATGAAGGAACTTGAACGCGCTGTTCTGGGCCAGCTATCGATCGCCATGGGCGATGGCGATGCGGACGGAAACGAGGCTCGCAAGCTTGTCGCGATGCATCGTCGTTGGATTGGTCTCAACTGGGGACACGAACCCCAGAACGAAGCATACCTGGGCCTCGCCCACGGCTATCTTGCCGACCAGCGCTTTGTTGACTACTACGACAAGCCCTGCGGCACCGGAGCCACGGCGTTTCTGGTCCAGGCCATCGAGTCGTCACTGGCCCGCGCATAGACCGCGGCGGCTTTGGGTATTTCAATCAAAACCTCAACCGATTGGAGACTTATGGCTACTAATCACGAGCTCGTGCTCTACGTTATGACCGGCTGCCCGTATTGCTTAAAGGTCAAGCACTTTTTGGCCAATAACGGCGTGACCATTCCCGAGCGTAATATCTCGACCGATTCCGATGCCGAGCAGACACTCATCGCCGTCGGCGGAAAACGCCAGGTTCCCTGCCTATTCATCGACGGCAAGCCACTCTACGAATCGAGCGACATCATCGCATGGGTACAAAAGAACCTGCTCTAGTACGCGCATTGCAACCGACCACCCCAACCCATACGGCCCAAACATGTACACCAGCATCCAAAGTCGACATTTTTCGACATCTTTGGATGCTGGCGTACAGTTTTTGCGGGTAGTCATCGGGGACGTTCTTAAATGACTAGTCGTTAAAAAACGTCCCCAACGACTAACTAGCCGTGGAAGCGGGCTATGGGTGCAAGTGGCTGCTCGCGAAAGACGCGCTCGACGGCGGCGCGGTATTCGTCGACCTTTTTGGTCTTGCGTACGAGCTTGTGAACGGTAGCGGGGTCGGCGAAGGCGCATTTGGCGTAGAACCACCACTCCTTCATGCGAAAGACCGCATTGCCGCCAATTTCGTCCGCATAGGCTGCAAACAGCGTGTCGTGGAAACGCTGCAGCTCGGCTGCCGTGGCAACAGGGCCGCCCTTAACCATGCGAGCCAGCGCGGGGTTCGCGAGCAGGCCGCGTCCCAGCATTACATGGCGCGTGCCGGGATAAGCCTCCACCAGCGCATCCATATCCTCAAGATCGAAAATATCGCCGTTGTAGGCGACCGGGAACGGCGCGCGTTCCAGCGTCTCGCCGTAAAACTCCTTGCGCGGCGATCCCGTATAGCGGTCCTTTTGCACGCGTGGGTGCACGATCAGCCCTGCCAACGGCATGCGGCAATACAGATCGAGCACACGCTCGTATTCGTCGTCGCTCTCAAGCCCCAGCCTGGTCTTGACCGATACCGGCAACGGTGACCGCTCGCACACATCGCTCAAGAACACCTCGAGCTCGTCGAGGTTGCGCAGAAAGCCCGAGCCCTTGCCCTTGGCGACAACCGTCCCCGAGGGGCAGCCAAGGTTGAGATTGACCTCGCGGTAGCCCATGTCGGCGAGCACCTGTGCCGCCCACACAAACTCGTCCGCGTTCTTAGACATCAGCTGAGGCACTACGTTGAGCCCCTGGTTGTTGGCAGGATCGATCTCCTTAAGCGCCTTGCCGCCAAAGCGGTTTCCCACCCGCGGCGGCGGCAAAAACGGCGTGTAATAACAATCGAGCGCGCCAAAGCACTCCGCATGCACGCGACGGAACACATGCCCGGTAATCCCCTCCATGGGAGCCAACGATAGAATCATCAACATCTACTCTCAGATCAACGAACGTGACAAAGGAATCGCCCCTTTGTCACATGCATTATGCCTTGTCCTTGAGGCGGCCCACAAGGCGGAGGCGGTTACTTGACGCCAACCAGCCAACCAGTCGTCGCTGTGCAACGAAGGTGAATGGCGCCCACGATCAAGCGAGCACCAACAGCACGCTGTTGACCTCTATGTCTGAACAACAGACATCCTCCACTCATCTATACTCAAGAGCGTGTGCGCATCGCCCCCGAAAAACGATGAGAGTCGAGGCCCCATGCAGCAGCTCACCGAGCAAGAAAAGAAACGCATCCAGCGGTACTGCACATACCCCAAAATCGCAGCGACCGCACTCGTCATGTCGTTCGTAGCATGCCTATTGATGTTGCCGCTCCAAATGATCAACGATATCGCGTTCCATCAAAAGGAATTCCAACCCGCGGGCATATATACCGCCATCGCACTCACCGCAATCGAACTCGCCATCTTTTGCTATTGCGCTCTTGCGCCGCGCTTTGGAATGCAGGGCAAACAGTGGAAGGAGCTGCAGGGCAGGCTTGCGGTGGCCCAGGCCAACAAAGACCGCTCCGCGGAGGTCGCCGGCGTGCTTGCCACGCAAGCTGCCGGCCGCCTGCTCAAGAACAGCGATAACGATCTCGCGCGCAACCTGGGCGGTGCCGCCGAGGTCGCCAGCGCCGTGGGGGCAGTCGCCACGGCGGCAGATGTGCTGGCCGAGACCTCGAGCAATGCCGAGGCCATGGCAAACGCATACGGTGTGACGATTCCAAGCGTCAAGAAGCAGATCATAGCTCTCGCGGTGTTGCCCGCCATTGTGCTGCTTGGCGTCTACATCCCTCAGTTTGTCCAGGGAAATAACGAGCTTCAGGTAAGAAAGGCTGCAGCCGCCGAGCAGCTCGCCATCGCGCAGGATGCCTTGGAGCCCGTGTGCGAACGCGTCGCCGCAGACGACCCGTACGAGTCGTATCACGACTACGGCTACCGCATTATCGGCTATCTGCGCGATAATGACCTCGGCGCTCAAGCAGTCTATGTCTACCTTTCTTTTGATGCAGACGGCATGCTCACGGACGTCGATTACACCAGTCAGATCGACCCCGAGGCAAGCCCTGCAGACAACCTCGCCCGCGCCGAGCAGGATATCGCGACGCTCTGTGCCCCGCTCAACGGGTTGGACATTTCCGTTGCCACACCGGACCTCCTCACGCCATGCAGCCTGTCGGATGAATTTAAACAGGCATTTTTAGCCGGATCCCTATATGAAGAAATCAGCATCAAGACAGAGGACGAATCCATCAAGTCGTACTACACCTTTGACACCGAGCCCAAAGAAGAGTTCGACGAATACACCCATCCGGAAATTAGGCTTATGCTCTCTGCAAAGAAGAACTAAAGGCTTACGCTCTAATTTTCGCTCGCGAACATCGTCTATATCTCGAGGTCTAATACTTTTCCAAGAAGTGAACGACCGTTTTTTGACCCCCGAAGCATCGACATTCTCTGGCGCCAAAACCGCAGGATTCAACAATCAAAACCGCAGGAAATTGCATCTCAAAAGTGTCGACGCTTCGGGGGTCCATTTTGACTCGTTCACTTCTCGGAAAAGTATTAGACCTCGAATTCACAAGCCGCTCAATGTGACAAAGGGACCGTCCCTTGTCACATTATTCGGAGCGCAGGGCCTCCACGGGATCCTTCCTGGACGCGCTGCGGGCGGGCAGCAGGCCGGCAACGACCGTCAGTAACACCGAAATCGCGATGAGCACCAGCGCATCCTGCGCGGGCAGGCTCATCAGATTGGGTACCTGTTTGGCAGCAAGCGCCCAGGCATTAACCGGAAAGCTCACGAGCACCACGACGACAATGGCAAAGACGCCGGCGATGAGGCCTTCGATAAAGGTCTCGGCATTGAATACGTTGGCCACGTTGCGCTTCGACGCGCCGATCGCGCGCAGGATGCCAATCTCCTTTTTGCGCTCCAGCACGCTGATGTAGGTGATGATGCCGATCATAATGGAGCTCACCACCAGACTGATGCTCACAAACGCGATGAGCACCAAGCTGATGGTGTTCACGATGTCGGTCACCGAGCCCATGATGATACCCATGTAGTCGGTGTACGAGATTGCCTGTTCATCGTGACCAGCGGCTTTGACCTGCTTGTTGTACGCATCGATATGGTCGAGCACGCGCTCCTTGGCCTCAAAGTCGCGCGGGAAAATCTTGACCGAGATGGGGTCTGCCTCGTCTGCATAGCCCAGCGTGGTCAGGTTGTTGTCGTAGGTGAGTTTCGACGCCTTCGCATAGCTCATCATGAGCGAGCTCAGGTCCTCGGCGTCCATGTTGAAATGGATAGCACGAGCAAAGGCACTCCCATCCACGTGCATGGCGCTCGCCAGGTTGGCAAAACTCGAAGACATCTGCGTCGCCATCTGACCCATGAGCCCTGCCGCGCCCGCTTTAAGCTGGGACGATACCGTTGTCGCTATCTGGTCGCTGATTGTCTTGGTCACCTGGTCCATTGCCTGTTGCAGATACGGAGCCAGCTGCTTTTGGACATAGTCGGTCATCGCCTGCTGCAGGCGCTCGGCCAGAGCATCGCCGCCGAGCGCTTTGAGCTGGGCCAGGATTTGCTGGGCCGCAGTATCATTCTCAAGATACGTCGAGAATGCGGCAGCGAGCTTTGACGCGTCTTTAAGATCTTCGGGTGACAGCGCCCTAAACTGATCAGACTGCAAAAAGCCCTCAAACAGCTGGTTGGCTAGCGTTCCCACCTGCTGCATTTGCTCGGGCGTGAGCTCCAGACCTTCAAAGATGCCCGAGAAATCTGGGGCCGGTGCTTTTGCCATAATGTCGCTGAAGTCGATGTCCTTCCCAACACCCGAAAGGTCGATATCCAACCCGGACAAGTCAAGACCCGACAGGTCCATACCGCCGGCTGCACCCGAGAGCGCAGACGCATCGAACGAGAACGCGCTCTTGAGCGCCGCCTCGTCCACACTGAACATGCTGCCCAGATCCACGCCTTGCTTGGCCTCGCCCTGCAGTTCATCGAAAGACTTGCCCGTAAAGACATCCGTCTCGGGGCGGGCGAGTTGCTCCTGCACAATCTGCGAATCGGAGGCGCGTTCCATAAGCTGGCGAGTCAGCGCATGTGTATAGGCAATGCCCGGAGACAACGCGCTCGCATTGGCCGTCTCGTTAGGTCGCACCACGCCCACAATGCGCACATCAATACCGTCGGCAACCTTGGCCGTCATAAAGTCGGCATCGTCAGACATGTCAGTCCACATGCCGGTCTCTTCGTTTTTGCGATACGCATCGGCCGGCGACAACACCTTAAACGTCGTGGACAGCGCATCGTCGTAGGTAAAGTCGGTACCGGTCTCGGGCGCTTCGACCCCACCGTCAGCCGTCATAGCGCTGTTAACCAGATTGTTAAGCTCATTGATATCCAGCGCACCGATGCTGTAGAGCGTGTAGTCGCCCACCGTACCGCGGCTCGAAAGCACCATCACGGCTTCGTTGGCAGACGTGGGCCAATGACCGGCGACGACATCGTACTGGCTGTCGAGCAGGCTCTGGTCGTCAATCATCTCGTTAAAGACCGAGGTTCCCATGGATTCCATGCTCACCGTTGCCGCCGAACTCGCACCTCCGCTCATGGCCTCGGTCATGGCGTTGGGCACCAGCCGGACAGGCTTCTCATCGCCCTTGCCGGCACGATAGACAACCGGCGATACACCGTAGCCGTACTGGATGGCGTTGACTTCTTTATCGATGCCGTCGCCACCGGCATCGAGCCATGCCTTAAAGCTCGTCATGTCGTTGGACTTAACGCTTGCAAACATGTCCTTTACGGCCGTAACCACGGGGATCTTATCGGTTCCCTTAGCTTTGCCACCAGTACCGTCGGACAAATCCCCGCCGTTGGACGCCTCATCATCCGCAGCCCCCTGCCCGCCCATCATGGACGACAGGTCGTAATCCTGCTTGGAAATGGTGAGCGGGTAACTCGAGAGCGTATCCTCCTCGACCTTTTTGATGTAATTGTTCACGCCATTGGATAGCGCCAGGATCGCTGCGATACCGATAATGCCAATCGACCCCGCAAATGCCGTCATGGCCGTGCGGCCCTTCTTGGTCATAAGGTTTCGGGCAGAAAGCCCCAGCGCCGTCACAAAGCTCATCGAGGTTTTGCGCGTAGGCTTAGCCTCGCGACGCGTGGCGTCGGTGACATCGAAAGGGTCGGAATCGTCGGTGATCTTGCCGTCCGCTAGGTTGACGATGCGCGTGGCGTACTGGTACGCCAACTCGGGATTGTGCGTGACCATGATAACCAGGCGGTCGCGCGCAACGTCCTTGAGCAGATCCATGACCTGTACGGATGTCGTTGAATCCAAGGCGCCGGTCGGCTCGTCTGCCAGCACAATCTCGGGATCGTTGATTAGGGCGCGGGCGATGGCCACGCGCTGCATCTGTCCACCCGAAAGCTGGCTCGGGCGCTTGTTAACGTGCTCGCCCAGACCAACTGCCTCGAGCGCCTTGCGTGCACGCTGGCGGCGCTCGGCATGCCCCACACCCGTAAGCGTAAGCGCCAGCTCCACGTTTTCCAAAATGGTCTGATGCGGAATGAGGTTATAGCTCTGGAACACAAAGCCGATGCGGTTGTTACGATAGGCGTCCCAATCGCGATCGTGAAAATCCTTGGTCGAAATACCGTCGATCAGCAGGTCGCCCGAGTCAAAGTGGTCGAGCCCGCCGATAACGTTGAGCATCGTGGTCTTACCCGAACCCGAGGGACCCAGGATGGCCACGAACTCGTTATCGCGAAAAGACAGGCTTACGTTGTCGAGCGCCACCTGCGTAAACGACTGCGTAACGTACCTTTTGCAAATTCCTTTGAGCTCCAGCATGGACGGCAACCTCTCCCACGCGGGCGCACTCGCCCGCTCTCCCCCGCCGTTCGTATTCGACGCGTTTGTCCTACTCTATCCCCATTTTTCACCGACGCCAGTGAGGAATGTAGAGAACCGCATCAAAAAACGAACGGGACGGCGCCCAAAAGAAGAGGTCCCGAGCGGGACCTCTATATGGTGGAGCTTATCTTGAAAGGCAGCGGACTACTCCGCACAGCGACACACGATCCTCGCGATGCTTTACGTGTTTTTTACTGCTCGCTATTCGCAATCGCCTGGTCGATAAGTTTGTTGAGTGCTGCGCGCTGCTCGGCGGAGCTGATGGCTCCCACGATGGGCTCCCCTACGATGTTGCCATTCTGATCGATGACATACGTTGTCGGGAACGAGAACAAATTTGACGTGAACTTACCGGCCTCGCTATCCGACTTGAACCAGATGTTCTTATACGTCACGCCCTTCTTGCTCAGCACGTCCTTGGCATCTGCAATCTCGCCCTTGTTGCCATCGAGCGTAAAGGAATTGACGCCCACGACCTGGCCGCCCTTCTTGGCAAGCTCCTGATTCAGTTTCTCAAGATCGCCCAGCTCGCCCACGCACGGCTTGCAAGTGGTAAACCAGAAGTTCATGACGGTGACCTTGTTCTTAGAGAACAGCTCGTCGCTGTTCACGTCGTTGCCATCCAGGTCCTTGCCCGTAAAGCTGGGGAACTTCGTCGCCTCGCTCGAAGCATTGGCACCAGCCGTCATGCCAGCGGTCGAAGCGTCGACGCTCTCGCCTGCACTCGGCGTGCTTCCACAGCCGGGGAACTCCTTCTCCAGGCTCTCGAGCTTGTCCTCGATCTCCTTGATCTGCTGTGCACCGGCCTTGAGCGTCTTGAGCTCATCCGCCGTGAACTCATCCTTGGCGCCGTCGATGGTCTTGAGCAGGAAATCGCCGTAATTGCTGCCGTCCTCAATCATTGCCGAGTCTTTATTTGCCGCATTGAATACCTTTTCCCACAGCGCGTTATCACTCGAAAAGATCTCGTTCTCCTTCTGCATGAGCTTCGCATACAGCTCGGCGGCCTCGTCGGCATTGGTCGGCTCCTGCGCAGTGAGTTCTGCGATCTTAGGATCGGAGCTCACAGATTCGCTCGCATTGCCACCGGGTGCCGAACACGCCACAAGGCATAAGGCCAGCACCGGCACCATAAACAGAGCCGCAATCTTAGAAAGCTTCATGGTCATTCCTCCGTTTTTTCGAAGCTTGTTTACTTTTTATCGGCGGTCAAGGGGAGCTTTTCCACCGAAACATCCAGGCCATAGCGATAGCTGATGGCATCGACGGGACAGGCCCCGATGCACTTTCCGCACCGAATACATTCGGCATGATTGGGCGCGCGGACCACATCAACGTCCATCTGACAAACCCTTGAGCACTTGCCGCACGAGACGCATTTGCACGCGTCGACCTGAATTCCCAACAAGGACACCCTATTCATGAGCGCATAGAATGCGCCGAGCGGGCAAATCCATTTGCAAAAGGGGCGATAGAACAAAACGCTCAGCACTACCACGGCAATGAGAACGGCAAGTTTCCAGGTAAAGAGCTGCCCCAGCGCAGATCGAATGCCGGCGTTGGCAATGGCCAGCGGAATGGCGCCCTCGAGCACGCCCTGCGGACAGACGTATTTGCAAAAGAACGGATCTCCCATCCCCAGGTCGTTGACCACCAGCACAGGCAGCAATACCACAGCAAACAGCAGCACGAAGTATTTGATATACGTAAGCGCCTTGAGCTTTTTCGTGGAGAACTTTTTGCCGGGAATCTTATGAAGCAGCTCCTGCAGCCAGCCAAACGGGCACAGAAAGCCGCATACAAAGCGTCCCAGCAGCACGCCGAGCAAAATGAGCGTACCGGTTACGTAGTAGGAAAAGTTGAACTTGGATGAACCTACCACCGACTGGAACGACCCGATGGGGCACGCACCCGATGCCGCGGGGCACGAATAGCAATTAAGTCCAGGTACGCAGACTGTTTTTCCCGCGCCCTGATAGATGCCGCCTTTGGCAAAGTTTGGCAGGTGAATGTTGGTGATGAGCGTCGCCGCCGCCTGAATGAATCCGCGAAATCGAGCCAAAACATGCGACGCAGTGTTTTCTCTTTTATCCAATTCCGATACACTCCAAGCACAGCCTAATCGCTTTGGCCAGCACGGCATCCGCCTCGCCACGCATAACGCCAAAGCACACCATGGCAATTCCGACGATCAACAAAGCGACCTGTACCACGGGTTTTACCGCTTTGAACAACCTGACCACTCCTTTCGTTACGCGACCATTGGACCATATCGACTATAAAATCCGTGTTAAGCGCGATTTGAAATGTGCAAGGAGACTGTTATGCGTATTTTGATCGTCGAAGACGAGCGAGCACTGTGCGATGCAATCGCGCGCAGCTTGCGAAACTTGGCGTACAGCGTCGACTGCTGTCACAACGGACAGGAGGCGCTCGACCTACTGAACGTTGAGGCCTTCGACCTCGTGGTACTCGACCTCAACCTTCCCCGTATCGATGGCATGACCGTACTCAGGGAACTTAGGAAAACTGACTGCGAGACTAAGGTACTGATTTTGTCCGCACGCGGCGAAGTATCAGATAAAGTCGCCGGACTCGATGCCGGCGCCAACGATTACCTCACCAAGCCGTTTCATCTGGACGAGCTTGCGGCAAGGATTCGCAGCCTTACCCTCAGACGCTTTACACAAAGCGACATAGTTTTAACCTGCGGAAAGCTCAGTTTTGACACCAAGGCACGCATCGCTTCCGTGGACAGCGAGGCTTTATCTCTTACGCGCAAGGAAACGGGAATCTTGGAATACCTGATGCTTAATCAGGGGCGTCCGGTAAGTCAAGAGGAGCTTATCGAGCACGTTTGGGATAGCAGCGTGAACAGCTTTAGCAACGCAACCCGCGTTCATATCTCGTCACTCCGCAAAAAGCTACGCAGCGCTTTGGGATACGACCCGATTCGCAATCGGATTGGAGAGGGCTACGTTATGGAGGATAGCGAATGAAAAGGCTTTCGCTGCAATGGCGCATAACGATTATGACGGCACTGCTCACGTGTGCGGCATGCGTGCTGACGAACTGTCTGGTCGGCTATACGGGCATGCGCTACATGGATGCCATCGGCAGTGACATCTCGGCCTTTACCGCAACCAGCGAAGATTCGCCCCAGGCGTTCGACCCAACGAAAGCGGCCCTCGATAACGAGGTTACGATCGTCGTAAACGACGCACAGGAGTCTTTTGGCACGACAGCCTGGCGCATCACGGCTGGAGTCACACTCCTTGGCGGCGTGCTGGCATACTTTGTGAGCGGCCGCGCACTCAAACCGCTACGGGCTTTTGCAGACCAGGTTGAGCGTGTGCAGCCTGACAACCTAAGCGAAATCAGACTCAGTGAAGATGTGCCCACCGAGCTACAACGATGCAGCGCCTCTTTCAACGACATGATCGCCCGTCTTGGCGAAGGGTTCTCTGCACAGCGTCAATTTACCGGCAACGCCGCGCACGAGCTGCGAACCCCGCTCGCCCTTATGCAGGCACAGATCGAACTGTTTGTCTCCGAGCGCTCCAACTTACAACCCGAAACAGCCGAGTTGCTCGGCCTGCTACAAGAACAAACCGAGCGAATGTCGCGGATGACCAAGGTATTGCTCGAGATGAGTGAGCTCCGCAGCGTTCCTTGCGAGGACGGTGTTGAACTTGGTCCCTTGTCCGAAGAGGTCCTCACCGACCTTGCGCCACTTGCCGAAAATAAGGGCATAGCCCTCAATTGTGCTGGAGACGCTTTAGTAATCGGGAACGATGCGCTCCTCTATCGGCTGGTGTTTAACTTGACCGAAAACGCCATCCGTTACAGCCGCTCCGGCTCGACTGTCAACGTCTCCATCAGCGACAGCGACAACCACGTGTTCCTGCGAGTCGAGGACCAGGGCCCGGGAATACCCAAGCAGTACCGTGAGAGCATCTTCCAACCGTTCTTTCGCCTGGATAAATCCCGCAGCAGGGCATACGGCGGCGCAGGACTCGGACTAGCGCTTGTTTGGGAGATTGCAGCGCTTCACGGTGGCACGGTAGAGGTCGAAACAAGTTCCGAGAACGGGACTACCATGCTCGTGACCCTCTCAAAGGGGGCCACCACGTGATCCGACTGTCCAGGGGTCCCACTCGGCATTGCGAAACGCGTCCCAAAACTTGGACATGAGAAATGGGAGGCAGTTCGCATCTATGCCGAGGACGAAGTCCTGGCGGGAATTCAGGATGCGCAGAGGAAGCTTACGGCAGAAAACCCCGACAGAGTCGTGACCGTCGGCGGCAACTGTATGGCGTCGCTTGCCCTCTTCGATTACCTGCACGGGAAATACGAGAACGTTGGAATCGTCTGGATCTATGCGCATCCGGATGTATCCACGCTGAATGATGGCTACCCCAACGCTCACGCCATGGTACTTGGCAACCTTTTGGAACAGGGTGCACCGCAACTCGTTTCGCGGATGCGGCATCCGGTGTTTAAGCCGAGCGATGTCCTGCATGTCGGGCTACAGCAGCTCCACGACTATCAGGAAGTTTGCTTAAACAAGCATAGGTGTTGCGGTTTTAGCCGATGTCCTCATGGAGGAAAACGACATGCTGGGTCTGTCTGATTAAAGTCCAACAGTTTCCATGAGGCATCTAGCACGGTAAAAGCTAAAGACCCGGGAGATCCCAAACTGTCAACCATCTTTACGGGTGCAAGGGAAACGGGCAAGACAGCCCCCTCTCGCTCCTATCCGAAACGGCGCTTGAACACGGCTGGATTGCAGCGAATGTCTCCGCCATGCCCGGCATGCTCGAAGATATCATCGAGCACACAAAGGAGGCCGCAGGCCGTTACCTCTCGCAGCCCCATACACGCGTGAGCGGAGTTCAAGTTGGGCAGCGGGGCGGTTTAGCGCGCCAATATAATCAAATCGTGCACTTCCATAGCCTCTCGTCTACGTGGTGTACCGTCGTCTCCCCTTTTATCAGAGTTGGGCGATTTCAGGCACCCGAGCTGAACTCAAATTGAACTCAACGATGCCTTATCGGTCGAGGGCGTCCTAGCGAGAATATACAGAGGCGCACATTTCGCAGGGAACCTCCCATTCGTTATCATATCGGGATGCTGTCAAGGCAGCGTCAATGCGTTCGACCTACACCTTCTCGCTTTTCGAGGCCTCGTCTGCAGGACCATCGGAATCGATACGGAATCGATCGGCATACCATTCATCCGAAGCAATCACCTTATGGAGCATCTGGAGATGCAGGTCGACATAGTGGCAGAACGCCTTGCCGCATTCCACGAGAGGCGCATTGTTTCTCTCGTTGGGCTCGGCTCCAAAATTAAACTCGACCTCATAGCCCTCCCCAGGCACACCCATGCTCGGCAGAACATCAATGGAGAAGTGGACGAATCCAGACGTCACCTTGTATACATCTTTTACCTTTGGATCGAACTTCTCGAGTAAGTCTTGAAGTCTTCCATCGGACATCTTCTCACCCGAGAAATCTTTCAGCTTGTTCACAGGCACACCTTGAAACGCCTGCTTGAGAAAGTCATCCTGGTCTTCGGCGGCGAATAATGCGAATGTCCGCAGGCAGACTCCAACCTGTGCGCGGAGAAGCTGGGCGACGCAAACAAGATTCCTCGACTCGAGCATGGAGATGAATCCGTCTATCAGTCTCATCGCATACTCAGAGGAGGATGCCAGATATAGATCCCATTGGGTAAAGTCGCCGTTCATGAAGGGAATCACTGCATTGCGCTCGGCGACTCTCAAGGCACTCAGGCTTTGTTCTATTTTCTCAGCTTCTTGTTTGAACTGTTCGCTATCCAAAATGCCCCCAAATGCCGGCTTCTCAACAAATCAAAAAAGCAGGAGAGACAGAGATTAGGTTCCTGCTCCACTGAACCCGCGCTTCCAGTCGAGACACTCCTCCTCGAAGATCTCCCCAGAGTCCCGTCTCTCGCGCCCCTCACGGAACTGTCCATATCAGTGTAGCCAATCCAGGCACAGCCCCACCGCACGGCCCAGTCGTTTCCGGTCCTGCGTGGCCCCATGAAGGCGGAAGGGCGTGGTTGTCGTCATCGCGTTCCTTTCTCCTCATACCTTTTGGGCATGCGTCACGGGCCCCCGCGCGGCGCCGAGAGCGAATCGGCGCAGGCTTGGGGCCAGTTGCGTAGAGGTTGAGGTTCGGGTTTCGCCGGCTTACGCAGCTTGGCGGGCAGAGCGCCCGGGCTCGCTGCGCCTAGGGCGCGGCGGGATCCGCGACGCCGGAGGTATCGATCTCGCCCAGATTGGCGAGCTGCTCGATGAGGGGGAGGCCCATCGGGTCGTCCACCTCGACGCCGCCGAGCACGATGGTGCTGTCGCGCGTGTCGATTTGGGTTGTGAACACGGCCGGGTCGAAGCCCGAAGCGATAAAGCCAATGCCCGCGAGGACAACACCCGCGGCAACGAGCCCGCCCGCCACGGCGAGGTAGATCTTCTTCGCGCTGGTCATGGTACTCACTCCTTTCTACGCCGCGAGATGCGCGGCAGCGCCGCCCTTCTCGCCCTTGCCCTTCCAGAAGGGCGAGGCGGCCTTCCTCGCCCAGAGCGCCGAAAGGCGCGCAATTTGTTTTGAGGCGGCCCAAGCGCCAGCACCAACGAAGAGCGCCACGCCGACGAGGCCGAGCCCCACGCCCGCCGAGGCGAGGGCGTACGGGAAGTGGCCGATGGTGACGCCGCTTACGGCAAGCAGGAGCTCAACTACGCCCACGCCCCCGAGTGCCGCCGCGACGATCCACACGCAGAGTGCCAGCAGCCAGATGCAGATATAGACCGTGACGGCCACGGCGGCGAAGGCGGCGAGCAGCGGCACCCACACCGGGGAGCCCACGATGGTCAGCACCCACAGCAGCGTGGTGCTGCGCCGGCGCGTCCTCGCGATCGCGCGCGGCACGGCGGGCAGGTCGTCGAGCGTGGCCTCCGCCACCTCGCCGGGTGTGCCCATGGCGGCCACGGCCTCCTCCTCGCTCATACCGTCCTCCATGCGGTCAGCGATGGCCTCCGCATAGAACGCCTTGGTCTCCTCCACCTGCTCGGCCGGCAGGCAGGCGTGCAGCTCGCCCAACCGGCCCAGAAACTCATCGCGCGTCATGGTGCGCCCCCTCAACGTATGCGTAAATCTCCCGTACGGACGGCCACTCGGCCAGGAACTCCTCGATGCGTGCTCGCCCGTCGTCCGTGATGCGGTAGTACCGGCGCAGCCGCCCGTTGTGCTCGGCGGAGCGCGCCGTGATGCACCCGGCTTTCTCCAGGCGCTTGAGCAGCGGGTAGAGCGTCGACTCCGTGAGCCCCATGCTCGCCGGTACGTCCTTCACGATCTGGTAGCCGTAGGACTCCTCGCCGGAGACGGCCGCGAGCACGCAGGCCTCCAGGAAGCCGCGCTTCATCTGTGCCTCCATCCGCACACCTCCTCTCGTCATATACTATGCTATACACACTATACGATGCAAGGTATTAGACGTCAACTCTCATCGCGAAGATTCTCCGGCCCCTGCGCGCTGCGAACGTGATGTCGCGGGGCGGTTGGCATTATGCATGAAACGTCAAGTAACGCTCTTTTGATCCACTTCCACTCGGCCCCATTCGCCTTGTACAACGCCCCCTTTCAACCTTGGGTTCAAGAGAGCCGCTAGGCTGGACGTGCCGGACGGTAAAGTCCTGGACGCCATGGTGAACTTCTCCGATGCCATGGGGGTCATGGGTCTACGCCGATGGAGTCCCACGTACGCGGCAGGGCTCGCCCGTCACCGCTGGTCGCCGGACGGTCCCCACGCCCCGCTCGCCAACGCGCAGGCGACAGCAGCAGTCCAGCGCTGGCTGGAGACGCCGAAATGCCCAGAAGATGCGATTCCCATCGCTGTGACAGAGCTTTTTGCAGGGGTGGCAATTTTTCCTAATGTCGAGGTCAGCTAGGCTTCGGTAGCCACCTTGAGAGCATCGCCAATAGACTTTTCCTTTATACGTTCGGCATAATCGTAGGCGATACCCACAAATTCCAGTCCCGAGCAACAGGAGTACAATTGCTGCTAGTGTTGCCAGCTGTTGGGAGATGGAAAATGGACTGCGATGGCTACCCGCGCATTCCCATGCCGTTGATGTGCACCGCCTTTGTGCCGGGGCAGATTGACGCTGCGGTTGCAGGCATTTCCGACCCCGATTCACGCACCATCGCCACGGCAGAAGCGCTGTACTTTCGCGGACAGGCCACCCTCGCCGCCGAGACGGCACACCCCTATCTTGACGCCACCGACCCCGCACTGCGCTATTCCGCATGCTTTATCTGCGGATATGCCAGCCTGTCGCTCAACCGTATCGCCGATGCCCGCCGTTGCCTTGCGGGCATCCTCGACACGCCAACTGACGAGGAATCGCCCGCCGCCCACGCCATGCATATCCTGTTCGCCTCCGCCGCGAGCGTCCTGCTGCACTTGCCTTCCCCGTATTCCGCCGAAGAGTTTTATCCGCTTGCGGCGCATCTGCCCGAAGGCTTGCGCCTGTTCGCCAGCTACGTGATGGCGCACGCCTTGTATCTGCGCGGCGAATACGGCCGCAGTCTGGGCATGGCGGAAAACGCCCTGATCATGAAACAGGGAAGCTATCCGATCTCGGAACTGTTCCTGCACCTGGCAGCTTCCATGGCCTGCATGAGTCTCAAAGACGTTGACGCCGCAAAAACACATTTCGGAACCGCTTGGAACATTGCACGTCCCGACGGCCTTATCGAGCTCATCGGCGAGCACCACGGCCTTTTGCAGGGACTTATCGAGGCATGCTTAAAATCGCAATACCCTGACGACTTCGCGCGCATCATCGAGATCACGTATCGATTTAGCTACGGCTGGCGGCGCATCCACAACCCCGATTCGGGCGAGGACGTGGCCGACGATTTAACGACCACAGAGTTCACCATGGCCATGCTCGCCTGTCGTGGGTGGACCAACGCCGAAATCGCACGCCATATGGGAGTATCGCCGGGCACCGTCAAAAACCGCCTATCCGGCGTATACGCAAAGCTTGGCATCGGCACGCGCGCGGAGCTGGTCGCGCATATGTTGCGTTAGCGACCGGGCTGTCAAACGCATCGAACGCGTTCCGGAACCCGGCGCTTCGCGCGATCAATTTGGACATTTTGACCCTTGAACGGCACTACCGCCACGGGGCGCCTTCTCGCAGAATTGGATTATTTCCACCGAAATTTGCGGGATGGGAGCCAAAGATGCTTGATCGCCGTTCGCTACTTGTTGCCGGAGCGTCCTCGCTGGCGAGCATTATGTTGCCGCGCGTGCCGGGAAGCGAAAATGCCTTCCTGTTGCCGTTCGCTCCCACCGAGGCCTATGCCGACGAAGAAGACCCCTTCAAGGCGCTCGTTCTCTCGCGCACCATGTTTGGTGTGGTCCTGGTCGACGTCGCCAACAAAAATGTGCCCATCAAGGGAGCCCAGGTCACGCTCGTGTCGCGTTATGCCGCGGGCAAGCAGTTCTCCGCCACTACCGACGACGAGGGCACGGCCATCTTTGAGGTCGCGCCACTTTCGGAAGGCTACGTAGACGAGGCAACGCTTCTCGACGCGTACGACTTTAACGGCGGCATCTCCATTAGCATGGCGGGCTACCGTGATGTCGAGATTCCCCTCGCGCGTGTCCAAGGCGGCACCGCCATTACCGCACCCACACGCCCGCTCTCCGATGGCGAGCCATACTTCCGCCAGCTCACATTCGACGAATGGGACATCCAGTACGCTGAAGCCACGTTCATGGCATTGCCGAAGGACGACACGGCAAACGAGCAGCCCGATACGCACGCCTTTACCGTTCAGGCACATCTGCCACAGGGCGGACAGGCAACGTTGCATATCAATAAAGTGATGCCCGCTGCGGGCAGCTCATCCGAAATCGTCACTCAGATTGGCCAAGTCAAGGCCAGTGCATCGGGCGCGGATCATCTGGCGACGTTCACGCTCGAAGACACGTTCCTCGATGCAGCGTCGGGCCTTCTGGAAGAAGGATGCAAGCTGCGCTTTGTGCTCGACTACCAGGGCAAGACCTATACACTCTCCTCCCCCATGGCCGTTGTCACCGCGCCGGCTGCAAAGGCAGAATCGGGCTCGACCACCATCATTCCCACCACCATGGACCAAGAGATCACCCCGTTTGATTTCCCAGCGGCGTTTCCCGGCATTGGCGGCAACAAGTTCACCTGCTGGATGCCCGCGTTCCCCATTCTGTTCGATTTCTCGTTTGCCGGATACGTGCTGTTTGGCGGAGGATACAAACCGGTCGGTTACATAAACGATTCGGGCAATCCGGATCCGGAGTACTGGAAGAAGTCACCGCGTGAGTCGGGTGCCAAGCAGGCAAACCGCTACCTCGACGAAATGGAGGGGAAGTGGAATCAGTACAAGAGTATGAGTGCCGGTTCGGGCACCGATCCAAGGAACACCAAGCTGCTTCGCCACCATTGCACGCTGCTGTTCACGATGGATATCGCCACACAGCTGTACGGCTCGCTCGCCTACGATTGGGTGGGCAAAACCTGGGGCAACAACAACGACCCCGCATACGGCAATATTAAGGCCCTCTTCCAGGTAAGAACCGACCTCAATTGGACCGAGCAGTTCACCTTGGGACCGGTGCCGTTTTTCCTAAACGTCAACCCCTGGGTGCTGGCAAAACTGGCGCTCGCCGTGGGTGCCCACACGCACGGCAGCGGCGCGGCGTTTTTTAAAAACATTTCGCTCGACTATTCCAACACGTCGGGCTCATTCACTATCCAGATCGGGCTTGCTGTCACCTTTGGAGCCGGCGTTGCAGGCGTCGCTTCGTCTGCCGTGCGCGGCGCTGCATCCCTCACGCTGTTCATTGGGTACGAGAAGGCAGATGGACACCAGCTTCCGCGACTGCGCGTGGGTGCAGACGTCGATGTCGATGTGATACTCCAGTTTGTGATGTTCAAGTGGACCACCAAGGCTTGGTCGGGGTCGTGGCCCACACTCCTCGATTCGTGGAATATGTCGGTGAACAATGGCAACCAGTATGTGCTCCAACGCTCTGAGCTCGCATTGGGTGGGGATACGCCTTACACGCTGGATGCCTGCTTCGGCACGCCCGGCAACATCGAGGCGGGCGGCGTGCCGCAATTTATCGCATCGGCCACCATCGTCACCAACGCCGAGCTACTCGCACGCGCCGAGGTTGCAGCCACCGCGATAAACGTCGCGCCTGTCGTGCGCGATTGGGATCAAGCGGTCACGCGCATTGAGCTCGAGGCAGATGCAGAAAGCGACGACACGGGACAAATCGAGCATTTCGTCCATGCACTGATAAAGAACGACGAAAACGCCGCTCCGATGTATGCGTACACCCATATCGGGCAGGCGAAGGGTGCCGTTGCGGACCCCAACGCCAATTCTGCTGGTGTATCGGAGGACGAGCGTGGCGGCATCAAGCCCTCGAGCGACAACGTGCTGTTTACTGGCGTGCTCAGCGAAGCTCACATGAAGCTGGCAATGATCGCCGGCGTAGAATGCCTGTTCCGTATCGCCTCGGTGCGCTACGACGACAATGGCCGCTCGCGCCTGGTGGTGCACACAAAGGCAAACGGCACGTGGTCTGCCCCCATGCCCGTGGACTTCCCCCTTGGCTTTGGCGAGGGCGACGTGGAGCGCGACGGCATATTCGATTACGACTTCGACGTAGTGGAATATACGGACGGAAGAGAAAACCAGGACGCCTACGTGCTGCTGGTTTCGGGCGAGCGCCCCGACGGCGACAACACCCTTTTCGATACGGCAAGCACAGCCGGCATACTGTCCGTTGTGCGCCTGCGCATAAGCAACGGCGGAGTTCGCGTGATATCGCACACGTCGTGGCGCAGTATCTCGCGCGGCCGCCTGCAAGAGGATGGCTACCATTGCCTGCAGTGCCCACGCATTACGGTGGGCAAGACGCTAGTCGACGGGCGCCTGTCGGGTGCCTACCTCCACCGCCGCGGAACCACCGCAGAAAAGGCGCTCGGCAGCGAGGCAGAGGTCTCGCTCGAGTGCTTTACCCTGTGGTCAGATGATTTGGGCGACAGCCTGACGTTCCGCCAAGTTCTCCGCTTTCCGCAAGCACCGTCGAGTATCGAGCTGGGTGAGACCGAGAATATCAACGGCAAAATGGTGGTGCCCGTTGCATACGAGACCGCAGACGGTTGCGGCTGCGCATCGTACGCCGTGATCGGCCAGTCCATCGCGGGCTGGGGCGTTATGTCGCCAGATGCCACAGTACCCCACGCGGTGCCGTGGCCGCAGCACACGGGCTTTTTGGCAACTGTCAACGAGCAGCTGCAGCATGTTACGTGGACGCGAGGCGCATCGGCATTTGCAACGCAGCCCGTGGGTGCCGCAGGCTGTGGCCCGGCATCGTTTAGCGTAAGCAACAACGGCAGGTGCGTGCTCTATGTAGAGAACACCGATGGCAAGGTGGGACAAACCTACGACGAAGAAGGCAACCCGGTTGCAGTGATGGGCAAGCACTTCCGCATCTTCGCCAGCACCTTGGCGGGCGATCTGTTCACGGAGCCGTTTGTGATGTGCGAGCTGGACCATCCCGTCGATCAGATAACGACATTTTTGACGTCGGGAGGCATGCTCTCCGCGCTCGCCACGCACATTGTGAGCGCGGAGAAGAGCGAGGCAGAGCTGCACGACATCGAAGTGCCCTTGGTGGCGTGTGCCACTCCGACGGGCGCCGTTGCTACCTCGGGCGCGGTGGTGCCCGGAGCAGCAGGCGAATCCTTCATGGTCACGGTGCGAAACGACGGCAACACCTTACTGACCGCCGGCACGATCGATCTGTACCGAGAGGGCTCCAGCCAGCCGTTCTCCAGCGCATCCATCGGATTCGGAGTGAACGCACGCATGGCTTCGATCTACGATCCAGAGCTTGCCGAGGACGCTTCGGCCAACGATATGGCACACGTGAAGTACGCGCTCGAGACGCTGGGCGCACGTTTTGCAACGCACCCGCTGGTAGCCGACAACGGCAACGCCGTGCTGGCACCGGGTTGCACGGCACAGTTCCGTATGAGCTTCGCCATCCCCGAGAGTTGGAGCGACGAAGTGGGCAAACGCGTAACGCTGTATGCGAAGGCGCGTAATCTGGTGGCGCTCGATCCCGTAACGCTCGAGGAAATTCGACCGGGCGCGAACTCGGCGCTGGGTGCTGTACTGCACGAGCTCCACGTGCCCGACGCGGCATGCGAACGCTCAGAAGTTCAGGTCGGCGTATGCGACAGCGCGGACACCACAGGGCTTCACGACGCCCCGATGACGGCGGACGGCGATGGTGGCTCAAGTGGCGGCGGTACTGACGAGGGCGGCGGCTCCGGCGGAAGCAGCTCCGGCAGTGGCAAGGACCACGGCAATAACAAGCGCTCCGGAAAAGCGGGCGCGCTTGCGGGCACGGGCGATGCCAACGCTCCCCTCACGGCAGCCGCTGCAGCACTCGCCGCGGCAGGCGCCGGCATCGTCGCCTACAGTGCCCGCCGCACGGCGCTCGAGATCGACACCGCCAATGAGGCCAATTCGGATAGGCCTCGCTAGCTCCTAGTTACTTTTGTGAGAGGCGCCGACTCGGCTCATCGAACATCAAATGGGCTGGTTCTGAATACCCAGAGCCAGCCCATTACGCATTAGATGTCGTCAGAGGAGTCGAGTTCTACCTCGAGCTTGGCACGGCGTCTTTTCGCCGTGAAAAACGTTGCGCACAGGGCAGCAAACGTGGCCGCGAAAATCGTCGCACCGCAGAACACGCCCGTGGCCAGGTTCGCCAACCAAAAGACGCTTTCGAGCGGTACGATCTGCGCCTCAGCGATACAGCGCATTGCGGCAATAACAAGAGCGAACGCGGCGCCGCTAAGACCGCTGACAAGCAGGAAATATCCAACAGGAAGATGCTCGGTTTGCCCAAAACGATTGGTATCGACATAGCCCTTCCGCGTTTGCAGTCCTGCGCAAATCAACATCACGAGAACGAGCCACAAATACATGGCTGCCTCGAACGGCGTCGCAAAGCCATGCGGCATTTCACTGGCGTCGCTGTGAACCCACGCAACCTGTCGAGCTATAAACTGGTAGAAAAAGATCATCAACATGCCAAACGAAAGCAGCACGAAACCAATCTTGTAGATCTTCGCGCTCTCGGCCTCCAGGCGCTCATCCTTTGGGCCGGCATATTCACGCCACTTTTGCACGAGTTTTAAATCTTCAAATTTCATAGCGAACTCCTAAAGAGCGTCAGGGTCGACGTCGCTCTCGTCTTCCCAAAACAAGTCGTTCAACGTAACGCGTAGCGCTTTACAGATTGCCACGCACAAATTGAGCGTGGGGTTGTAGCCGCCCGCCTCGATCAAGCCGATAGTCTGGCGCGTAACGCCCACGGCCTCGGCCAGGTCAGCTTGCGAAAGGCCAACCGCCGCGCGCGCCGCCTTCATGCGTAGGTTCCTTTTGCCCGGCATGGAGTTCCTTTCGTAGTAATGGACAGATATCCGTTGCAACATGACAGAAATATATTGCATCCATCGGAAGATGTCAACTATATCTGTCATTATGGAAACCATGTTCGTCATCGCCATGCGGACACAACATTTTCGATTCGCTATTCAAGCTTACTCGGACAGAGCCGACTCGGTTTTGTCCGAGTAAACGAATCTCCATCGAACTCCGAACGATTGTTCGATGGATTTCGTGTTGGTTGGAATCGTCTGTGGGCTGGGCTATGCTACCTTGACTATCTATATGACTTAAACGCAGCAAGGGAGCACCGAGAGAGCGAGTATGGCAAAAAACACCGCAAACTATGGTAACGACAGTATCCGCCAGCTCAAGGACGAGGAGCGCGTACGCCTGCGCCCTGCCGTTATCTTTGGCTCGGACGGACTCGATGGCTGTGCACACGCTGCCTTCGAGATTCTGTCCAACGCCGTTGACGAGGCGCGCCAGGGCTACGGCAAGCTCATCACCCTTACCGCCTTTCGCGATGGCTCTATCCAGGTAGAGGACAACGGCCGTGGCTGCCCGCTCGACTGGAACCCCTCCGAGAAGCGCTTTAACTGGGAACTCGTCTTTTGCGAGCTCTACGCCGGTGGCAAATACAATAACAACCAGGGCGGCGACTACGACTTCTCGCTCGGTACCAACGGCCTGGGCTCGTGCGCGACCCAGTATGCCTCCGAGTACATGGATGTCACGGTTTGGCGCGACGGCAACAAGTACTCCCTGCACTTTAAGAAGGGCAAGGTTGTCGGCGCCAAAAAGAAGGCACTCGAGATTGAACCCAGCGACGAGAACCGCACCGGCACCACTATCAAGTGGCGCCCCGATCTTGAGGTCTTTACCTCGATTACTATTCCCCACGATTGGTATCGTGAGACCATGCGCCGTCAGGCCGTGGTCAACGCCAACGTGACCTTCCGTCTGCGCATCGAGAGCGACGACGGCGATTTTTCCGAAGAGGACTTTTGCTACCCCAAGGGCATCGAGGACTATGTGCTCGAGAAGGTCGGTACCGACTACCTTACCGAGCCTTTCTTTATCGAGGCCGACCGCCGCGGTCGCGACCGCGAGGACCTGCCCGACTACAACGTAAAGATCACCGCGTGCATGTGCTTCTCGCGCACCTTCACGATGCAGGAGTACTACCACAACTCATCCTGGCTCGAGAACGGCGGTTCGCCCGAGAAGGCCGCCCGCAGCGCCCTCACTAGCGCCATCGATGCCTACATCAAGCAACAGGGCAAATACAACAAAAACGAGAGCGGCATTAAGTGGCAGGACGTCCAGGACTGCCTGGTGCTGGTGACCAACTGCTTCTCCACTCAGACGTCCTACGAGAACCAGACCAAGAAGGCCATCAATAACCGCTTTATCCAGCAGGCCATGACGGCATTCTTTAAGGAACGCCTCTCGACCTACTTGATCGAGAACAAAGACGCCGCCAACAAAATCATGGAGCAGGTGCTCATCAATAAGCGCTCGCGCGAGAACGCCGAGAAGACGCGCCAGAGCATCAAGACCAACCTGCAGCAGAAGACCGACATGGCCAACCGCGTGCAGAAGTTCATCGACTGCCGCTCCAAGGACAAGAGTCGTCGCGAGATCTACATCGTAGAGGGCGACTCGGCAGCAGGCGCCATTCGCACCTCGCGCGATGCCGAGTTCCAGGGCGTTATGCCCGTCCGCGGTAAGATCCTCAACTGCCTGAAGGAGGATTATCCGCGCATCTTTAAGTCCGACATCATCATGGACCTTATGCGCGTGCTGGGCTGCGGTGTGGAGATCAAGGACAAGCGCATCAAGAACCTGGGCGCCTTTGACCTGGACAACCTCAACTGGAACAAGGTCATCATCTGTACGGACGCCGACGTCGACGGTTATCACATCCGCACGCTCGTGCTCACCATGCTCTATCGCCTGGTGCCCACACTTATCGACGAGGGCTACGTGTATATCGCCGAGTCGCCGCTCTACGAGATCAACTGCAAAGAGAAGACCTACTTTGCCTACACCGAGCTCGAGAAGAACGGCATCCTTAAGGAGATCGGCGACCAAAAGTGCTCGATCAACCGCTCCAAGGGTCTTGGTGAGAACGATCCGGACATGATGTGGCTCACCACCATGAACCCCGAGACGCGTCGCCTGATCAAGGTGGAGCCCGAGGACGTCACTAAGATGGAGACCATGTTCAACCTGTTGCTGGGCAACGACGAGGCAGGCCGCAAGCGCCATATCTCCGAGCACGGCAAGGAATACCTGGACCAGCTGGACCTGCAGTAGCAGCAAATCGATAACGACGGCCCATAAGAAGTTCAAGAGGAAATCGTGGCAAAGAAGAAAACGAAGAACCAGCCCAAGAAAAAGCAGGTCAACGCCGAGAACGTCATCGGCCTGCACTCCGAGGTCACCGACCAGCCGATCACGCAGACGCTCGAGGTCAACTACATGCCCTACGCCATGAGCGTCAACGTCTCGCGTGCGTTCCCCGAGATCGACGGCTTTAAGCCCTCGCACCGCAAGCTGCTCTACACCATGTACAAGATGGGTCTGCTCAAGGGCGAGCGCCAGAAGAGCGCCAACATCGTGGGCCAGACCATGAAGCTCAACCCGCACGGCGATGCCGCGATCTACGAGACGATGGTGCGCCTGGCAACCGGCAACGAAGCGCTGCTTGCCCCCTTCGTGGAGTCGAAGGGCAACTTCGGCAAGTACTATTCGGGCGACCTGAGCTACGCCGCCTCGCGTTATACCGAGGCCAAGCTCTCCCCCATCAGCGCCGAGATCTTCAAGGACATCGACAAGGACCCGGTCGACTTCGTCGACAGCTACGACGGCGCCATGAAGGAGCCGCGCCTGCTGCCCACCACGTTCCCCAACATCCTCGTCTCGGCCAACAAGGGCATCGGCGTCGCCATGGCGTCCGACATCTGCGGCTTCAACCTCAACGAGGTCTGCACCGCCACGATGCATTACCTGCAGGATCCCGACTGCGACCTGCTCGAGTACATGCCCATGCCCGACTTCTCGACCGGCGGTGAAATTATCTACCGCCGCGAGGAGATGGAAAAGATTATCGAAACCGGCCTTGGCAGCTTCCAGATCCGTTCCCGCTGGCGCTGGATTCCCGAAGAGCGCATCATCGAGGTCTACGAGATCCCCTACACCACCAAGACCGATGTCATCATCGAGCGCATCGTCAAGCTCTCCAAGGAGGGCAAGGTCAAGGAGATCGCCGACATCCGCGACGAGACAGACCTTTCGGGTCTGCGCATCGCCATCGACCTTAAGCGCGGCGTCGACCCCGACAAGCTCATGGCCAAGCTCTATCGCTCGACCACGCTGCAGGATTCGTTCTCGTGCAACTTTAACGTGCTGGTCGACGGCTATCCCCGTGTTATGGGCGTGCGCCAGATTCTGCACGAGTGGGTCAAGTGGCGTATTGAGTCCACGCGCCGCCGCATTAACTTTGACCTGGGCAAAAAGTCCGAGCGCCTGCACCTGCTGCACGGCCTCGAGGCGATTTTGCTCGACATCGACAAGGCGATCGCCATCATCCGTGGCACCAAGCTCGAGGCCGAGGTCGTGCCCAACCTTATGAAGGGCTTCGACATCGACGAGACGCAGGCGGAATTTGTTGCCGAGCTCAAGCTCCGCAACATCAACGAGGAGTACATCCTCAACCGCACCAAGGACATTGCCAAGCTTGAGGGCGAGATTGCCGAGCTTGAGGAGATCCTCTCCAGCGAGGAGAACATCAAGAAGGTCATCAGCGACGAGCTGGCCGCGGTCAACAAGAAGTACGTGATGCCGCGCCGCACGGGCAGGATCGAGCCCCATGAGGTTATCGAGGTAAGCTTGGAGCCCGAGGTCGAGGAGTACCCGGTCACCATCATGCTTTCGCGCGATGGCTACCTTAAGAAGATGACGGACCGCGTGCTCAAGAAGGCGACCACGCTCAAGTACAAGGACGGCGACAAGCCCTTTATCGAGTTCCCGTCCTCCAACACCCACGAGCTGCTGGTCTTTACCAATAAGAGCCAGGTGTACAAGTGCAAGGTTGCGGCGTTTGAGGACACCAAGTCGGCTCAGCTGGGCTCGTACCTGCCGACCGATCTTGAGATGGAACCCGACGAGAGCGTCATCTGGGTCATCGACCCCGAGGACTATAAGGCCGACGTGCTGTTCGTCTTTGAGAACGGCCGCGTGGTGCGCGTCGCGCTTTCTGGATACGTCACCAAGACCAACCGCAAGCGCCTCAAGAACGCCATCTACGGTGGCAGCAAGCTACTGTATGCCCAGGTGCTCAAGGAAGATCGCGACATCGCGCTGGTCTCGAGCGACTATCGTTTGATGAACTTCAACACGTCGCTGCTCAAGACCAAGACGACCACCAACACGCAGGGTGTCCAGGCCTTTACCGCCAAGAAAGGCCGCTCGGTCACCACCGTCGGCACGACCGAGGAAATCCTTGGCGCCGGCGTCTCGGCCGAGAAGTTCACCGCGCAGAGCCTCCCCTCCGCCGGTGCCCTCATGAAAGAAAACGACATGCCGAGTTTGTTTGACTAACAGCCAACCGGCCGGTTCCGATAGCCTAGTTCCCTTGCAACGCAACAAGGCCCGAATGGTTCTAATGAACCTTTCGGGCCTTGTTCGTTATTAGAAATGCGCGCTAGGCGAGTTTGCGAGCGAGCTCTCGCACCTCTTCCAACTTGGGCGACGATGCCATGCTGTCGCGCTCGGTCATACCGCTGATGGTGATAATGCCTTGGTCCTCCCACTTGCAGTACGCGCAGGTTGACTTGTACATAGCGATCGCCGCATCATAGACGCCCTCGCTGTGGCTATCGAGCAAAAGGGCCGTCTTGGTGAACGGGAAGCCCGTAGCACCGAAGGCGTACAGGCGGTCGATGGCGGCCTTCTCCTGCGCAGTGATATCAAACCAGTAGATAGGCGAAGCGAAGACAACCATATCGGCGCCTTTCAGCGACTCGATCACGTTGGCCATGTCATCCTTCTGCACGCAGGTGCCCTCATGGGTAAAGCAGTACTGGCATCCCAGACAACCAGCGATCTTTTTGCCGGCAACGCGGATGACCTCGACCGCATGGCCGACCTCGCGCGCGGTCTCGGCAAACGCCTCGACCATGGTGTCGGTATTGGCACCCTTGCGCGGGCTACCACTCAATACAACGATATTCATAGAAATCTCCCTCCTTCATGCCGCAGGCGCACGGCACGCATTTCGATGATTCGGGACAGGTTTTCGTTAGCACCCTCGTAGCGGTTCTCCGCCCCCTAAGCAGCGTGTCCGCTACGAAACGACCGTCTTGTAATAAGCGCCGAAGTCTGCGAGCGAGTCCATGATGGGCATCATCTGGCGACCGAGCTCGGTAAGGCCATACTCAACGCGGGGAGGATTCTCGCCATAGTCATGGCGAAAGACCAGCCCATCATCCTCCATCTGCCGCAGGCTGTCGGTAAGCACCTTCTGAGAGATTCCCTCAAGGTCGCGGCGCAACTCGTTGAAACGCCAGGGGCGTACGCGCAAGTTACGGATAATGAGCAACTTCCACTTGCCGCCAATGAGCGCTACCGCCGTTGCGACCGGACACTCCGGAAGCTCCTCTTTCGCCATCACGGGAGACCCAACCTCCTTGACCATACCACTTTCACAAAAAAGTACGCAGTTACAAATATGTGCGTACTCGTATTTGTATGCGCCTTCGCGTTGAATATAGCTCACGCAGGAGATGCCTGCAAGGTAAATCAACCCAAAGAGAGGACCCATTATGGCTAATTATGCAAAGACCCACATCGGTAATGAGAGCCGTGTCGAGCTGCACGAAGTGCTCGGGCTTACCGGGGCAGAGGTGAGCGTCAACAATCTTCCCGCCGGCGCTGGCGTTCCGTTTGTCCATGCACACAAGGAAAACGAGGAGATTTATGGCGTGCTCGAGGGCGCGGGCTCGGTCACGATCGACGGTGAGGAAATCGAGCTTGCAGCCGGCGACTGGCTGCGCATTTCCCCCGCCGCACACCGCCAGTTCCGCGCCGCGTCCGACTCGGGCATCACATACGTCTGCATCCAGGTCAAGCAGGGGTCCCTTAATGCCTTCACAGCCGACGACGCTATCATGTTCTAATTCGCAATCGATGCGCAAGGGGCCGATACCGTCCGCATGCCCCCTTCGGAATAGGCGCTGAGCAGCTCCTGGGCGTGGGCGAACTCGGGCCCTCGCCTCCAACCGAGCAGGCGGTTGACCGCGAGATTTCCCTGGACGTTGTGAACGAAGAGCAGATAGGCGACTGCCAGCCCCAGCTCCCGGGTCACCCGTTGAAGGCGAGGAAGAAGGACACGAAGGGAGCGAAGAGCGTTCCGCCAGGAAGTCGGAACGCTCTGTTTGCATTTTTGGGATTGTCCCAAACCCTTGCCAGTTCTGTGGCGGATGCCGAAAGCTTCAGATCGATTATCTGCGGATTGTATTAATCCATGCCTGAATATCTTTCTCAGAAGTACGGAGCGTGGATTCATCGAACCGCACATCGAGGCCCGGCTTCACGATTGCGCCTTTGCAGGCTTCCTCAAAGTCCTTCAGCGCGTGTCCCAGCCAGCCGCCATTGGTGGCAAACGGATACACGGTCTTCCCGGTCAGGTCAGCCTGCTCCAGGAAACTGCGCATGGCGGGCGCAAAGGTGTACCACCAGACAGGAGAACCCAGGATGATGGTGTCGTAATCTCTCCAGCCAATGTGCAGCGGCTTCAGTTCCGGGCAATAACCCTCGGCAATCTCACGCTGCCCCTGATTGACGACTTCATCATAATCGCCATCGTAGGGAACAACCGTATCCATACGAGCAATATCCCCGCCGATTTCCCTCTGGATCATCTCGGCGATGCGCTTCGTGTTGCCTCCGTAGGAGTAGTACAGAATCAAAGTATTCATTTCACGCTTTCTCCTTATGCAAGAGGCTTTCCGCTGAACACGGGAAATGCGCTGAAGTCACCATAGCTGGCGATGCGCTCCATGTTCTTGAGAGTTTCCATGTCTTCCTCGGAGATCGCGAAATCCACGTCTGCGTTGCTTTCCATGTGGGCGGGATCTGCCGTCTTGGGAAGCGCGACGGCTCCAAGCTGAAGGACATAGCGGATGCAGAGCTGGGCGGCAGATACGCCGTACTTCTCCGCCATCTTAACGATCGCCGGATTCTTCAGCGCCTCGCCGTGGGCGATGGGAGAGTATGCCTCCACCTGAATGCCCTGCGCCTTGCAGAAGTCCACCAATGCCGAATCGGTGTTGGTGATGTGCAGAAGGATCTGATTGACCATGGGCATCACGCGGCAAGAGCCCAGGAGGTTCTCGAGGTCATCTTGCAGGAAGTTGGACACGCCGATTACCTTGACCTTGCCCGCCGCCCGCGCATCCTCCAACGCACGCCAGACCTCCTTGTTCTCCTCGAAATAGCGCTTCTCCACACGGAACTCGCTCCACGGCTGGGGAGAGTGGATGATCATCTGGTCGAGGTAGTCGAGCCCCATCCTCTCCAGCGTCTCATCGATGGACTTCGCCGCATCCTCGTAGGTCTTCAGCTCTGCCGCGATCTTGCTGGCGACGAACAGCTCTTCCCGGCGAACGCCGCAGGTGCGCACGCCCTCGCCGACGCCGCGCTCGTTTCCGTAGGCCTGTGCGGTATCGATTAGGCGATAGCCCAGCTTTACCGCCTCGCGAACGGCTTCCGCCGCCTCGGCATCGTTGATGAACCAGGTGCCCAATCCCAGCTTGGGAACCTGAACTCCGTTTGCCAACGGGTAGGTTTCATTCAAGATCATCGCTCTACTCCTCGCCCCAGATATCCTTTGCCATGCGGAAAACCGCCCACGCCTTGGGCCAGCCGCAGTAGAAGGCTGCATGGGTCACGACCTCCGCGATTTCTTCTTTTGTAATACCGTTCTTCTTTGCTATCGTCAGGTGATAGCGGAAGCTCTCATCGGTAAGCCCCTGAGCCATCAGCGCGACGACGGTCACGAGGGAGCGGTCGCGGAGGCTGAGCTGCCCCTCTCGGCTCCAGACCTCTCCGAAGAGCACGTCATCGTTCAGTTCCGCGAATTTCGGGGCGAATTCGCCCAGGGCATCTCTGCCTGCCGTCTGCTTGACTGCCATGTTTCGTTCCTCCCTACAGCCTTGCGTACTCTTCATGGGATACCGGCTCGCACCACTCGTTCTCGCAATTCTCGCCGGGAACCTCCACGGCGATATGGCTGAACCAGCTGTCCTTCTTCGCTCCGTGCCAGTGCTTGACGTTGGCGGGGATCATCACAACGCTGCCCTCGTGCAGGCTGACGGCGGCCTTGCCTTCCTCCTGGTACCAGCCCTCGCCAGCCGTGCAGAGCAGGAGCTGACCGCCTCCTTTATCCGCGTGGTGGATATGCCAGTTGTTGCGGCATCCCGGCTCGAAGGTCACGTTGGCGGCGAACAGGCCGCCTTCCGGATCGGTCAGCGGATTCAGGAACGAATCGCCGGTGAAGTACTGGGCATAGGCGGTGTTCGCCGTTCCCGTGCCGAATGCGTTGACCTTCTCGAACTGCTCTTTTCGTTCATACCTCATAATTGAAACCTCCTACTAAGAATCATCGATTCACGCCATAGCACAGCCAGACCGCCCCGCCGTCCATGGCCTTCGCCTCTTTCAGCGTGAAGCCAAGGGCCTTGCTCTCCGAAATGCCTTCTGCGGCTCGGAAAACCGGCGGCGTATCCGGGCTCCCGTCTGCCGCCGCCGCCAACACGATGCTGATCTCATCGCACATCCCCGCTTGCAGGAACGACCAGTTCAGCACGCCGCCACCGCCCAGCATCAGGGTCTCGATGTTGAATTCTTCTTTCAGCTTGGAAAGGGCCAGACCGTGATCCAGCTCCGTTTCTCCCGCGATGATGTACGAGATTCCCAGCTTTCTCAAAAATGCCCTGTAGGCGTTGCCGACCTGTTCTGTCAGCACCTCGACGACATGGGCGGTGGTATCCACATAGCGCAGGGTGCTGCTTTTCCACCCCAGCTTGCCGTGGGGGTCCACGGAGACATAGAACATTCCGAAGTCCGGTTGCGCGATGAAATCACCTGCCGGAACGGCCGGCGCATCTTCGTCCAGGTCCGGCTTCCTGTAGAAGGTGAAGTTGTCGTCCGTTGTCACCCTGCCGGACAGCCAACCCTGGTGATGGTAAAAGGGCTCTTTCCCGAAGGCGATGTCGTAGAACGCATCGCCCGCCGCTCTGCCCTGCGGCGTTCCCATGTAACCGCCCATGATCTTTCCGTCCAAAGCGCACATCATGTGGCAAAAAACATACGGCCTGTTCACGTTCGATTCCCCTCCTTATGATTGACAAACATTCTGTTTGGAAGCATGCTTCCTTTGAACTTCATGTGCATCCTAGAACTTGAAGTTAACTTTAAGTCAAGGGGATTCTGGAATAATTCGGAGGGGTTTTCAGATGGTCTATACGGTGGGGGAAATGGCGAAACTGCTGGGGGTTGCGGCGTCCACCTTGCGCTACTACGACAAGGAGGGGCTGCTGCCCTTCGTGGAGCGCTCCTCCGGTGGCATTCGCATGTTCCGGGAATCGGATATCGAATGGCTGCAGGTGATCGGCTGCATGAAGAAAGCCGGGATGTCCATCAAGGACATCCGGCAGTACATCGAGATGGCGCTGCAAGGAGACGACACTATCGATTTGCGCCTTGCCATGTTCCGGCGCCAACAAGAAGTTCTGAAACAGCAGATGGGGGAATTGCAGCACACCATGGAGATGGTGGATTACAAGTGCTGGTATTACGAAACGGCGAAGGAAGCGGGTACGGTCGATGCCCCGCAGAAGATGGAGCTTGCCGAAGTCCCGGAACGCTTTCGGAAGATTCGGCAGGAGCTGCGCACTGCGCCGGGGACTGCGGCAACGATATGACAAGACTGCTTAGGCAACGGCAGTCAACCGCCTTGCTCGCCTTGGGGTATACGCTGCAACCGAGCGTGGCGACCTTGAAGGTCTTGCCGTGGTAGCTCAGCTTGCTGGGGACCGCGTAGACCCGCTTGGTCTTCGCGCTGTAGGTCGGCTCGGCGAAGAGGCTCTCGATGCTGACGGTCCCCTTTGCCAGCAACAGGACCCGTGCCGCTGCCCATGCACTCTTGTCGGCCTTAACGTGCAGGTACATGCCCTTCTTGAACGGCACCACGCTCACCTCTGTCGTCAGATGAGAACCTTCGGGAACGCATCCCTGACGGACAGAAGCGGCGCGAGCTCCCTCTCGAGCGTCGATTCGGAGCTGATGTCGTCACTTACCTGGATGTAGACAAGCTCCGACCCCCTCTTCGCAACGAAGTCAACCTCCTTTTGGTACAGCTTCCCGACGTAGGTCTCGTAGCCTCGCCTCATCAGCTCCAGGAAGACCGCGTTCTCGTATATGCGGCCCCAGTCCATGTCGCGCATTCCCGAGTCGCATACGAAATGCTTCGCCTGCGTGCTCAGGTACTTCTTCCCCTTGATGTCATAGCGCTTTCGCCTCATAGAAGGCGAAAGCGTCGCGGAGGTACGAGATATAGCGCTCGACGGTAACGTGGTTGGTGGGAACCCTGTTGGCGTCGAGGACGTTGGCGATGTTGTTGGGCGAGTTGAGGTTGCCGGAGTTGTCCATCATGCACTCGGCCAGCCTCTCCAACACGGTGGAGTCGGTACGTATTGCGGTCTGCCCAAGCCATAATCCACTCCTTCTCGGTTTCGAAACTCGATTATTTCTAAAGTTTCGAAACCGAGAAGGCAATGTGCACAAGGATGCATCGAGGAGCGAATCCCAGTAGCGCCATGTCAGCAGCGATGCCGGGCGCATTCGCACGTGCTACAATCCAACCACCAGAGATGAAAACACAGTCCCCGTCGGGTAGTCGTGGGCGTGCGCTAGTCCGCATCAGTAACCTGCCTCCTTGGTTGTCCCTTCTCTGCATGGTCATCTACATAAAGGAGGAACCAACCATGCAGATCAGCGTGTCGTCCACCCTGACCGTATATCACGACGGTCAATTCTGGGTCGGGCTGGCGGAGCACGTCGAGGGCGGAAGGTATGGCGTCGCCCGCATCGTCTTCGGCACGGAGCCGTCCGATGAGGAGATTCTGCGATTCGTTACAAGCGAATGGGAGAAGCTCTCGTTCTTCGGCGACAAGGCCACTGAAACAAGCAAGCCCGCGAAGAACCCCAAGCGGCGCGCTCGCGAGGCAGCGAAAGCCCTTAAACGGCCCGCGGTGAGCACCAAGACACAACAGGCGCTCGCGGCACAGCGGGAAGCGATGAAGCGGGAGTCGGCTCAAGCAAGAAGTCAGCGTCGCGCGGATGAGGCGGAGACGCGCTTCGAGCAGCGAAAGTTGAAGCGCAAGCAGAAACATCGCGGGCATTGATCGCTATTTGCAGCAAGGCAAACCATATACAGCAGCGGCGCCAGTTCCACTTGAAGCCGACGCCGCGTAGACGCTGATGGTAACGGCTATGCACGGGCACGGGCGCGCCACCGCACTTCACAGCTTGTTTCTCAAGTATTTGGGACGCACACGCGGCGTTCAAAAATGCGGAGCGACTCCGCATGGCTCGAGACTGAGCCGAGGTGCCCTACTTCTCGCCCTCCAGCAGCCCCACGATACGGTCGATGTCGACGGCAAAGCGAGGCCTTCCCTCGCGCTCGTAGCGATCGAGGTATGCCTGGCACTCGGAGACAATGCGCTTGGTATTGCCGTCGATGATGTGCTGGAGCGTCTCGTAGTAGGCCGAGCCCTCGGTCCTGAAGCGGCGCTGGTAGGCCTTGGTTATGGGGAACATCTTGATGTAGTGGATGCCGTGGCGGCAGCCGGGGCGCGTCGTGGGGCGGGGTGGCAACGCAAAGTACTGGTCTTTGGGCACGTTAGGGGCAATGTTGGAACGCAGCGGCACGGCGAAGTCCCTGCGCTTCCCGTGGAAACGCAGCCTCACCACCACGATGCAGGGGCGATTGTGCTTAAGCATGAGCTCGCGGTCGCCCTCGACGAGGTCGAAGAAGTCCTGGGAGACGGATACGATCTTCATCGGTTACGTCCCCTTCATACGAAGCGGGGCCCGCATCGCTGCAGGCCCCTACAGGTGGGCGATATTCTACGCCTTGCGGCACCCCGTCGCCCACGGAGGTTAAACGTACACGTAAGCCGTACTCTGAAAGCCGCGGCTTCCGGCAAGTAGTTTATACCACGAAAGGTCGCTTTCAATGCGCATAGCTCGCAAAATAACACTCGCTGGGCCGTTTCGGCGTGCTCAGCCTCCGCTCGATCTTACGCATGTTTTTTGGGAGGGCATGAGTCGTCGCCCGCCACGGCGGCTTATACAGCCGTTTGCCTTTTTCGATTTAGCGTATTGCTCTTCAGATCATCGTGGTGTGCTCGTAGCCGCGCTCCACGAAGAGCCGCTCGGCAACGTCGAGAATCTTCTCGACCGCCTCCTCCGGGTACTTATTGCGTGCCACGGGCACCTCCGTCCTTGTTATCGCGATAAACATACCATGAGTGGCGTACGGGTCGAGAGGGGCTGGCGCCAAAAGAGCCCAACGACCGTTACGGCTTCGTTAGAAACGCGCCCCACCATGGATGATGAACCCGAAAGGTAAGGCGCGCGGGCACGGTGGCTCGGCCCGCGCGCCCGGAAGAGAAAGGACGAACCCATGGGTTACATGCTCGAGACGCGCGGGCTCACCAAGTGCTTCGGCCGCGGCGACCAGGCGCAGGATGCCGTGGCCGATGTGAGCCTTCATATCCGCGAGGGCGAGGTGTACGGGCTGCTCGGCCCCAACGGCGCTGGCAAGTCGACAACGCTCAAGATGATCTGCGGGATGTTGCGGCCGACGGCCGGGGAGGTCCTCTTTGCCGGGCACGCCTGGCGCCGCGAGGACCTCTACGCAATCGGCAGCCTCATCGAGGAGGCGCCGCTCTACCCCAACCTCACCGCGCGCGAGAACCTGCGCGTGCGCACCACGCTGCTGGGCCTTCCCGAGAGCCGCGTAGATGAGGTGCTCGCCGCCGTGGACCTCGCGGACACCGGGAAGAAGCGCGCCGGGCGCTTCTCGATGGGCATGCGGCAGCGCCTGGGGCTCGCGCTGGCGCTGATCGCCCGGCCACGCCTGCTCGTGCTCGACGAGCCCACCAACGGCCTCGACCCCATCGGCATCGAGGAGCTGCGCGACCAGATCCGCGGCTTCGCGGCGGCGGGTACGACGGTGATCGTCTCGAGCCACATCCTCTCCGAGGTGCAGCAGATGGCTGACACCATCGGCATCATCTACGGGGGGCGCCTCGCCTACGAGGATGCGCTTCGGTCCGGGCAGGACCTCGAGGAACTCTTCATGAGCGTCTGCCGGGAGGGGCGTCGAGCGCGCAGGGAGGTGGCGGCATGACGGGCAAGAAAGGCGGCCTGCTCGCGGGCCTGCGCGCCGAGGCCCTGAAGTCGCGCCACGCAGCACCGGTTCGCCTGGCCGTGCTCATGGCGCTGCCGATGCCGCTGCTCGGCGCGATGCCCTACCGGGGCGTGCAGATCTTCAGCGCGTGGAACTACTGGTACGCGCTCTTCCTGCCCGTGGCTCTCTCGCTCGTGGTGGCGTGCGTCGCGCGGGCGGACGCGCGCACGCGGATGCGGGGGCTTCTGGGCCTGGGCTTCCCGCTTAGGCGCGCCTGGTGGGCCAAGGCGCTCTGGTGCCTCGCGCTTTGCACGCTCTCGAACCTCGTGGTCTTCGGCATCTACCTCGCGGGATCGGCGTTCTCCTCGCAGGGCCTCACGGTCGCGGGCACGCTCACGATGCTCCTCTGCGCGCTCGTCAACACGGTGACCGCGGCGTGGATGATCCCCGCAGGGCTCTTCCTCACGGCGCGGCTCGGCATGCTCGCGGGCATCTTCTGCCCGCTCGCCGCGCAGCTCGTGGGTGGTTTCGCCTGGTCGCTGATGCCGCTGCCGCAGCTCTTTCCGCCGTCGGCGAGCATGGTCATCCCTACGAGCTTCATCCCCGTGCTGCCGAGCGGCGAGCCACTCGCGGCGGACATGGCGCTCGGCGGGGCGCTCGCGGCGGACGGCATGCTCACACTGGCGGGCCTTGCGGTCTGCGCGCTCGCGTTCGCCGCGCTCACGGCGGCGGGCGCGGCCTGGTTCGCGCGCTCCGAGGAGAGGTGATGGCCGTGACACGACTCTCCGACCCGACGCCGCGCATGACTCTCTCGCGGGCCCTGCTCTCCGAGGCCCTGCGCCTGGCGCGCTCCCCGCTCGCAGTGGTGCACCTCGTCTGCGGCCTGGCAGCCGGTCTTGCCTGCGGCGAGTACTTCTCCATAACCCGATGGGACCCGGCACTGGGCGCGGACGCCTACGCCCAGTTCCTCGGCGCCCTCATGCCGCTCATGTCCGCCATCGTCTGCGGGCTCGCCGTGGACGAGGAGCGCGCTGCCGGGCGCCTCGCCAACCTCACGGCGGTCCCCTCGCGCGGGCGCGCCGTCGCGGCGAAGCTGCTCGCTCTTGCGGCGCTCGGCGCGGGCGCGCTGGCCGTGGCGCTCGGCGTGTTCGGGGCCGTGCTCGCCGTCGCCGGGCGCCTGCCGCTCGGGCCCGCTCCGCTTGCGGCCGCCTGGGCGGGCATCGTGCTGGGCAGCCTGCCCCTCTACGCGCTGGGGCTCGGCGTGGCCCTGCGCCTCGGCCGCAACGCCGCCATCGGCGCCGGCGCGGCGGGGATGCTCCTCGCGTTCTTCTCAGTGGGCGGACTTGCGCACGGCCTCATGACCGGCGGGCTCACCGGTGCCCTGGCGACGCCCCTGAGCTGGGTGCCGCTCGCCTGGCCCGCGCGCCTAGGGTCGCTCGGGGTGGAGGCCTTCATCGACGCCGCACGCGCGGCGGGCCCTCTCCTCACGACTGCGCTCGCTGGCCTCGTGCTCACCCTGGCAGCCGCCGCCGTCCTTATCGCCTGGTTCTGCCACTTCGAGGACGGGAGGGCAGATGCGTAGGAAGCCGCTCGCCGCCGTGCTCGCCCTCCTCTCCGCAGCGCTCGTCCTGGGCGGGAATGCCCTGCTCGACGCCGGCTGGGGGTCGGCGCTGCGCTCGATCGCCGACCGCGTGCTGCCCAACCCTGAGATCGCCATGTGGGCGCCCGCGCCCGAGCCCGGCAGCCACGCGAGCTCCTACGCCGACGCCACCGGGACGAGGGCGAACTACGTCTACCTGGTGGACGCGGCGGACGACAGGGGCAATGTCCGAGAGCTCCAGCTCATCTTCTTCGGGCGGGAGTCGGACGGCGAGGGCTGGCTCGAGATCGAGGCGCGCGGCGGCTCGGGCGTGCGCTACCGCGCGTGCGACGTGGCCCGGGCACCCGCGGCTGCGCGCGGGGCTCTGGACCGCTGAGCGCGGCGCAAGTACAATGCCGACGGGAGTTTCAGGAGGTCGAACATGGCGAGGATACTGGCAGTGGATGATGAACGGGCGATCCTCGACGCGCTCGCGCGCGTCCTCGGCCGCGACGGCCATGAGGTCGTCAAGGCAGCGGACCCGACGGCGGTCCCGGGGATGGACCTCTCGCGCTTCGACCTCGTGCTCTGCGACGTCATGATGCCGGGGCTCGACGGCTTCGAGCTCGTGCGGCAGATCCGCCCGGACTTCGACGGGCCCATCGTCTTCCTGACCGCTCGCGTGGCCGAGGAGGATGCCGTGGCCGGCTACGGCCTGGGCGCCGACGACTACGTCCGCAAGCCGTTCGGGGCCGCGGAGCTGCGCGCCAAGGTCGCGGCCCATCTACGCCGTGAGCGCCGGCCGCGCTCGCACGCCCTCTCCTTCGGGGAGGTGCGGATCGACCTCGGGGCGCGCGGCCTCGCCGTGGGCGGCGAGGCCGTGCCGCTCACGCCCACCGAGTACGCCATCTGCGAGTACCTCGCCCGCCACCCCGGGCAGGTCATGAGCCGCGCGCAGATACGCGAGGCGGTGCTCGGCTGGGAGAGCGACGCCGACGACGCGGCCATATCCATGCAGGTCAGCCGCGCCCGGAGGAAACTCTCCGAGGCCGGCGCCGACCCGATCGCGACCGTCTGGGGGATGGGGTACAAGTGGCAGCTCTGAGGACCGGGGCGCGAGGTCGCGGGGGCATGCCGCTCTCCTTCGTCATCGCGCGCTACTTCGCCTACGCGTTCGCGGCGGTCGCCACGGCGTGGCTCGCCTCGTTCATGGCGCTCTCCGCGGCGATCAACGTGGGCTTCGTCTACGAGGCAAGCTGGGGGCCGGCCAATGCGCGCGAGGTCGCGGAGGGCCTGGCACGCGACGGCGTCTGCGGGCAGCAGGACGTGCCGACGGCGTACCGCTACCTCATCCTGAATAAGGACGGATACGCGCTGATGACAGACCTCGAGGGCACGCGGCTCGAGGACGCGACGGAAATGGCCCGTGCGGCACTCGCCGCGGATCCGGGCACGGTGGAGATCGAGGGCGGGGGCTCGGGCCTCGCCTACGCCGCGTTCCCGCTCAAGGGCGGCGGGGCCTGCGCACTCGTCAGCGAGTACCTGCCGCAGTGGGTCTCGCGCGACCTCGCCGGCCTGCTTCCCAACCCGCAGAGCCTCATGCTCGTCGGCGCCGCGGCGGGAAGCGCGCTCGCGCTCGCGCTCGTGGCACGCCGCGCGAGCCGCGTAATCTCGCGCAAGATGGCGCCGCTCGCGGAGGCGGCGGGGCGCGTCGGCGCGGGGGAGCTCGACTTCGCGGTCGGCAGCACCAACGTGCGCGAGGTGAACGACGTCCTCGCCGCGATGGACGCCATGCGGACCTCCCTCGCCGAGTCGCTCGAGGCCCGCTGGGCCGCGGAGCGGGGGCAGCGCGAGCAGGTGGCGTCGCTCGCCCACGACCTCAAGACGCCGCTCACCGTGCTGCGCGCCAACGCCGACTTCGTGGCGGAGGAGCTGGAAGACGAGAAAGACGCCGACCTCGCGGCCGCCGCGCGCGACATAGCCGGCAGTGCCGAAAGGCTCGACGGCTACGTGCGCCTGCTCATCGAGGCCTCGCGCGGGTCCGGCGGGGCGGAGAGGGCCCCCATGCGGCCGGCCGAGCTCTGCGAACAGGTCCTCGCCGAGGCCGCCCAGATCGCCCGGGCGCGAGGCGTGACGCTCGACGCGGCCACGGGCCCCGCTGTCGCGGGCGCGCCCGAGGCCCCGCTCGACCGAACCGCCCTGGCGCGAGCCGCCGCGAACCTCGTGGTCAACGCTGCCGAGCACGCGCGCTCGCGCGTGGCGGTCTCCTGCGACGTCGCGGGCGGACACCTCGTCATCGAGGTGGCCGACGACGGACCGGGCTTCTCTCCCGCCGCCCTCGAACGCGGCTGTGAGCGCCTCTTCACAGACGACTCCTCCCGCTCCTCGCGCGACGGAGGCCGCCACTACGGGCTCGGCCTCCACGCCGCCGCCGAGGCCGCGAGCGCCCACGGGGGCTCCGTCTCGCTCGCCAACAGCCCCTCGGGCGGCGCGGTGGCCACCATCGCGGTCCCCCTGTGCGGGGCCTGACGAATCAGGCCCTCACACCGGCGTGGCTCGCAACCAAACGCTTCCATCTTGAAACACGGGGAGTAAATCGCGAAATCGCAGGTGAAAGGGAGTAAAAAGGCAAAGAAAAAGCCTCCGTTCCAACATGGGAACGGAGGCTAGATTATCGTATTTACTCACCGCCGTCGCTGGTGGCTTTGCCATGACTGTCGTACGAAACGAAACTCAGCGGCACAGCGCGACACTCAAAAATGCAGGTCAGAACCCTATCGGCCTACTCCCACTCGATGGTCGCGGGCGGCTTGGACGTGATGTCGTAGCACACGCGGTTGGCGCCGGGGACCTCGGCCACGATACGGCCGGAAATGCGGGCCAGCACGTCGTAGGGCAGCTTGGCCCAGTCGGCGGTCATGGCATCGCTGGACTCGACGGCGCGCAGGATGATCGGGCGCTGGTAGGTGCGCTCGTCGCCCATAACGCCGACGGACTTAATGTCGGGCAGGACCGCAAAGTACTGCCAGCAGCTGTGCTCGGAGTTGCGCTCGCCGGTCTGCTCAAACAGACGCTGGTTGTAGGCGTCGAGCTCCTCGCGCACGATGGCGTCGGCGTTCTTGAGAATCTCGAGCTTCTCCTTGTCGACCGCACCGATGATGCGGATGGCCAGACCCGGGCCCGGGAAGGGCTGACGGAACACGATGTGAGCCGGCAGGCCCAGCGCCAGACCAAGCGCGCGGACCTCGTCCTTAAAGAAGTGATCGAGCGGCTCGATGAGGTCGAAGTGCACGCCATCGGGGAACGGGATCAGGTTGTGATGGCTCTTGATGGTGGCCGTCTTGCCGCCCGTCTTGCGAGCGCCGGACTCGATGATGTCGGGGTAGATAGTGCCCTGAGCCAGGTACTTGACCGGCTTGCCATCGGTCTCGAGCTGCTGCGCCACGGCGAAGAACTCTTTCCAGAACTGCGTACCGATGATGCGGCGCTTCTCCTCGGGCTCGGTCACGCCGGCCAGAAGCTCGGCATAGCGGTCCTCGGCGTGAACGTGGATGAAGTCGACGTCGAACTGCTTGGTGAAGACCTCCTCCACCTGCTCGGGCTCGCCCTTGCGCAGCAGGCCGTGGTTGATAAACACGCAGGTCATCTGCTTGCCCACGGCGCGAGCGCCCAGCGCAGCTACGACGGAGGAGTCGACGCCACCGGACAGGGCCAGAATCACGCGGTCGTCGCCGACCTTCTCGCGGAACTCGGCCGTCATGGTCTCGACCAGGTTGTCCATGCTCCAGTTGGGCTCCAGGCCGCAGATCTCAAACAGGAAATTGCTCAGCAGCTGCTGACCGTACTCGGAGTGCTTGACCTCGGGGTGGAACTGCGTGGTGAAAATCTTGCGCTCGGGGCACTCCATGGCGGCAACCGGGCACACGTCGGTGCTGGCGGTAACGGTAAAGCCCTCGGGCACCTCGGAAACGGCGTCGCGGTGGCTCATCCACACGGTCTGCTCCATGGGCGTGGAGTTAAAGAGCTTGGCGCCGGCCGTGCGCGTGATGGTGGCGCGGCCGTACTCGCCCACCTCGGAGTGGCCGACCTTGCCGCCGAGCGTCACGGCCGTGATCTGATGGCCGTAGCAAAAGCCCAGGACGGGAAGGCCCAGGTCAAAGATGGCGGGATCGATAGACGGAGCGTCCTCGGCATACACGGAAGCCGGGCCGCCGGAAAGGATGAGCGCAGAGGCGTTCATCTCGCGAATCTCGTCGGCCGAGATGTCGCAGGGGACGATCTCGGAATACACGTTGAGGTCGCGGACGCGACGGGCAATGAGCTGACCGTACTGCGCACCAAAGTCGAGTACGAGGACCTTTGCGGAAGCCTTTTGATCCATGGTTCCCCCTCTTGTTGGCGGGGAGCCGGTGCCCACCCGCGTGAATGAACGAAAATAACCTCCATAGTGTACACGTTATATGGGGTTTCTCGCCCCTCGCGGCCATCAGCGCACGGCAAACGCACGACCTGGGCCCCTATTTGACGGCAATTGAAGTGTTTTCAAACGTTACAGATGATGTAATACGTTTGAACATTGGACGCCCTGTGCCACAATACTGCCGAACGACTCCGCCTCTGCGGCGGCAAATACGATAGGAATACCAGCATGAAGCGCATCCTTCTCATCGCCACGGGCGGCACCATCGCATCGACCGAGGACGGCAACGGCCTCTCCCCCGCCCTGACCGGTGAGGAGCTCGCCCAGAGCGTCCCCGAGATCTCGGGGCTCTGCGAGCTCGACGTCGTGCAGCCCATGAACATCGACAGCACCAACATGCGCCCGAGCGACTGGATGCGTATCCGCGACGTCATCGTCGAGGGTTATGCCGACCACGACGGCTTCGTGATTCTGCACGGCACTGACACCATGAGCTACACCGCAGCAGCGCTTTCCTACCTGATTCAGGACAGCCCCAAGCCCATCGTGCTCACCGGCTCGCAAAAGCCCATGGGCAATCCCTTTACCGACGCCAAGCTCAACCTGTACCAGAGCCTGCTCTATGCACTCGACGAGCATTCGCACGATGTGTCGATTGTGTTTGGCGGCGTCGCCATTGCCGGTACGCGCGCCCGCAAGCAGCGCACCATGAGCTTTAACGCGTTCATTAGCGTCAACTATCCGCCCATTGCCTACATCCGCAACGACCGCATTGTGCGCAACGGGCTCCACGGCACTCATCAGGGCGAAAACCCGGTGCGTTTCTACGACAGCATCGACCCGCGCGTATTTGTACTCAAGCTTACGCCCGGCGTAAACCCGGGCATCCTCGACGCCCTTGCCGATAGCTACGATGCTGTAATCCTTGAGACCTTTGGCATTGGCGGTATTCCCGAGTTTGGCGAGTCCGGCGAGTCGTTCCAAGAGGCAATTTTCCGCTGGGTCGATTCGGGTCGCACCGTCGTTATGACCACGCAGGTCCCCGAAGAGGGCCTCGATCTGGGCGTTTATGAGGTCGGCCGTGCTTACGCCGATCATCCGGGCATCCTGCGCGGCGATGACATGACCACCGAGACGCTCGTGGCCAAGACCATGTGGGCACTCGGCCAGTCACGTGATGCGTCAGAAATTCAGCGCCTGTTCTACAGCCAAGTCAACCACGACCGCATCCCGATGGCGTAATTCAGCTGTCGGCGGGTATCCCCTATTCGATACCCTCAAGAAGCTCTGACACCGTCATACCGAGTGCGGGTGCGATCTTAAATAGAACCTTGAGCGTGAAATTTGCCGTCCCATCTTCGATTCGGTCGAGGTAGGGTCGGCTGATTCCTGTCGCCACACAAAAATCAACCTTGGAGATACCAAGGTCTCTGCGTGTCTCTTCGACCCGCCTGCCAAGAATCTGTTTTGCACGTTCGTCCATGCAGCCGAGTTTGAAATGGAGCCGAACATAAACGTAAACTATAGTTTACGTTTTGCCGAATACACAGGAGTTTTCTATGTCGGGTTCTTCGGTCCGCATGTACCGAGCCACGCCTCGCACAAACAGCGCGCCGCCCAAGCTCGTCGTCGTTGAGGCCGAATGCCTTTCGCCCGATGAGCGCACAGCATTTGCATTGCTATCAAGTCGCGTCGCCGCCGTTCTGGTCCCTTGCCCGGCGCAAGGTGAACTTGCTATCCAATGCCAGGCGCACAGCTGCTCGCTCAATCAGGCTGCCGTGATCGCAACCAGCCAACGCGGTCTGCCCCTTCTCCTGGAAGCCGGTATCGCACTTGCCCTTCGCGGCGCCGGATACGAAAACGAGGCCGCCGCCGACATGGTCTTTAAACCACGATCGAGCGGCGGCCTCGCAGCAGCCATTGAATATGCGTGCAGGCTCGTTGCCTAAAAGGACAAGCTAGAAACCAAAGCCAAAGCCCGTTCCGGTAATCGCCGAGTACATAAAGTAAACGTTGATCACGTTGAGGAACACACCCGTGATGCAGCCGTTGCGCAGGTAGCGCTCGCACACGATGCGCGCCATGGCGGCGGAGTCATCATTGTTTTTAGCCTGGCGTCCCGCCGTAAAGTACGTCGCCACGCTCAGCAGTAGGTTGAGCACCGGCAGTGCCAGCAGCTCGTAGCTCTTGCCCCAGCGCGTCACCTCGCCGGCTGCGTTAAACTTCGTTGCCACCTCGGGGCCAATGTTGGGGATAACAAACGCTGCAACCGCCAGCGGAATCACCGCAAGTACGAGCAGCGCAATACCCATGTAGCCAGCTTTTTTGCCATATTTAAACATGCGCGTCGTCCTTACACATTAAAGCGGAAGTGCACGACGTCGCCATCGGCCATAACATAGTCCTTGCCCTCAATACGCAGTTTGCCGGCGGCCTTGGCGCCCTGCTCACCGCCGAGCTCGATGTAGTCGTCATAGCCAATGACCTCGGCCTTAATAAAGCCGCGCTCAAAATCGGTGTGGATGACGCCGGCGGCCTGCGGGGCGGTCGCGCCCTGACGAACCGTCCAGGCCTTGACCTCCATCTCGCCGGCCGTAAAGAACGACTGCAGACCGAGCAGCTTATAGGCCGCCTGCGCGAGCACGTCCAGACCGGGCTGTTCCAGGCCCAGGCTCTCCAGGTAGTCGGCGGCGTCCTCGGGATCGAGCTCGGAAAGCTCGGCCTCAATCTTGGCGCAGATGGGCAACGGCTTGACGCCATCGATGGGCGCCAGGTCGTCGTTGAGCATATCCTCGTCCACGTTGGCCACATACAGGATGGGCTTCATGGTGAGCAGGAACAGCCCCTTGGCGGCGGCACGCTCCTCGTCGGTCATCTCCATGGATGCGGCGCGCTTGCCCTCGTTGAGCCAGGCAAGCAGGCGCTTGGCGACCTCGAACTTGGGCATGAGCTCCTTGTCGCGCTTGGCCTCCTTCTCGAGCTTGGGCAGCTGCTTCTCGAGCGTGCCCATGTCGGCCAGGATGAGCTCGGTCATGATGGTGTCGGCATCGCCGGCGGGATCGACGAACTCGCCCGTGCGGCCCACCTCACGCATGACGTTGGGGTCCTTAAAGTAGCGCACGACCTCGCAGATGGCGTCGGTCTCGCGAATGTTGGCCAGGAACTGGTTGCCCAGGCCCTCGCCCTCGTTGGCGCCCTTCACCAGACCTGCGATGTCGACGAACTCGACCGTCGCCGGCACAATGCGGCCCGGGTTAACGATGTCGGCAAGCTTTTGCAAGCGGCTATCGGGCACGTCGACGATACCCACGTTGGGGTCGATCGTGGCAAACGGGTAGTTGGCGGCAAGGCCGGTCTTTTTGGTAAGCGCGGTGAACAGCGTCGACTTGCCCACGTTGGGCAGGCCCACGATACCGATGGAAAGGGACACGACAGCTCCTTTTGGTACAGGTACTTCAAACCGTATAAGTATAGCGCCGCCGCAGCATCCGGGCGAATCCGGACACCGCGGCGGCGCAAATGAAGCAGAGATAGAGCTCGCTGACTAGTCCGCGAGCTTCTCCACCTGATCGAGCATCTTGTCAAGCTTGGCCTTTGCCTCGGCCTTGGCCTTCTGGGCCTCTTCGTGGGCCTTGGCCTTCTGAGCGGCCTTTTCCTCGGCCTCGGGGTCGACAACGACCAGATTGGACGCATCGTGCTCGACCAGCTTGAGCGCATGCTCGGGGCACACCTTGACGCAGGCTCCGCAACCTAGGCAATACGTGGACTCCAGTGCAAAGCGACCGCTTCCCACCAAATCGCAGGCAAACGTGGGGCACACGTTGACGCACTCGCCGCACGACGTGCACTTGTCAAAATCGCATTCCGGTGTGCTCACCTGCATATTCTGGGCAAGCTCGGGGTGGTTCTGCAGCGTCGAGAGCACCAGCTGCCGCCCGTGCGTGAGCGAACGGCGACGCTTGGTCGTCGTGGTGCCGCACATGGTGTTGAGCGTGCGCTCGAGCTGCGTGATCTGGTGACGGTGAGCCTTCAACTTCTGCGTCACCGAGGCCAGCGCCGCCGTCGCCGGATTGAGCTTGGTCACCGTCAGGCCCGTGGTGCGGGCAATCTTATCCATGTACTCCTTGCGCTCGTACTCGCGGCGCTTATGGCATTTGAGGCTCTTGGGGTCGACCTCCAGGCCCATGCCCGTACCCGCCCACTCCTCGGCGGTAGCAATGGCCTCGCCCAGAATGTCCTCACCGCCGGTGTTGCGGCACTTATCGCACACGCCCAGTGGCAGGTAGACGCTCACGTTGGGATAGTCCGCCAGTACCGAGAACCAGGTCTCGGCCGTAATATCGCCCACGCAGGCAACGACGACCTCGTTTTCGCGCGGCATGCGCTTGAGGGCGCGTGTGCAGGTGACGTAGGCGGTCTCGTGGCTCGTAGCAGCGGAGACGATATCGTCATACAGGTTTTTAGGCGCCAGGCGCGGCGAGATGATCGCCTCGGTCGGGCAGGCAGCGGCGCACAGACCGCACTTGCGGCAGGAGTCGAGGATCTCAATGGCGTCTTCCTCGACCTCGATAGCGTTGACCGGGCACACGTCCATGCACGCGGTGCAGCCGCTCTTTTCGTTTTTGCAGGTCAGGCACGGAATGGTGTTGCCGCGCGGGCGCTCCTTGTAGTCGGCAGGATTCCACTGCGGCGCCGACGGATCGAGTGCATCGGTCACGCCGCCAAGCGGGTTTTTAAGAAAGTCGAAACCCTTGCTGATCTCGATAATGTCATCAAACAGATCGTGTTCCTGCGCCATGCGCGGCCCCTCCCTGAGCAGTGCAAACAAGCAAGAGATAATGATACGCTATCGGCCCACGCCTCGGGCAAATTACACGCGGCGCACCTTTGAGGCAAATAGTCTATAGCCTATCGCCGCCTCGATTGCACAAGATCGATCAAACGCCAAGCTATGCCTCGCACATGAGCTGCACAAGCTTTTGTTTGGTCACCTTGGCCTGCTCGTTAGCCATATTGCGTTCGTTTCTAAAGGCCGCATCTGCAACGCTCATCAGGTCGGTAACGGAAATCTCGCCAAGTCCCAGCTCCGCGAGCGTCGTCGGTAGGCCGACGCGCTGGCAAAACTCGAGCACCTGATCAAGCTCGGGCGCACGCTCCAAACGAAGCTGGACCACTAGGCCAAATGCCACGGCCTCGCCGTGCATGGCCTTGCACTCGGGCAGGATCGTCAACCCGTTGGCGATGGCATGTGCCAACGCCAAGCCACCGCTCTCAAAGCCGACGCCCGAGAGCAGAATATTGCACTCGATCAGGCGCTCAACCGCCGGCGATATACGGCCCTTTTTGAGATCGCGCTTGGCAGCGACGCCGCACTCCATGAGTGTGTCATAGCAGGCACGAGCCGCAACCAAAGCCAAGTGCCCCGGCGCGCCACCGTGTTCGTTGACGCCGTGCGCCGCGGCGCACGAACGCGCCTCGAAGTACGTTGTCAGTGCATCGCCCATGCCAGCGACCGTCATACGCAGCGGGGCCGCCGCGACCACGTTGGTATCGACCACGACCAGGTCTGGATTCTTCTCGAGCATCAGGTAGCGGTCGAACGACCCATCCTCGTGATACAGCACCGAAATCGCGCTGCACGGACCGTCCATCGACGCCGCCGTGGGACATACGCACAACGGCAACTCGGCATAAAACGCAACGGCCTTGGCGATATCGAGCATCTTGCCGCCGCCAATACCCACCACCATGTCGCAATACTCAGCCCGAGCTTCCTTAGCCATTTCGACAACGGCATCTTCCGTACACGGATCGTTGTAAATCTTAAAGAACGGCTCGCTTAGATCTTCATCCAGAAATCCATCGACGATCTGCCTGCACAGCCGATCCTCGGTGCCTTGGTCAAACAAGACATAGGCAGCGCAGCCCAACCATGACAAATACCTGCCCTGACGCGAGAGCTCACCCGGCCCCTGAACATATCGTCCGGGACCGCCATAAACCATGGGAAGCGCCATACGAGAATCCGCCCTTTCATCAACAACAATTGGTACAAAGCAACCTGACCCCTTTGCACCATAGCAAAAAGGGGCAAAGCCTTCTGTCGGCTTTGCCCCTTCCTTACCTTAGTTTACTCATCCATAAGGTAGTAGTGACCCAGTGCGTCGGCACCCAGAATGGCGTTTGCAACCATCTCGGGCGTCACCTCAAACGGCATGTTGCACATGGTGTCATCGGGCGCGCAGGCGGCCTCGGCAACAATCATGGCCTGCTCGCGCGTAAGCTCGGCAACGCCAAGTTCCTTCATCGTGACCGGCAGGCCCAGCTCAATGCAGAAGCCCAAGACTTCCTCAAGCCTCTCAGTCGGAGCGTCCTCGAGTACCAGCTGGACGATAGTGCCAAAGGCAACCTTCTCGCCGTGATACATGCCGTGGCACTCGGGCAGCATCGTCAGGCCATTGTGGATGGCATGAGCAGCAGCAAGGCCTGAGCTCTCAAAGCCAATGCCCGAAAGCAGCGTATTGGCCTCGATGATATGCTCGACGGCAGGCGTCAGCGCGCCCTTCTCCAACGCGACCTTGGCCTTCACGCCATCGGCCATAAGCGTCTCGTAGCAGAGCTTGGCGAGCGCCAAGCCAGCCATTCCGCCCTTGCCGCCGGCGCAAGTGCCACCGTCGGCATCATGCGTCGCCTGGGCCTCAAAGTAGGTTGCGAGCGCATCGCCCATACCGGAAACCGTCAGGCGCACCGGGCTCGCCGCGATAACCGTCGTATCCATCAGGACAATGTTGGGGTTTGCCTTAAGGAACAGGTACTTATCGAACTGGCCGTCATCGGTGTAGAGCACCGAAAGTGCCGAGCACGGTGCATCGGTCGAGGCGATGGTGGGGCAAATGATAACCGGGGATTCCAGGTAATAGGCAACAGCCTTCGCGGTATCGAGGATCTTGCCGCCACCGACACCGACGATGATGTCGCAACCGTTGTCGCGAGCGAGCGCAACCAGGCGATCGACCTCGCCCTTGGAGCACTCGCCGTTAAAGTCCTCAAACAGCAGCTCGGCCTTAGCCTCGGCAAAGCCGCCCTCGATCTTGGCACCAACGCGCTTCTTGCCCGAAGGCGTCACGATGACGAGGGCCTTAGCGCCGAGCGGCTCGACATAGGAGCCGAGCTTGGCGAGCTCGTCCGGACCCTGGATGTACTTGCTGGGGCTATTGAAGATTGCAGCCATTTTTATCCCATTCTCTAAAAGAAAAAAGGGGCTCCGTACAGATACGTGCGGAGCCCCTCGTTACGATAACAAGAGTCGATTAGAAATCGATGTCGGTGTCGTAGTAGCAGGCCTTGAGAATCTTCTCGAAGTCGGCAGCCTTGGTCTCACGCGGGTTCTCGGGCGTGCAGGCGTCCTGCTCGGCGTTCGCGGCGATCTCGGGCAGCTTGGCGAGGAACTCCTCCTCGGAAACCATCTGCGGGTTCTCGGCGTCGACCTTCACGCCACCATTCGCGTAATCCTTGATGGACTGCGGAATGTTGAGCTGGTCGTTGAGGTCGCGAATCTTCTGGACGAGCGCAGCGATGAGCTCCTCGTTGGTCTCGCCGGGAAGGTGCAGGATCTCCTTGGCCACGTAAGCGTAACGCTCAGCAGCGCGCGGGTCCTTGGAGTTCCACTGGATGACCTTGCCCAGGTACATGGCGTTAGCAGCACCGTGGATGATGTGGCCGTTCTCAAAGGCAGCACCGGTCTTGTGAGCCATGGAGTGAACGATGCCGAGCAGGCCCGAGGAGAAGGCGATACCGGCGATGCACTGAGCCTCGTGCATGTGCTGACGGGCCTCATGGTCGCCAGCATAGGACTTGGGCAGCCACTCGACGATCTCGCGGATGCCGTGCAGAGCGTTGGCGTCGGTGAACATAGAGGCGCAGGTGGAAACGTAGGCCTCCATGCAGTGGGTCAGAGCGTCCATGCCGGTGTGAGCGCACAGCTTGGCGGGCATGGTGTAGGTGAGCTCGGGGTCGACGATGGCGACATCAGGGGTGATGTTGAAGTCGGCCAGCGGGTACTTGATGCCCTTGGCGTAGTCGGTGATGACGGAGAAGGCAGTGACCTCGGTAGCGGTGCCGGAAGTAGAGGAGATGGCGCAGAAATGAGCCTTCTGACGCAGCTCGGGGAAGCTGAACGGCTGGATGATGTTATCGAAGGACTCCTCGGGATACTCGTAGAAGACCCACATGGCCTTAGCGGCATCGATGGGCGAGCCGCCGCCGATGGCGATAATCCAGTCGGGCTCGAACTCGCGCATGGCCTCGGCGCCCTTCATGACCGTCTCGATGGACGGGTCGGACTCGACGCCCTCGAACAGCTTGACCTCGAAACCGCCTTCCTTAAGGTCGGCCTCAACGTCCTGCAGGAACCCGCCGCGGCGCATAGAGCTGCCGCCAGAAACGATGATGGCCTTCTTGCCCTTGAGGTTCTTCACCTCATGGCGAGCGCCCTCACCAAAGTACAGATCGCGAGGATTGGTAAAACGTCCCATACTGTGCCTCCTAAACAAGCCCCTCTTAGACTTGCGTATATAACGGAGCACCCGATTGGCTCCGTTAGGACCGTTTTGCGCGTTGCCGGCGATGACAATGCGCGATGTCTTAACGTCTCGACGCTCAGACAAACATTATTTTACCGTTCTGGTTGGTCAGTTATTCACCTAAAGTTGACAATGATGAAACGTTTTTTCTATCCCTGAAGACCCTTGTGGGGCACTCATACTCCCAAGCTGGGCAAACGTTTTATCAAGGTTGACTACATATCCCGGGCAGGACGGTACCCCTCCAAAATGCGCCCCGTTCGCCGCCAAAAATCGACCGTTTGCGGCACCGTGATACCACTCGGTCGTCCAAGGTGCCGACATTTGTGCGACATCCGTCTTCGTGGTGCAAAGGTGCATGTCCAAGTGTGGCACCCCCGGTGTGCCACATGCGGGTAAACTAGAACCTTATATAGAGACATTTGAACCCTAACCGCAGCAAAGGAGGCCCCATGGCATTCGATCCCATTCAAGAGGATTGCCATCGCCTCGTTCTTGAGGCCCTGCGCCGCGACAATATCCCGCTCACCGACGGTGCCGCCGTAGAGCGTCTGATGGAACAATTCACCCGTAACCCCGCGCCGCTCATCGTGCACGACCGCGACCGAGCTGGGCATCTGATTGCCAAGGTCGTCGAGGCTGTCGACTACCGCATCCCCTTTATCCCCGACGACGCCCAGGCAGAGCAAGAAGAAGCCGCAGCCGAGAACATGCTCCGCGAGGCAGCCGCGCTCGATCCGGCCAACTGGGATGCCCAGCGCATGCTGACGGCGCTCACTGCCGAATCCAACGAGGAATACGTGCAGTATCTGGTGTCCAAGTGCGACGAGGTGGAGCACGACCTGGCGCTCAAGATTGCCTCGGCACAGGACCCCTACGAGCGTGAGGCCGCAGACGACCTGACCCGCCGTCCCTACCTGCGCTGGCTTGCCGCCTTGGCATCGCGCGCGCTCATTAGCGGCCGCTACCGCATGTCGCTGGATGCCGCGAATCGCAGCCTGGACTTTGCGCCCAACGACCCCGCCGGCGTCCGCCATACCGCGATGCTTGCCATGGCAAAGCTCGAATACCCTGCCGAGGAGCTCAAGCGTTTTCGCTCCGCCCACTCCGTGCCCTATCTTGCCAACGCGCCGCTGCGCCGCCGTCCCAAAGATGCGGAGCGCGACCTGGACCCGTGGACGCTCATCGCACTGATGAGCGCAGCCTGGCGCGAGCTGGATTACGAGGGCGCCGAGCACTACCTGCGCATCCTGGTGCGCTCATGCCCGCACGCGGCCGAAGCACTCTACTTCCAAACCGAGTTTCCCGATGGCGTCTATGCTCGCGTCAACGTAGGTCCGGGCTCCACCGATGAGCTTGTCCTTGCCCTGTCCGAGGCGACGCCGGTGCTGCAGGAGGGCCTAGGCGCGCCCGACAACGCCAGCTTTGCCGCCTGGGTCGCCACCAACGACATCGTGCGCTCCCAGATCGACGAACGAATCCTGCGCGCGGCCGAACAGGGATTGCCGTTTAAGGGAGGAGACCTCTAATGGATCCGAGCGTCTACATCCCCGCCTATCTGGAACGCACCTATCTGGCGTCGCACCCCGAACTCACCGATGCAGCACGCGAGCTTGTCCATAACGACATCAGCGCAAACCCTCACAAGTATGCGCAGACCGAGCATGCCCAAGCGCTGCTGTCCTATGCCGGCGTTCATCGTCACTTGCTTGACGAGCTTCGTCGCATCGAAGACATGGGCAGCGACGAGGAGTTTGAGCAGACGCGCAACCGTCTGTTCGACGATATGCGCGATGAGCTGCTCAAGATCGTCCGCGTCGATGCGCATGTCCTCGACGCCCAGTTGCTCGCCATCATCCTGGCGGACACGCCCGTCGATGCCTGCCTGGGCGACTTGATGAAGCTCGAGACGAGTACGGCCGACTACCTGCAACAGAGCGTGCCCGGGTTTGATATGGAGGCCCCGCACTACTGGGCTAATAATGTTTTGGCCGACGGTGTCACCGCAGCAGACCTTACCGTGAGCGAGCCGGCGCTTATTGGCTGGCTTCACACGCTCGAGGCCATCTCGCAGCTGTGCATGGCGAGTGCTCGTTACCGCGCCGCCGCCAACTATGCCCGTCGCGTCCTTAAGGCAGAAGGCTATCCCACCCGGGCCGCCGGCACCGTGTTGCTTGCCCTCGCCCGCTTGGAAGACCAGGACGGTTTTTTTGCCCTGGCACATCAGCTCGAAGAACAGATGGGGGCAGACGCACTCGAAAACTCTCCTTGGTACCTGCTCGCCCGCACGATTCTGCTGTTCAAAACAAACAAGATGCGCCCGGCGACGCGCGCGCTGCGTGAGTTCGCTAACCGTTGCGAGGGCGGCGCGTTCTTCTTGCTGAACCCCATGTACCAGACGCCGTATCTTCCCTGCCGACCCGAGCCGCACGACCCGTGGGATCTTTCGCACCAGGCCGTTTGGGAGGCCGACGGCATTATCTCGGATACTCCCGACTTTGCCCCCTGGGCCAACGCTTGTGAAGACGTATCGCAGCTTGCCCAGGAATTTGCGCGCCGTTACGGCTTTTAACGGCGCAAACGCCACGACCATGTCATTCACGTTAGGAACGGCTTCATGAACTTCCGCTCATCTCTCGCCTGCACCTCGAGCGATATCGCCCGCTGGGGGCTGCGCTCCGTCCTTAAGCGCCAGGGCGGCGTACTCCCCGGCCGCATCGCCATGAAGATCAACCCCGAGCTGCTGAGCGACCTCGCGGGCCTTGTCGACCGCAGCGTGGTGATCACCGGCACCAACGGTAAGACCACCACCTCCAACCTCATCGCCGACGCCGTTGCCGCCAGCGGCGCCACCGTGGTATGCAACCGCGCCGGCAACAATATGGAGCCGGGCGTGGTGGGCGCGCTGCTCGAGGCCCGCGGCGGCCTTAAGCACACCAGCAGCGGCAAGCGCGTGGGCGTTTTTGAGTGCGACGAGCTCTACACGGTGCGCGTCCTGCCCAAGCTCAAGCCGACCTACTTTGTGCTGCTCAACCTGTTCCGCGACCAGCTGGATCGCTACGGCGAGATCGACCACACCCAAGACGTCATCGCCCACGCGCTGGAGCTTTCGCCGGCAACGACGCTCATCTATAACGCCGATGATCCGCTGTGCGCCTCGATCGCCGCGCGCGTTCCCAATGCAAGCATCGCCTTTGGCATCGACGGCGCCACCAACACCGAGTCCGACCGCATTAGCGACTCGCGTTTTTGCTCACAGTGCAACGCACCGTTGGAGTACGACTATGTGCAGTACGGACAGCTTGGCGCATACCATTGCCCCTCGTGCGGCTGGACCCGCCCTGGGCTTGTCCGTCGCGTGACGAGCGTGGAGCTCGGCTGCGACGGCTACGGCTTTGACCTGAACTTTGGACCCGATATCGACGCACCCGCAACGCACATCGCCACGCGCTACAACGGCCTGTATATGGTCTACAACGTAGCTGCAGCCTTCTTTGCCGCCCACGAGCTGGGCGTGGACGCAGCTCACCTGCAGCCTACGCTCGATGCCTACGTGCCAGCAGGTGGTCGCATGGGCCGTTGGAATATCGCCGGCCGTACCGTCGAGGCAAACCTGGCCAAAAATCCCGTTGGTTTCGATCGCCAGATTCAGTCCATTAAAACGGCAGGCGGCAGGCTCTGCGCCTTCTTCCTCAACGACAACGATGCCGACGGCCACGATGTATCGTGGATCTACGACGTCGACTTTGAGCGCATCGCCGACACAACGGGGCTTGTCGCCTTTGCCGGCGGCACGCGCGCGCACGACATGCAGGTGCGCCTCAAGTACGCCGGCATCGATGCCACGATTATCTCGAATATCGAGCAGGCGATCGGCGCCGTGGCAGACGAGGAGGCTGGCGACACTTTCTATGCCGTCGCCAACTACACGGCCTTTCCGCCGCTGGTCAAGGAGCTCGACGAACTTAAGGGCACCGATGCGGCTACGGTTGCCGCCCACGCTGCAACGTGCGCCGATGGCAGTGCCGTCCCCACCGACATTGTGCCAGTCGAGCTTTCGCGCCCGCTGCGTATCGTCTATCTGTATCCCGATGCCCTCAACCTCTACGGCGACGGCGGCAATGTCATCGCCCTCGAGCGCCGCTGCGCCTGGCGCGGCATCCCCGTTCGCGTGGACGAGGTCCGCATGGGCGAGTCGCTCGATCTCACCGACGCCGATATCGTCATGATGGGTGGCGGCTCCGATCGCGACCAACTGGCCGTGGCACACGAGCTGCTCGCTCAAAAAGACAAGGTTGCGGCCTATGTTGAGGACGGCGGCACACTGCTTGCCATCTGTGGCAGCTATCAGCTGCTCGGCCGTTCGTACTACATGGGCGACGATCGCATCGAGGGCTTGGGCGTCATTGCCGCCGAAACTGTACGCGGCTCCGACCGACTGATCGGCAACGTCGCCGTCAAGACCGACCTGGCACCTGAGCCCTTTGTGGGATTCGAGAACCACGGCGGCCGCACCCTGCTCGATACAGAGGCCACGCCGCTCGGAACGTCCGTCGTCGCGGGCACCGGCAACAACGGCGACGATGGCTTTGAGGGTCTGATCTACAAGGGAGTCATCGGCACGTACCTGCACGGACCGGCGCTACCCAAGAACCCCGAGCTCGCCGACTGGCTCATTACCCACGCCCTCGAGCGCCGCGGCGATGCGCAAGCCACAGCCCTGCTGCCGCTCAAGCCCCTCGACGACACCTACGAGCACGCCGCCCACGACGCAGCCATGAAGCTCCTCCCCTAACGCCCCGCCACCACAAAGGGACAGGCACCTTTGTGGTGGTTTTTCAATCTGCCAACGATATGTGAACGCATAAAAAAGTCTGCTATACTCTTTCCCGCTGTCCCCATCGTCTAGCGGCCAAGGACGCCACCCTTTCAAGGTGGATATCGCGGGTTCGAATCCCGCTGGGGGCACCATTTGAAACGAGAAGCCCGTTACCCCCGCGGTGACGGGCTTTTTTCTACCCCAACGCCGGGATTCGAACCCCGAGGGGGTAGCGCACAGAGATGTGGTGTAAGAGGCGGGGCATGCCCCGCCTCCGCCCTTTCAAGAAAGGACGGGGACACCGCCTAGAATTCGTCGTTGGAGTAATGAAGGTGACGAATGGAAGGAA
>CABUPE010000013.1 GCA_902493515.1 uncultured Collinsella sp.
GACAGGATTTGAACCTGCGACATCCTGCTCCCAAAGCAGGCGCGCTACCAAACTGCGCCACGTCCCGAAGGTGTTGAGCAGCTAAGGTCTAAACCTTGCGTGTCCCAAAGCGAAGGAAATTATAGGGGAGACTCCCCGCCTGTGCAAGCGCAGAAACCCTAGCTCCTCGAATGTGCGACAAACTTGCTGTGGAGCAGACCGATCACAAACGCCACCACGGCAACCGGCGCCCACGCGGCACCGATGTCTGCCAGGGGTAGCGCATCAAACGGCAGCCACGCGCCCGCAAAGAACGCATCGCGGACCGAGGTGATCACGCTCTGCACGGCAACCACGCCGCCGACCCAGACCCACACCTGCGGATGAGCGTCGCAAAAGCCGTGTACCAAACCCATGAGGACCAGCACGATGTCGACGGGATACAAGGCGTTGAGCATGGGCACCGAGAACATGAGGATCACGTCGAGGCCCACGTTGGAGAGCACGCACGAAAACGCTGCGAACACAAAGGCGAGAATCGCAAAGGGACGGCGCATGGCCTCCTCGGAGGCCTCCGCTCCCCCTTTAACCACATACGTTTCGCAGAAGTAACGCGCGCAGCAGCTGATGAGGCCGATGCACACGTTCATGCAGGCGAGGAAGAAGATGGCGAAGACCACGACCGTGCCGGCAAGCCCAAAGTGCATGGAGGCCGAGCGGGCGAGAATGGTGGCGCCGTTGGTGGCGTCGGACATCACGGTGCCGAGCTGCATACCGGCAAGGGCTAAGCCGCAGTAGATGACGGCCATGAGCACGCCCGCGATCACACCGGAACGCGAAATCTCGAAGGCCACGCGTTTGTCATCGGTAACGCCCAACTCGTGGATGGTCTCGGCGATGATGATGCCGAAGGCGAGTGACGCGAGCAGGTCCATGGTCTGATAGCCGGTCAAGAAGCCCTGCACGGCGGCACCGGCATTGTAGGGAGCCTGAGGCGCGGCAGCGGGACCCAACGGCGAGACCACGGCGGCACCCACAACCAGCACGATGAGCGCAATGAGCGCGGGGCCCGTAATGCGGCCGAGCACGCGCGTGATGACGCCCGGACGCAGCGTGAGCGCAAACGCGACGACAAAGAAGCCAACGGCAAACACCAGGCGAGCCGTGCCAAGCGAGACGCCCTCGGGCAGCAGCGGCACCAGCATCTCGAAGGCCGTGGAGCTCGTACGCGGAATGGCCAGGCACGGGCCGATCGCTAAATAGACCGCCGCGACAAAGAACTCACCGAACTTGGGGTGCACGCGGCCGGCAAGCTCGCGCGCCGTTCCGGCAAGCGCCACGGCGATAAAGCCCATGACGGGCAGGCCGATGGCGGCAATCAAAAAGCCAACCATGGCAAGCGGTGTGGCCGTGCCGGCCTGGAGCGCCAGCAATGGCGGAATGATGAGGTTACCGGCGCCAAAGAGCATCGAGAACAGCGCAATGCCGACGGTAACGACATGGTCGAAGCGCAGACCGCGCGGTGCGGATGAGGCCATAGGCACACCTTTCGGGTCGAAACAAAAACGGGACGGGCAAAAACACCCATCCCGCAAGTATAAACGGTCTAGCAGCTTTAGCAGGCTAAATCGCGCAAAGCGTCAATCGCGGTATCGACTTCCTCGTCCGTGTTGAAATACCCAAACGAGAAGCGAACGACACCCTGGCGCTCGGTCCCGAGCGCGCGGTGCATGAGCGGAGCGCAATGGGCGCCGGGGCGCGTCGCAATCCCCCACCCTTGCATGAGCGCGTCCGAGATCTCGGCAGAGTCGATATCACCCACGTTGAGTGAGACGATCGCCGAGCGCACGGGCTGGTCAAACGCACCGTAGAGCTTAATCCCCGGAATCTCGCGCACGCCAGCGAGAAAGCGATCAGCCAGCGCTCGCTCATGCGCCGCGATCGCCTCGACCCCGCCTTGCGCCTCGATAAAGTCGAGGCCGGCAGAAAGGCCCGCGATGCCGTGGCCGTTGAGCGTGCCCGCCTCAAGACGCGTGGGCCACTCAAGCGGCTGCAGCGCATCGAAGCTGTGCACGCCCGTGCCGCCCATGGCCCACGGCCACACGTCAATGCCCTCCGCCACGGCCAGCCCGCCGGTCCCCTGCGGACCCATGAGTCCCTTGTGGCCAGTAAAGCACACCACGTCGAGCCCCATGGCCTGCATATCGATATGCGCCGTGCCGGCAGACTGCGAGGCATCGACGATCACCAGCGCGCCGGCCGCATGGGCCATGGCGGCCACGCGCGCAATGTCGACCTCATTGCCGGTCACATTGGAGGCGTGCGTCACCACTACGGCACGCGTGTCAGGCGTCACCAGCCGCTCGAGCTCGTCGTAGTCGAGCGCGCCGCTCGCATCGCAGCCCGCATGCTCAACGGTCACGCCCCGCTCTACCGCCAGGCGGTTAAGCGGACGTAGCACGGAGTTGTGCTCGAGCACCGTCGTGACCACACGGTCGCCGGGGCACACCACCCCGTTGATGGCGGTGTTGAGCGCCGCCGTAGAATTGGGCGTAAAACAAACATGGTCCGCCCTCGGGCAGCCCAGCAAGCGCGCAAGCTTGGCACGGCAAGCATGAATCGTACGAGCGGCATCGAGGGCACCCGACGTGGCCCCGCGCCCGGCATTGCCGAGCGAACACATCGCCTGCGTCACGGCATCGATCACCGTCTGCGGCTTATGCATGGTCGTCGCCGCGTTATCCAGGTAGATCATCGCACGACCTCCCACATGTCGATTACCGTAAAGCCCTCGGTGGGGACGCCCGCCGCGGCAAGCTCGCCGCGCAGCAGGTCCTCATCCGAAGGCAGCGCCTTCCACGCCAAGCCGCAGCCGGCAGCGACCTCCCCGGGCACGGGAATCGTGCGCCCGGGAAGGCCGCGCTCGACGCATAGGGTCTCGCACCCCATGGCGGCCGCCGTGGTAGGAAACGTGATGACAAGCGCCGGGCGCTTTTCTCTCATGGCAATCCCGCCCAAACGCTACGGGCGCACGACGCGCACGGCCTGCTCCATCTTCTCCACGATCACGTACATGTTGGTGACCTCGCCCACCGCAAGCTGGTCTTTAATGCCATAGTGATCGAGGCAGGTACCGCAGGTGAGAATCTCGACGCCCTGCTCGGCCAGTCCCTTCAGGTCGTCGAGCACCGGCGAGCCCTCGACGGTGAGCTTGGCGCCGCCGTTGTAGAACAACATGGTCGCGGGCAGCTCCTCCTGTTGCGTCACGGCAAAGATGAAGGCCTTCATGAGCTTGTGGCCCAGCTCGTCGTCGCCGCGGCCCATACAGTCGGTGTAGACGGAAATGACGAGCTTGCCCTTGCCGGCGCTGGCATCACAAAAGGCAGCGTCATCCTGCTCGGGATCAGCCACGGCAACGGCGCCAGAGGTCGCCACGGTCACGTGCCACTCGGCGTCAGAAACCTTCTCGACCGAGGCCGTGCAGCCCTTCTCCTGCGCCATCTTGGAGATGTTCTTGACGGCGGTCTCGTTGTCGACCGAGGTCACGACGGCGCCCTCTCCATCGAGCTGCTTCAGGGCTTTGAGCGTCTTAACGACGGGCAGCGGGCAGGCATCGCCCATGGCATTGACTTCAATCTTGGTAGACATAGCTTTTCCTTTCGAAAGAACCGTTCTAGAGAACGGTAAACAGTTACATAAACGTGCGGGCTAGCGAACAACGTGGACGGCAGGACCGCCTGGCACCGGCTCGCACACGCGACCGACGACGGCGGCAATACGTCCTTCGGCATGCAGACGGCGCGCAAGCTCATCCACATCGGCAGCAGGCGCCGCGATGAGCAAGCCGCCCGAGGTCTGCGGATCGTACAGCGCATCCAACATACCCGGCTCCAGGTCCTCGTCGGCAGCCACACGCGGGCCAAAGAAGTCCTGGTTGCGGTAGGAGCCCGCGGGGATAATGCCCAGACGCGCCATGTCGAGCACCTGGTCAAAGAGCGGTACCGCTCCCGACGCAAGCTCAACCTGCACGCCCGAGCCCTCGGCCATCTCGCACGCGTGCCCGATCAGGCCAAAGCCCGTGACATCGGTGCAGCCGTGAAGCTCAAGTCCCTCGGCCAGACGAATCGGCGCCTCGTTAAGGGTGCACATCGAGTCAAACATGGCTGCGGCCTCGTCCTGCTCGATGAGCTCGCCCTTGATGGCTGTGGTGATGATGCCCGAGCCAACCGCCTTGGTCAGCAGCAGGACATCGCCCACGCATGCACCGCTGTTGGCGAGCATGCGGCCGAGCGCGACAAAGCCGCTCACGGACAGGCCGTACTTGGGCTCGTCGTCGTTGATGGTATGGCCGCCCGCGATGGAGCAACCCGCCTCGACGCACTTGTCGGCGCCGCCCGCCAGAATCTGGCCGACGACCTCGATGCCCAGGCAGCTCGGGATGCACAGCAAGTTCATGGCATGGCTCGGCCGCCCGCCCATGGCGTAGATATCCGACAGCGAGTTGGCCGCGGCGATCTGGCCAAAGAGGAACGGGTCGTCGACCATCGGTGGGAAGAAGTCGATGGACTGCACGAGCCCCAGGTTCTCCCCTACGCGGAAGACGCTCGCATCGTCGGAGGTATCGAACCCTACGAGCAGGTTGTCGTTATGCACATTGGGTAAATCGCCCAGGACCTGGGCGAGGGCTCCGGGAGCCAACTTAGCGGCTCAACCGCTCGCGGCCGTCATGGACGTGAGCCTAATCTGATCGTCAGCCATCGATACCTCCTCTCATCGGTCAATCATTTTCTCCCAGTATACGCATGAATGCGAGCCTGCGGCGGATGCATTAATTGAGCGCCTGTGCGCGAATCGCCGCGCCAATCGCTCCGGCAAAGCGAGCCTGGGGCGAGGTGGTCACCGGCGACCCCAGCAGCTCGCCCAACCGCTCCACCACGAAGGCGTTCTCGCACAGGCCACCGGTCAGGTAGTACGGGGCGCCCGCGGCCTGCCCGGCCATGGTCGCCACGCGCGAGACCACGCTGTCGATCACGCCACGTGCAATGTTCTCGCGCGGCTCACCGCGACCGATCAGGCTGATGACCTCGCTTTCGGCAAACACCGTGCACATGCTGCTGATCTTGGTGGGCTCACCGGAACGCGCAAGGTCGGCCATCTGCTGTTGGGAAATACCCAGACGGTCGGCCATGATCTCCAAAAAGCGCCCCGTACCGGCAGCGCACTTGTCGTTCATGGCGAACTTGGCCACGCGGCCACTTTTAAGCTGAATGACCTTGGTGTCCTGGCCGCCCACGTCAATCACCGTGCCGTGATCGCCAAACAGGCGCACGGCACCGGTGCCGTGGCAGGTGATCTCGGTCACGACCTTGTGCGCATAGGGCACGGCGACACGGCCGTAGCCGGTCGCGATCACGCGCACATCGTCGGCTGCCACGTCATAGCCGGCCGCTGCCAGCGCCTCGCGCAGCCGCTCGGAAGCATCGACCGAGGAGAACCCGGTTGGCTGCACGCACGTCCACGCCACCGAACCCTCCCCGTCGACCACAGCAGCCTTAGCCGCCGTAGACCCGATATCGATCCCGATCCCTATCATGGCTCTCTCCCAATCTAAACATCAAAGACAGCTGCGCGTTCAGGCGCCTTAGCTCTAGGTTTCTCAGGTGCCGGAGATTGCCCCGAAAGAGGAGCGCAGCGTACTTTGGGTACGCAAGCGACGGTTTGAGGAGCAAGATCCGGTGCCTGAGGAAGCTAGAGGGTTTCGATGAAGGCGGCGATGCGCGTCTCGATCTGGCCCATGTCACCGTTGCTGTAGTCGGTCTCGATCTTCATATACGGAATACCCGCACCCTCGACGGCCTCCTGCATGCGCGCGCTCTCAACGTTGAAGGTGTGGCAGGCCTGTAGCACGCTCTCTACCACGCCATCGACATGGTACTTCTCGCACATGGTCAGTGTGTTCTCCATGCGGCCGTCGTTAGGCGTCATGACCGAGCAGTTGATATCCAGGTAGCGGTCGGCGATGGCGCGCAGAATGTCGGGCGCGTCCGGGTCGATCATCATAGCCGCCGTGCGCTCACCCGAGCAGTCGTCCATGCACACGACCAAGCCGCCGTTGGACTCGATGGTGCGGCCGATCTTGTTGATCACACCGCCCACCGGGCAACCGGTGATCAGAATGCGCTTGGCGTCCGCCGCAACCGGGCGCTCGCCCGCGTCGTAGGCCTCGCGCAGCTTGGCGACCTTTTGCTCCAGCTGCTGCGTATAGGCCTCGATATCAAAGCTGAAAGTACCGGCAAACATAGTGCTCATCAGGTCGATGCCGCTCATGGCCGCCGGCTGGTTGGCCTGCAGCGCAAACATCTCGAGCTGGGCCGCACGCAAGCGGTTGCGACGACGGACGGCAGCACGCAGGTCATCGTCGGTAATCGTGATGCCGTAGAAGCCCTCGAGCTCCTCCTTGAGCAGGCGGCACTCCTCGTACCAGCCTTCACGCTCGTAGGCGCGATCGCGACCCTGCGGAAGATGCAGAATGTGCGTGCGCTTGAGCTCGTTGAGTAGCTCGTACATCTTCTTCTTGCCGTCGCAGGTGGTCTCGCCGATGATCATGTCGCTAAAGTACGTAAACGGGCACTTTTGCGAATAGGCAAAACCATACGTCGACTTGATGAGCGGACACAGGTTTGCCGGCAGCACCTTCTCGGCCTCGGGAATCACCTCGTCGGACGTGCCGCACGGCGCCACGCTCGCAGCCCCCGCGGCATCGATAATCTCGAGCGGCGTGTAGCTGCACAGAAAACCGACCAGGCGATTACCCGCCTGCTTATAATCCTTGACGCGAATAAACGCCGCCTTGCGTTGCTCGTTGAACTCCTCAAACGTGGACGGCAACGGCTGCTCAATATTTTCCGACATATAACTCCTTAACAAACCTTTTAACCAACCAAGGAAACGGCTTTCCCAGGTGCCCGAGGTTGCCGTGAAAGAGGAGCGCCGCGTACTTTGGTATGCAAGCGATGGTTTGAACGGCAAGATCGGGTGCTTGGGGAAGCCGCTGGACCGGATAGCCCTAAATGGTTTCCAAGAAAGCCTCAATCCTGGTTTGCAGTTGGCCTGCATCCTCGCCGGCGTAGTCGGTCGTGATGTGCATAAACGGAATGCCGGCCTGCTCGGCGGCCTTCTCCACGGCAAACGACTCCATCTCGTAGAGCGTGCAGAACTGCAGGGCCACATCGACGATGCCGTCGGCATGCAGGTCCTTCGCCATCTGGACAATGTCCTTCATACGCTGGTCGTTGGGCGTAAAGACGGCGCAGTTGATCTTAAAGTAGCGCTCGGCGATGGCATCGAGCATCTCGTCGACCGTCTCACCGGACTCGTCAACCAGGTCTTTGTAGTAGCGCGAGCCCGTGCAGGACTCCTCGCCGACCACAACGCCGCCAGCCTTCTCGATGAGGTTGAACAGCTTCCAGTTGGGCACGGCCATGGGCGTACCGGTGTACAGGATGCGCTTGGTCCCCTTGGGTGCCACGCCCTCGCCGGCCTCGACACGCTGCTCACACTCAGCCGCCATATCGTTAATGGCTCCGGTCAGACGCGGCGTGTCATCCATAAAGGCGGCCTGCACGGTCAGCAGGCTATCGAGACCGCTGATGGGCGCCGGGTCGGCAGCGCGGGTCGCAGCCAGACGCTGCAGGGCGCGACGCTTCTCATTGACGGCGTGGATGGCAGCCTTCAGACGCTCGGGCGTAATCTTGACGCCACACTCTTCCTCGATCTTGGCGGCGAGCTTCTTGACCTCGGCCTTCCAGGTCACGAGCGTCGACTCGTCGTGCACGTTGGGAATATCCATGACGTACATGTTCTTTTGCGTGGCAAAGAACTCGTAGGCCTTCTTCTTGCCATCGCAGGTGCTCTCGCCCACCACCAGATCACTCGACTCAATGTAGGGGCAGACCTCACCCAGCTTAAAGCCGGCAAAGCTCTTGATGAGCGGACAGGTGTTGCGCGGCAAGTGCTCCTCGACTTTGTCGGTTGCCCAGTCGGCACCCGAGCACAGACCCACAGGGATACCGTCGCAGGCGAGCACGATCTCCTCGGGCACGTAGACGCAGAAGCTGCCAACAATCTTGGTGGCCTCGCCAGCCTCCTTCTTGTCGAGCATCTCCTTAATACGGCCGCTGTGGATGTTGGTGGCGACAAAATCCAGGTAGGACGTGGACTTGGGGCGATTGTTCTGCGTCAGGAACATATCGCCGTACATCTGGCCCACGGCGCCCAGCAGCATGTCGTGGTCGGCAAGATTCATGCCGAGGCTCTCCCACATCGGATGGAAATCGAATTCTTCAGCCATGACGGTTCCCCTCTCGAACCAAAAATGAATAGCTACGGTATTGCTGCACGGTGGGTGGCGAAAACCCAGCCGTGCTCAAACCCGGAATTTTGGGGAACCTGTTTTGCGGTCGATTATTTAGTTGTGCGTCGTCTCTCCCGGAGCCGTGAACATACCTGCTCATATGCGGCTCCGAGCCATATACAGGGCGCGCGCGGCAACGCGGCGAATGTATGTCGTCTGCGGCATGTGCGCGTCCTCCTTTACAAGTTAAGGTCAACTATATCAACGGTCGTCGACCATGCGAACACCGTTGACATTCGTACGACAGCGTCGTGTGCCGCCGTTTAATAAATAATTATCTGTGTTGATAAGAGTTTGTCATTCCCCATTAGGCGAACGGCAAGACAAAGCCGCCGAGACTTATATCCCCGACGGCATTACCCGGCGCTACCGACAAACCAGATGGATCCTGCTGGCATCAAAATGCATACGCAGGGTCTCGCCTTCTTGCGGTAACCCATCCGCTGGTACGCTCAATTTGTTGACCTTCCACTGCAGACGCGTTGGCGCATCGGCCCGCGGCGCATCCAACAGCACCAGGCGCTCAAAACGCGAATCGCTCACGCGCGCCACGTGCAGGTCGTAGCTGTTGCGACCCCGCTCGGCACGGTTGTCCACATGGAAGTAGCTCGCGCGAATGCCCAGGTACGCCACATTATCGGGAACCTCGAGACCCACGTTAAAGGTCATGCCCCAATCGAGCGCCTCAACTTCTTCGTCGCCGATCTTGCGCGCCCGGCTTGTGTTCTTGCAGCCCGTCAGGCGCAGCGCCGCCAGCGTCTGCGGACGGCGGACCACGTCCTCGACGGAGCCGATCTCCTCAACATGCCCGTCGTGCATCACGCAGATGCGCTGGCACAGGCGGCACGCTTCGTCGATGTCGTGGCTCACATAGAGCACGGTGCGGTTGCATACATCGAACAGGTCGAGCATGTTCTGTTCGAGGGCGCTCTTAAGATAGGAATCGAGTGCGCTCATGGGCTCGTCGAACATAAAGATGCCCGGGTGAGCCGCCACCATACGGGCAAGCGCCACACGTTGCTGCTGACCGCCCGAGAGGCGCGCGGGATAGCGGTCGGCAAAATCGGCTAGGCCAAAGATGCCCAGGTAGCGCTCGGCAAGTTTTTTACGCGCCGCGGCGTCGCCCGCGTCCTTTACGCCGGCACATACGTTATCGGCCACCGTCATGTTGGGAAACAGCTGATAGTTTTGGAACAGCAGGGCGCATTTGCGCTCCTGGGGCGACAGGTTGATGCCCGCCGCCGAGTCAAAAAAGGTCACGCCGTTGACGACGATCTTGCCCTCGTCGGGCGTCTCCACACCGGCAATGCAGCGCAAGGTGCAGCTCTTGCCGCAACCCGAGGCACCGAGCAGCGCCACACGCTCCTCGCCGGCCTCAAGCTGCATGTCGAGCATAAACCCGGGATAGCGCTTTTTAATATCCAGAACGAGCGACATGGCCTATCGACCTCCCTTCGCGACCGCGTCATCGCGCATAAGCTCGGCCAGCGCCTCGCGATCGATTCGCAGGGCATCGCCGCCCGCCGGGTCGAGCGAATCACCCTGTCCGGCGAGGTCTTTGGCCTGCTTGCGCCCCGCATGGGAAAGGCCCCGCTCGCGATACTTTTGCGAATGGGCGGTGTACATGTTAATGAACAGGATGACCAGGAAGCTGAACGCAATTACGACCACGACCCAGAAGAGCGCGACCGACGTATTGCCGCCCATCCACTCAAAATAGATGGCGATGGGGATGGTCTGCGTAATGCCGGCGTAGTTGCCCGCAAAGAACAGCGTGCAGCCAAACTCTCCCATCGCGCGGGCAAAGGCGAGGACCGTACCAGCAGCAATAGAAGGCCACCCAAGCGGCATCATAAGCTTGGCAAAGATGCGACGCTCGGACCATCCCAGGGTTCGCGCGGCGTCAAGCATCTGCGTGTCGAGGCTCTCAAAGGCGCCGAGCGCCGTACGGTAGACCAGGGGGAACGATACCACCACGGCAGAGATCACCGCCGCCGGCCACGTAAAGACAATCGAGACGCCGTGCGCAATCAGCCACTGGCCCACCCCGGTCGAGCGACCAAACAGCATAAGCAGCAAAAAGCCGCAGACCGTGGGCGGCAACACCATGGGGATGGTAAAGACCGAGTCGAGTAGGCCCTTGATGCGACTCGAGGTACCCATAGTCTTCCACGCGGCGAACAGGCCCAGCGCAAGGGAGATCACCAGGGCAAGGCCGCTCGTTTTAATGGACACCCAAAACGGGCGATAGTCGATGTCGCCCAAAAAGGAGACCAGAGAGGTCAAGGGCCCTTGCTCATCCCGCAACATGACAGACGACGCCTCTACCATTTGAGCGCTATCAAGCCAACGCGCGCCGCCCTTGGCATCGCCCGAGGCTGATGCAATCACCACATAGCGGTCCCCATCCGCACCGCGCTCATCAAAGCCATAGGTATACCCGCCGGCATCAAACGTTGTTTCCGCCGTGACATACCAAGGAAGATCCACGTCCCCCAGCCGCGCACCTCCCATGCAGTTTGCGCTGTCGAGGTCACAGACGAGGGCCTTGAGACCCGATACGCACTCGTTGTCCTGCGGATCCAATCCATACTTCTCGACCGCCTTGGGCGATATCCACGCCACAACGCGATCGGCAGCAGGCGCCACTACAAGGTCCACATCCTCGTCAACGGGAAACCGGTAGCCCTCAGGCTGGCCCTCCATGGCGCGAGCGGTCCCCTTCGCCAACCGCTCAAAACCCTCGATTCCATAGGAAAGCCCATGAGCGGTCGCAGCAACCTGGGCCCCGTCCTCGGCGTCCCCGGCAAACGCAAATCCCGGCACCCAGCAAAGCGCGAAGGTCAAAGCACAGGCGACAAGCATGCGGAATCTATTAAGCACGAAAAGCTCCAAGCGAATACAAGGACGGAGTGAAACACAAAACGATGGAATTATCGCGCCAAGCCGCACTACTCGGAAAGCTCAAAGCCGTACTTGGCCCAAATCTTCTGGGCTTTCTTGTTGGTCAGGCAGAAGTCGATGAACGCCTTGGCCTCGTCGGCATGCTCGGAGCTATCGGCGACAGCGCCGGGATACACGATGGGCTTGTGCGAGTCCTCGGGGCACACGAAGGCCTCCTCGATGCCGTCGTAGCGGAAGATATCGGAGCTGTAGACAAAACCCGCCACGCAGTCGCCTGTAGAGACGTAAGACGCAGCGGTGCCGACCTTGTCGGCCAGGGCTACCTTGTCGGCGAGCTCGGGCGCGTACTCGCCGTCGTCGCCCTCGGTACCGGTATAGAGGCCCACGGAAGCCAGCGCCTGGTTGGCGTACTTGCCGGCGGGGACGGTCTTGGCGTCGCCGATGGCAATCTTACCGTCCAGATTCGCGACGTCGGCGATGGCCTCGACCTTAGTATCGGAGCCCTCGGCGCGAATGATCACGAGATCGTTGACGAACATGTCCTCGCGGGTGTCGGTGTCGACGAGCTCGGCGGTCTCAGCGTCATCCATGGTGCCCTTGGAAGCGGTGATGAGCACGTCGACCGTGGCGCCGGCCTTCATCTGCTCGACGAGGTCGCCGGAGGCCTTAAACTGCGTGTCGGCAAAGGTGGTGCCGGTTTGGTCGGTGTAGAGCTCCTGAACCTCGGGCAGGGCCTTCTCGAGGGAGTTAGCGGCAAAGACCTGCAGCTCGACGGTTTCCTTCTTGGAAGAGGCCTTGGCGGAGCCGACATCGGATCCGGCCGGCTCGGACGTCTTGCTGCCCGAACAGCCGGCAAGACCAAGGCCGGCAGCGGCGACAGCAGAAAGCGAAACGAATCCGCGGCGAGAAACCATATCGAACATGTTCAACCCTTTCGAACGCTATGCCCGGGCACCCCGCCTCGGGCTTTAATCTGCAATCAGATTATACTTCTGCGCGAATAATGATAGTGAGATATTATTCTCGTCAGAGAATATAGTTTCAAGTTACCGTGCACCTCGGCGTCGATTCGGCGGAAAACAAAGGCGGAGCAGCCGTTCAGGTCGCCCCGCCGCAGGTAAACCGCTTAGTTGGTATGTCCGCCGCCCGCCGTCATCTGAGCCGCATGCTCCAGCTGGTCTGTTATGGCCTCCCAGCTTTCGCGGGCGGCCTTCGTAGAACCGGGAAAGTTTACGACAAGTGTATGACCTCGTTGCATGCAAATAGCGCGCGAGAGCATGGCGCGGCGCGTCTTGGTCATGGAGTAGGCACGAATTGCCTCGGCAATACCCGGCACATCGCGGTCGCAGACGGAACGCGTCGCCTCGGGCGTTACATCGCGCATCGAAAGCCCCGTGCCGCCGCAGGTGAGCACGACATTGGCGTGGCACTCATCGGCGGCTTCCATAATGGCATCACCGATCTCGCTGACGTCGTCGCGCACGACCACATGTGAGGCGACCGTCCAGCCCTGTGCCTCGATAAGTTCCTCGAGTGCGGCTCCGGCCTCATCCTGCAAAAGATCGCGTGTGTCCGAGCACGTCACGATCGATATCTTCAGCTCCATAGCATTCCCCCTACAACACGGCGCCCTCGGGCAGGTCGACGCGAACAACGTCCACGGCATCTCCCGCCTTGAGCTCGCACGGTCCTTCGTCAATACGCAGCAGGCAGTTCGCACGCTGCATAGTTCCAAGCAGCGCCGAATTCTGTGTCTTAGCCTCGGTCACCAACAACTCACCGGTCTCGGGGTCGCGCAAAACCGTGGCGCGATCGAAGAAGCGGCGATGCTGTCGCTTTTTCACGCCGTGCGTGAGCGTCGCCTGCTGCACGGGACGCGCAACCTCGGCAAAACCGCGCATCTTGCGAATCGCCGGACGGGCAAGCATCTCAAAGCCCACATACGCCGCGGCCGGGTTGCCCGAAAGCCCCAGGTAGGGCTTACCCCCGAGCAAGCCAAACGTGATGGCCTTGCCCGGACGCATCGAGATGCGGTCAAACAGCACCTCGCCCTCACGCCGGACGAGCGCCGTCACATAGTCGTAATCGCCCGCCGAGGCGCCACCGCTCGTAATGACAAAGTCGCACTCCTGCACGGCACGATGCACCAGCTCGGCGATCGCTTGCTCATCATCGGGCGCAATGCCGTAGAACACGGGCTCCGCGCCGGCATCGAGTGCTTCCGCCATCAACGCCGACGAGTTGGAATCGCGAATCTGCCCGCGCGCCGGCAGCTCACCCGGCGCGACCAGCTCCGTGCCCAGCGAGATAATGCCCACGCGCGGAGCGGCATGCACCTTCACGTTCGCATACCCGGCGCTCGCCAGCAGGCCGGCGCCCGCCGGAGCCACAACCTCGCCGGCGCGCATCACGACGTCGCCGGCATGAGCTTCCTCAGCAGCCGAGCGAACGTTCTCCCCCACCTTGGCCGGCGCCGAGAACCTCACACGCGAGCCCTCGTTGCCGTCACCGTCGAGCACATCAACGATCTCATACTTCACCACGGCATCGGCACCTTCGGGTACCGGCGCGCCCGTCATGATGCGGACCGTCTCGCCCGCGCCGATTGCGCCCTCAAACACATGGCCCGCGGCCTCGTGTCCGATAACGTCGAGCGTCACCGGCGCCTCGCCAGATGCCTGCGCCAAGTCCGCCGAGAGCACGGCATATCCGTCCATAGCGCTGTTGGCAAACGGCGAGATGTCGATATCGGCCACCGCGTCCTCGGCCAAGGGAAAACCAGCCGCCTGCCACACGGGAATCTCGATGAGATCCGTCGGAGCAACGTGCGACAAAACAATCGACTGCGCATCCTCCAACGGTATGAGTTTCTCTGCCATATGCACCTCTTAATGCCACGGCGCACAACAGGGGCGCCAATTCTTTATGCTTGTCTCAGTATAATCCCCCGACGCACGACCGCGACTCGGCCTGTACCCGCAAATACACCTGTCGGTTGCAGGCCGCGAAACAGAATGGAAACCAACCCACCGGCTCGTCGCGTTTACCGCGTTTTATAATTGCTTGCGTTGCAACCTAAAAGAGGAACGTATGGCTCATAACGACAAACCCGAAAGCGCAAACAAAGCGCAGGATCATTTCCAGCCGCTCGACGACGGCGGTTTTTTCTCCCTTAATGACGTCATCACGGCAGGCAGGCATCAACTTACCCGCTCCGAGCATCTCTTGGCTGCCGACACGCGCCGCAACGCCCGCAACCTACTAGCGAGCACTAAGTTGCTCGTACTCGTCGTCACCGTCTCGCTCGCCATGGGCGTTGCCGCTTGGGCGTTTTTGGCCTCATTAAATATCGCGACCGACTATCGCGAGCACCATGCGTGGATTTACGCGCTGCTTCCCGTTGTGGGCGTTGCCACCGCATGGGTGTACAAAAACCACGGTCTCGCCGCCAAGCGTGGCAACAACCTGGTCATCGACTCCGCTCTGGGCACACGCCTCATCCATATGCGCATGGCCATCCTCACCTTCGTCTGCTCCACGCTCACGCACCTCACCGGCGGCTCGGCCGGTCGCGAGGGAGCTGCGGTGCAGATTGGCGGCACCATCGCCAGCAACATCTCGAGCCTCGCCCACCTCAAAAAGCATGACCACCACGACCTCATGCTCGCCGGCATCTCGTCGGCCTTTGGCGCCGTATTCGGCTCGCCCCTTGCCGGAGCTTTCTTTGGCATGGAGATGTGCTTTATCGGCAAGATCGACTACACGGCGGGCATCTACTGCCTGGTCGCCTCATTTACCGGCTACTTTACATCACTCGCCCTAGGTACCGAGTACGAGGCGAATGTTATCGCCAGCGTTCCCAACATGACACCACGGACGGTTGTCATCGTTGTTATCAGCGCCATTATCTTCGGTCTGACGGCACGCCTCTTTGCCTGGTCAGTTCGAACCGTCAAGAGCCTGTACGGTCGCTTTATCACCAATTATCTTATTCGCGCACTCATAGGTGCACTCGTGGTTTTGGCCGCCTATGCCCTCCTCGACGCCTGGGACTACGCCGGCCTTTCCACGTGGCTTTCCGGCGCCGGATTTGCCGGCAACACCACCCTGGCGGACGCAGTCATCAAGTTGGTCGTCACAGCGCTCACCCTGGGCGCCGGCTTCCAAGGCGGCGAGGTCACGCCCCTGTTTGGTATCGGTGCGGCGCTCGGCGGCTGGATCGGTTGCCTCGTCGGAATCGATCCCAGCTTTCTAGCAGCGCTGGGCATGCTCGGCGTGTTCTGCGCCGGCCTTAACGTGCCTATCACCACCTGTATGATGGCCATCGACCTGTTCCACGGCACGGCAGCCGGGTTCTTTGTCATCGTGGCCTTTATCAGCTACCTAACCGCCGGACACCGCGGCGTGTACCCCGCCCAGCGCATCATCTCGCCCAAGCGCCGTTCGCTTATTGTGGATGAGGGCGGTACGGTAGCGGATGCTATCGAGCGCCACAACGACCTGATAGAGTAGACGTAAGTATTCGACGTGCAGCCACAATCGGGGGCAATTCGACCTGAGCGCGACCGCACCGTCACGTCATACGCCGGGAGTCGCCCCATGCACGCAACTGATTTTGGCCTCACGCTCATCATCGCCAACCCAGCCGCCCAGTCGGGTGCGGCGCGCGAAGTTGCCGAGCGCCTGCAACGCTTTTTGGATATGACCGCGCGCGCATCCCAGTTTGACCTGGTGCTGACCGAGCGCATGGGACACGCCAAGGAGCTGGCCGCACAGGCTCAGGGCTATCGCACCGTTATCGCCCTTGGCGGCGACGGCGTGATTCACGAGGTCGTCAACGGGCTTATGACGCAAGAGGAGGACACCCGCCCCGCTCTTGCCATCCTACCCGTGGGCTCCGGCAACGATTTTGCCCAAACGCTCGGCATCGACGATTTCTCCGGTAAGGATTTTGGCGCGCTGCTCACCTGCGAGCTGCAGCGTCAGGACATCGGGCGCATTCGCTTATGGAACCCCACAAGCGGCAGCGGCGAGGCTACCGTTGAGTACTACGACCAGACGCTTTCGGTCGGCATCGATGCCGCCATCGGCCTTGGCACCACCGAGCTACGCAAAAAGACGAGCCTCACCGGCGCGCCGCTCTACACTCTTTCGGGACTTGAGCAGTTTGGCCTACGCTATCGCAATTACCCCATGACAGTCAGCTTTGACGGGGCGCCCGCCGAGCGCGTAAGGGCGATCATCATGGCGATTCAGCTGGGTCCTACCTATGGCTCGGGCTATCGCATCTGTCCCGACGCCGACCCCTGTGACGGCATACTCGACGTCTGCTACGCCTGCGGCCCCGTCCCTCGCGCGGTTGCCCTGCCTATGTTTCTTTCGGCCAAGGACGGCCACCATACCAAGTTGCCGCCGGTTCGCATGCGCCGCTGCCGCCATGCCGAGCTCACCTTTGAGGAGCCCGACTACCCCATTCAGGCCGACGGCGAGCCCGTTGTCGCCTCGCGCATCGAGGTCGACATCCTCGCCGGCGCCCTCCACGTCTGGCACCCCACCCGCTAACCCCACCTAAGTTGCGGTGAAATAGGGACTGTTTATGCAGCAAAAGCCGCAAAACAGTTCCTATTTCACCGCAACTTATGAGGAGGCTATTCGTCGCTGCCCGGCTTGCGTCGGTTGGCTTTTTTAATCGCATTGAAGTGCTTGTCGTTGAGCCTGCGCTGGCGAGAGCGCTGAGGCAACTTGGTCTTTACGCGTCGGCGCGGTGGACGCCCGCGACGCTCAAGCTCAGCGCGCAGCTTACGCAGGCAGCTGCTACGGTTTTGGAACTGACTGCGGCTCTCGCGCGCCGTCACGGTAATCCCCGTGGGCCCATGCTTCATGCGCACAGCAGAGTCCGTCGTGTTCACGCCCTGTCCGCCCGGACCCGTCGCGCGAAACACCTGAACCTCGCAATCGCGTGCCAACTCCTCGACCGACATCTCGGCATAGTGCGCATACTCACGCCATCCCATCTTGTTCTCATCCATATCAACACCTCCCCTCATACAAAAAATGTGACAAAGGGACAGTCCCTTTGTCACATCGCATACCAATCGCTTGTGTTGCGCACTTAGGCGAAGGTGATCTCGCCGGTCTCGCAGTCCATATCGGCGATACGGGCCAGGCTCTCGACGCGGAAGCCGCGCTCGCGGAGCTTATCGCCACCGCCCTGGAAGCCCTTCTCCACCGCAATGCCAATACCGGATACCTCGGCACCCGCAGCCTCGCAGATCTTGATAAGACCCTCGAGCGCGCAGCCGTTGGCCAGGAAGTCGTCGATAATCAGGACCTTGTCGCCCTCGGACAGGAAGCGCTTGCCAACGATGACCGGGTACTCCTTCTGCTTGGTAAAGGAGTAGATGGTCGTGGCATACTGCTCGCCGTCGAGGTTGATGGACTGCGCCTTCTTGGCAAAGACAACCGGCACGCCGCCAAAATGCTGGGCCGCGATGCAAGCCATGCCAATGCCCGAAGCCTCGATCGTCAGGATCTTGTTGATCTCGACACCCTCGAACAGACGGGCCCACTCGGCGCCCATGTGGTCGAACAGTTCAACGTCGCACTGGTGGTTGAGGAAGGCATCAACCTTAAGGACGTTACCGGCCTTTACGATGCCGTCATGGCGAATACGATCCTCAAGCTCCTGCATGGCGCAACCCCTTCTCGCGGCAACGATACCGCGCGATTAATAAACGTTGTTCGATAGTCTACCACGGACCGACCCCCGCCCGCCCCACAAGCCGCATCGCACCACAAACCAGTCTTTTTGGGACGGCGCGAATCGTGGCAGGCAGCCTCCCAACACGCTAATGGCGGGCGCGCATCTTCACCAAACGCACCATGGCAAGCGCAAAGCCCACAGCGGCCACAGCCATAAGCACGTAGAACACCGAGCGAAAGCCAAACAAGAACACATCCGGACGACCTGTAACAAAACTGGTCACGGCCTCGCCCATTGCCACGCTCATCTGCCCATACAGGATATGCGACGCCGCCGTAATGCCGAGCGCCATGCCGGCGTAGCGTGCCAAACTACCCAGGCTGCCCGCAAAGCCGAGCGCTTCGCGCGGAGCCGAGCCCATATACAGCGAGTTGTTGGGGCTCTGGAAAATCGACGTACCGCACGACATAAACGCGGCACAGCACACAATCACAGGGATGGAAGAGCGCTCGTCGAGCGTGCTTACCGCAAAGAGACCGCACACGTACACGCCCAGGCCGACCGCCGTGGGGCCCTCGCAGCCAACACGGTCCGAAACCGTACCCGAAAGCGGTCCGATAAAGGCATTCACCATCGGCAGCGCCAAAAAGAGAAATCCGGAAATGTCGGAACCAAAGCCATGGGCGTCCTGAAAATAGAACGGCAGGATAAACTCAGATGCGCCAATACCAACGAACACGATGAGCATGCAGGCAAGGTTGATGGTGAAGGCCGAATTTGCAAAGCAGCGACGAGCGGCCTCGATCAGGGACATGGGGCGCTCGCCGGCCTCCGGCTTAACATGCGGCAGCGTGTAGAGCCCCACGATAAACGAGATGACGCCAATGGGCAGGTTGATGAGGAAGATGCTCTCCCAAGGAAAGCTTGCCACCAGCATGCCGCCGAGCACGGGGCCACACATCATGCCGAGGGCCACAAAGGTCGCGAGAATACCCATAGCACGGCCTCGTTCGCGCGCCGGGAACGACTCGGTGATGATACCCATGTTGTTAGCCATGGCCGCCGCGCAACCGACGCCCTGAACAATGCGTGCCAGGATAAGAACCTCGAGCGAGGCCGAAAGGCCGCACAGCAGCGAACCGACCGTAAAGACGATGACACCCAGCTGGAACACATTCACCTTGCCGCGCACGTCACCCAGACGGCCAAACGGCAACATAGCCACGCATGTCGCAAGCAGGTACACCGAGCTCACCAGCTGAATGCGATCGAGGCCCACGCCCAGCTCCTTTTGCATCACGGGCAGCGCCACGGTCACGACGGTCGAATCCAAACACACCATAAACGTCATGATGAGCACGGTAAATAGAATCGCCCATTTGTTCTTGCCATGGGTGTCGCCCTCTAGGGCAATATGCTCGCGTCGCAGCTGCTCTGCAGTTTTCTCCATATCCATCCTTTCGAGTGGCGCAACGCAAAAACGGGGCCCCAATCGCCTGTAAACAGTCGCAATTGGGGTCCCGCCTACGGAATCGGAACGGAAGGCCACCGAAGCTTTCTGCCAGCATCGGCGCCTTGTGCGAACGCTAGCCTAGCACTGCTCGAGCGCCTGCTCAAGGTCGGCAATCAGATCGGCCGTGTCCTCGAGGCCGCACGACAGGCGCACCATGTCGGCGGAGATACCGCAGGCGATGAGCTCCTCATCGTTCATCTGGCGGTGCGTAGCGTTAGCGGGATGCAGGCAGCAGGTGCGGGCGTCGGCCACATGCGTGGCGATCTGGGCGAGCTTGAGGCTCTTCATAAAGGTCTCGGCCGCCGCGCGACCACCATTAAAGCCAAAGCTCACAACGCCGCAGGTACCGTTTGGCATGTACTTCTGAGCAAGGTCATAGTACTTGTCGCCCTCCAGGCCCGGATAGCTCACGAAGCGCACCTTGGGATGGCTCTGCAGGAACTTGGCAACGGCCAGGCCGTTCTCACAATGACGCGGCATGCGCACATGCAGGCTCTCGAGCGAGCTGTTCAGGAAGAATGCCGCCTGCGGGTTCTGCATGGGGCCGAGGTCGCGCATGAGCTGCGCGGTGGCCTTGGTAATGAAGGCGCCCTCGCGACCGAACTTCTCGGCATACGTCACGCCGTGGTAGCTCTCGTCGGGCGTGGTGAGACCCGGGAACTTATCCGCATGGGCCATCCAGTCAAACTGGCCGTGGTCGACGATCACGCCGCCCAGGTAGGCAGCATGTCCATCCATGTACTTGGTGGTGGAGTGCGTAACGATGTCGGCGCCCCACTCAAAGGGACGGCACATCACGGGCGTCGGGAAGGTGTTGTCGACCATCAGCGGCACGCCGTGGTCATGCGCGGCCTTGGCAAAGCGCTCAATATCGAGCACGGCAAGGGCGGGGTTTGCGATCGTCTCGCCAAAGACGAGCTTTGTGTTGGGCTGAAAGGCAGCCTCGAGCTCCTCATCGGTGCAGTCGGGGGCAACGAACGTGCAGGTCACGCCCATGCGGCCCATGGTGTGGGCGAGCAGGTTATACGTACCGCCGTAAATGGCAGAGCTCGCGACCACATGATCGCCGGCACCGGCCACGTTAAAGATCGCGAGGAAATTCGCAGCCATGCCCGAGCTCGTGAGCATCGCGGCAGTGCCTCCCTCCATCTCGCAGATCTTGGCGGCAACCAGATCGCACGTGGGGTTCTGCAAACGGCTGTAGAAGTAGCCCGACTCCTCTAGGTCAAACAGCTTGCCCATGTGCTCGGACGTGTCGTACTTCCACGTGGTGGACTGGTAGATGGGCACCTGGCGCGGCTCGGCATCTCCCGGGTGATAGCCGCCCTGAACACATGTAGTTCCGATGGTCTGCTCGGTCATATCTAGCTCCCTTGCCTGGGTTTTAGTTTTATTCGGTTCACGATACCGCTACCCTGCACCCCTCTCAACCCATCCCCAAGGTAGGTTAATGGACAAATTGATCAGGGGTATTTATCTCAAGCCTTGGGCATTTGCTCGATAGATAAAAACGAGACATACATGAAGCTCTCGATGATTACATGCCCCGTCACGGGTACCATAGGCGAGTACACCGTGACCAAGGAGACAACGATGAAGCAAATCGATACTGCTCAGCTTGACATCACCGCCTGTCAGGCTCAAGCTGCCGAATACCACGCCCGTGGCTTTAACTGCGCCCAGGCCGTCGCCTGCACGCTCGCGCCCGCCGTCGGGCTCGACCCCCAGGTCGCCTTTACCCTCACCGAGGGCTTTGGCGCCGGCATGGGCGGCATGACCGAAACCTGCGGCGCCATCTCGGGCGCCGTGGCCATCATGGGCTTTGTAATGAGCGACGGCATGGAAAACCCTAAGACCAAGGGCCAGACCTACAAGCTGTCGCGCGAAATCGCCAAGCGTTTTGGCGAGAAGAACACGACGACCGTCTGCGGCACGCTCAAGGGCATCGGATCGGATAAAGGCCCGCTCCGCAGCTGTCCCGGCTGCATCGACGATGCCGTCGAGATCGCCTGCGATGTGCTAAAGCAGCTCGCCGAGTAAACGGCAGCAACATAAAACGACGGCCGGCGCGCTTGGGATCCCTCCAAAAGCACGCCGGCCGTCGCCGTTAGAACTCGTCAAATTCGGAAGCGCCGACCTCAATCTCCTCGCGCCCCGCCATAAGCTCGCGCATCTTAGCGCAAAACGGCTCCTGCTCCCCCGCCTTAAACACCAAATGAAGTGTCACGGCATCCGCGTAATCGGTATCCGAAACCTTGGCACCCGAATCCTGCGCCAAACGAAGCACCTGCTCATACTGCGGATAGGCCACATGCACGTCAACCGGCACGACGCTTGTCATCTCAACGATCTGCCCTGCCTCCTGAGCCGCGGCCACCGCCGCCTGCGTCGCCGCGGTGTAGGCGCGCACCAAGCCGCCAGGCCCCAACAGTGTGCCACCAAAATAGCGCGTCACTACGCAGCAAACATTTTTGAGCCCCGCGCCGCGCAGCACCTCGAGCGTCGGCATGCCACTCGTGCGGCTCGGCTCACCGTCATCGCTTTGACGTTCGCGTCCATCGACCAAAATCCACGCGGGAACATTGTGTCGAGCGTCGTAATGACGCTTGCGAACCATCTCGATAAAGGCATTCGCCTCATCCTCGGACTCAATATGGACCAGCTGGGCAATAAACCGGCTCTTGCGGTCCACAAACTCACCCGAAGCCTCAATATTCGATTGCAGAGTAAAATAGCTGTCCAACAAAGCCCCTCAACAAAATAAAGCGCGGCAACAAACAGCCTCAATAATACGGCAAAGACCGTACCGTTAATCCCGGTAAATAGAACGGCAACACCGATGATTCCGTAAACGAAAGCGAGAACCCGTCAGCACGAGCAAGGTGCCTTGAAAGACGAGGGCATTGACCTTATGGTCATGCCCGAAGGCTTGAAAGGCAGATTGCCGCGCTGACGGGTTCGCAGCGTCAACAAAGTGCTGAGTGGGCCTATAAGCCGGGTTCTGTCGTGAACGGTCATTTATCTTGTCTGCACGTTACCGTGCAGCTCCACGCACGCTACCCGAACGCGGACCGGGCCGGCCCATAGCGTTCCTATTCGCGCTTGCTCCGGATGGGGCTTGCCAAGCCGCCGTGTTGCCACGACGCTGGTGGTCTCTTACACCACCGTTTCAGCTTTTCCCTTTACGCCTTGCGGCGCAGGTGGGAGTCTTCTTTTCTGCGGCGCTTTCCGTCGGATCACTCCGCCCGGCCGTTAGCCGGCATCCCGCCCTCTGGAGCCCGGACTTTCCTCACGCGTGCTGCAAGCAGCACATCGCGCGACCGTCTGGCCCACTCAGCAGTGCAAGAGTGTAACACACCGTTGCCGCAGGCAATGGCACAACGCAAACGCTCGACACGATAAACCAAGAACCGCCATGCGCTACAATGGTCCTGTCGATGGGCAACGTCGTCAGTCGAGACGCGACCGCGCTCCACACCCCTCCGTCTACTCGGTGTGTTCCCGCCTCCTCCCCGAGGCGGGATGTCGGCATTTTTCATGCACTGACAACCCAATAGCCTGTGGACAGCCCGGGCAGCGTCGCGCACCTCAGCAGCAAATGCAAAAAAGGGACCCGTCCATTGCGGACGGATCCCTTAAAACAAGTGATCGTCAAACCGATTTACTCGGCGTCGGTCTCCTCGTCCTTCTTCTCGGAAGGCAGCGGGGTAACCTCGATCTCGACGCCCAGAGTCTCAGCAGCGGACTTCATGGACAGGGAGATACGACGACGGTCGAGGTCGATCTCCATGACCTTGACCTGAACCTTGTCGCCCACGTGGGTGACCTGAGAAGGCTGATCGACGTGCTTGTTGGCCATCTCGGAGATGTGCACCAGGCCCTCGATGCCCTCGCCCAGATCGACGAAAGCGCCGAACGGGACAAGCTTGGTCACAGTGCCCTCGACGATAGCGCCGACGGGGTACTTCTTGACCAGTGCGCGCCACGGATCCTCGGTGGTCTGCTTGAGACCCAGGGAGATGCGCTCGCGGTTGAGATCGACGTCGAGAACCTCGACCTCGACCTCCTGGCCGACCTTGACAACCTCGGAAGGATGGTTGACGTGGTTCCAGGAGAGCTCGGAAATGTGGATGAGGCCGTCGATACCACCGAGGTCGACGAAGGCGCCGAAGTCGACGATGGAGGAAACGGTGCCCTGGAGACGCATGCCAGACTTGAGCTTGGACAGGATCTCGGAGCGCTCGGCCTTACGGGACTCCTCGAGCACGACGCGACGGGAGAGGACGACGTTGTTGCGGTTGCGGTCCATCTCGATGACGCGGGCCTCGATGCGGGTGCCCATGTAGGAGGTGAGGTCCTTGACGCGACGGAGGTCGACGAGGGAAGCGGGCAGGAAGCCACGCAGGCCGATGTCGAGGATCAGGCCGCCCTTGACAACCTCGATAACCTCGCCCTCGACGTTCTCGCCGGAGTTGAACTTCTCCTCGATGCGGTTCCAAGCACGCTCGTACTCGGCACGCTTCTTGGACAGGACCAGACGACCGTCCTTGTCCTCCTTCTGGAGTACCAGAGCCTCGATGGGATCACCGAGCGCAACGATGTCTGCAGGGTTAGCGTCCTTGCGGATGGACAGCTCGCGGACCGGGATAACGCCCTCGGACTTGAATCCGATGTCAACGAGCACCTCGTCATGCTCGATCTTAACGACAGTGCCGTTAACGAGATCGCCCTCATCAAAGTCGGTAATCGTACCGTCGATGAGGTTGTTCATCTCCTCCTCGTTGACATCGTCAAGAGAGAAAATGGACGAGTTCTGAATCTCACTCAAAGGTGGACCCCTTTCGAACTACGGGGCCCCGATTGCTAGGACCTACAGAAGGGTGCGACAAGCACACAACGTTTAGGAACACTCGGGAGCCGACAGATATTAATGTGACGCTTATGCAATCACGTTCGTATAGGTTACGGGGAAATGGGTTCGATTTCAAGCGTGAACTGCGATTTTTTACTCGTGTGGAGACTTTTTCGTAATCTTATGAACACACGTCTCCACAACTTGACGATAACCAGCCAGGCATTTGGCTTTGGGGTAAAGTATCCGGAGCCAACGATTCTGGAACGATTTATCGAGAAAGGTGCCCGCGTGCTCAAAGCAGTCGTTTTCGATATGGACGAAACGCTTCTCAGCATCAACCTCAACGCGTTCATCCTTCGCTATTTTAAGGATGTCTCGTCGATGCTCGCGGATATCGGTCGCCGCAGCCACGGTGGCACGATGGCACGCCTCGGCACTATCTTGGTCGACCTCAACGCCAATCGCCGAAGCGGCACGGATAATCGCACCAATCTTGAGTTCTACCAAGAAGAGGTTGAGCGCCGGTGCGGCATTTGCCTCTCGGACCCACTCATCTACGAGGCGTTTACCTACTACGACCGCGAAGTTCTTCCGTACAAGAACGACGATGTCATCAACGCCCACGCCATGCCCGGCGCACATGCCGCGCTTCAGGCCGTACAGGATGCAGGGCTACGTTGCGCGCTCTTTACCAACCCCAGCTTTCCGCAGGGGGCCATCGAGTGCCGCATGGGTTGGGGCGACCTGGCCGACGCCCCCTTTGAGCTCGTCACGCACATGGGAAACACCACCCGCTGCAAGCCCGATGCCACCTACTATCTAGAGCAGCTTCAGGTGATGGAGCTCGAGCCGCACGAGGTCCTTATGGTGGGCAACGATCCCAAGCGCGACTTCCCGTCCCCCGATTGCGGCATCCAAACCGCCTTTGTGGGCCAAGGCAAGCCCAGCCGAGCCACCTGGCGCGGAACCATGGAAGACTTCGCCCGCGACTTTAACGCCGTAGTAGAAGCCTTCTACGAACACCAAGTAGCCGACGAACTGTCGTAGGACCCCTCGCTCCAAACCAAATATCGCCGCAGGTTGAGCACAAGTCAGCGAAAATGCCCCTAAGCGAGCAATGTGCCTTGAAAGAGGAGGGCATAGGCCTTCTGGCCATGCCCGACGATTGAAAGGCAGATTGCCGCTTAGGGGCGTTTGCAGCGTCGACTGGTTACGCGGTTTGGTAAAACCGCGTAACTAGCACACCTGGGTTTTACCGATCATGATGTTGAGGATCTCGATGTCGGTGTCCTTCATGCCCACGCGGCCCACGTAGCCCATGCTGGCAATCGTCTGCTCGACGGTATCTTGGATCAGGCCCTCGCCGGCGCGGAAGCCGCGACCCTGCATGGCCATATCATGGCCCAGAATCGCCGCATCGACGGCAGCCGAGATCTTGGCGGCACAGCTCGCTTTGGCGCCGTCGCACACGATGCCGCCCACGTTACCGAGCGTGTTCGAGACCGTCGCGCCAATCTGCTCGCGCGTGCCACCGCACAGCCAGGTAATCGCGGCGCCGGCGCCGCACGCGGCGCAAATAGCACCGCAAAACGCCGAGAGCGCACCAATATAGCTCTTGATATGCACGGCGATAAGATCGGACAGCATCACGGCGCGCACCAGGCGCTCGTGGTCGCAACGCAGGTACTCGGCATACTCCATGACGGGCAATGCGCAGGTAATGCCCTGATTGCCCGAGCCGCACACAATGGCGACCGGCAGCGCGCAGCCGTTCATGCGGGCGTCGGACCCGGCGGCCGCACGGGCACGGGCACGGCAGGCGACGTCATCGGCACGAGCACCCAGCAGCGTACGACCCACCTCGGCGCCCCAAGCGTGCGCGAGGCCCTCGGCACTGATCGCGCCATTCAGCTCAATCTGACGCTCAACGGCAGCGCGGGCGTCCTCAATGTCACCGTCCTCGATAAAGTCGATGATGGTCTCGATCGACATGGGCGTGTCGGCGTTATCTGCCGCACGCTCGGCCACCACGCGCTCGGCGCAGGCGGCGCACTCCCCCGCCGACTTACCGCATACCGGAATACCGTCGAGCGTATGGCACGTGACATTAGTGTGGTGATCGGTAATCTCGACGACCGCGGTATGGCCCCCGGCCGTCGCAGTCACCTTGATGTAGAGGTTGGGCACACCCTCGACAAGCGACACATCGCAGTAGTCCGCATCGGCAAGCAGCTCGGCCACGCGGGCGCGGTCCGCGTCATCGACGCTCTCGAGCACCTCGAGCGCGCTCTTGGCGTCGCCGCCCACGGCACCCAGCACGGCCGCGGCTTCAATACCATGCATTCCGCCCGAGTTGGGCACGGTCACGCTCTTGACGTTCTTGATGATGTTGCCCGAGCAGGCAACATCCATATGATCGGGCTCGCAACCGAGCGTCTGGCTCGCCAGTGCCGCTGCATAGGCAACGGCAATGGGCTCGGTACAGCCGAGCGCGCAGACAAGCTCGCGGTTCAAAACATCGCAAAACGCGGCATCACGAAGGGAATCGGCAGGCATAGGTATCTCCTACTTGTATAACGGGCTGGGCTCTCAATAATAATTAGCTCTTTTATTTGATAACAATGCATCAAAAACCGCAACCCAGGTTCCGGTAGACGGCATTCAGGCGCAAACTGACGGCATTCATTCATGAGAAACCGGTCTTGTCGCATGCTAAAGCGTTTGACCAAAAAACGCTCGAGCGTTTACGCAAAAGTCGCGCTATCATGCAGTCGAACGCGGTAAACACCTTTAGCATTTGCGCCGCACAGACCAGAGAGGAACCACTCATGAAGATTGGTATCGGCAACGACCACGCCGCCGTCGAGCTCAAGAACATCATCTCCGAGCACCTGAAGGAGCGCGGCTGCGAGGTCGTGAACTTTGGCACCGACACCTCCGAGAGCTTTGACTACCCCATCGCCGGCTACAAGGTGGGTAAGGCCGTTGCCAACGGCGACGTCGACCTGGGCATCCTCATCTGTGGCACCGGCGTCGGCATCAGCCTGGCCGCCAACAAGGTCGAAGGTGTTCGCGCCGTCGTATGCTCCGAGCCCTTCAGCGCCAAGCTCTCCCGCATGCACAACAACACCAACGTGCTCGCCTTTGGCGCCCGCGTCGTGGGCTCCGAGCTCGCCAAGATGATTGTCGACGAGTGGCTCGACGCCGAGTTTGAGGGTGGTCGTCACGAGCGTCGCGTTAACCTCCTCAACGAGATCGATCGCACGCGCGGCCTTAAGATCGTCGACGAAGCCTAAACTATTCAGTGCCACAAGCTAACAGCAGGGGCCCGCTCGGAACACATATCCGAGCGGGCCCCTGCATAGATTTTGGAATAAAAGGGCGCCGCGGATGGAGTTCCGCGGCGCCCAAGCCACACGCTAACAGCTTTAAGGAGTCAAAGCTGGTTTAGCCAAAGAAGCGCTTGATCTCGATCTCGGCATTCTCCAGGCAGTCGGAGCCGTGGATCACGTTGGCGTTGACATCGACGGCAAAGTCGCCACGGATGGTACCAGGAGCAGCCTCAAGCGGGTTGGTAGCGCCCATGAGGGTGCGCATCTTAGCAACAGCGGAGAGACCGGAAACGACCATCTTGACGACCGGACCGCTCGTCATAAAGTCGCAGAGACCGCCAAAGAAGGGCTTGTCGGCCAGATGGGCGTAGTGCTCCTCGACGGTAGCGCGCTCGAGCGTGGTCATCTCCATGCGCTCGATGACAAGGCCGCTGCGCTCAATGCGAGCAACGATCTCGCCGATCTTGCGGTCGCGCACGGCGTCGGGCTTAATCATGATGAAGGTCTTCTCGATAGCCATAAAAGTAGCCTTTCAAGTAGGTTCGCGCGTGCCCAAGTCCCATTCCGGCACCCGCCTGGACTGCATCGTAACAGAGTTTTAGCTGCAGTTAAACAAAAAGCTGTTTATTGAAACGTTGCAATTTATTAAAGCGCTCCATATGTGTCACTTCTGTTTCGAAGCCCGATTAGAGTACCATCCGACCGCCCATCAACCGCATCGAACAGAGCAGGCGGTCGGTTGCCGCCCGCGAACGTAACCCCTTCACAACCTGCCCAAAGGTCCTACAGAAGTTCTCGACAAGCCCCTCCCCCATAGCAACAAAATACGGGCGCCCACATCAGCAGGCGCCCGTAAAGTGAAAACGATTTATCAATAAATGGCCAAAACGGCTTCAGCCAAATCCCTACTTTACCCCGTGGCCCATCTCGACGACCTTAGTCAGTGACCCAAACACACCCTCGTCAGCCACGAGCTGTGCCTCGGCGCGATCAAGCTGCACGGCAACGGCGGCAGGGGCGGTGCCGCCCTCGGTCGTGCGCGCGGCGACAATCGACGGGATGTCGAGCGCCTCGGTAATGTCGCGCTCAAAGAGCGGGCTTGCCTCCTGGAACACCTCAAACGGCAGGTCCTCAAGATTGCAGCCGCGCTTCTCGCACATCAGGACCAGATGGCCCACCACGGCATGTGCCTCGCGGAACGGCAGGCCACGCTTGGCCAGGTAATCGGCAACATCGGTGGCGGCAAGGTGCCCCACGCCGCACTCGCGCGCCATGGCATCCTCGTTGACGGTCCAAGTCGAAATCATTCCGGCCATAACCGACAGGCACTGCATGAGCGTATGGGCGGTATCGAGCGCGCCCTCCTTGTCCTCCTGCAAGTCCTTGTTATAAGCAAGCGGCAAGCCCTTCATGGTTACCAGCAGCTGCACCAGGTTGCCGTACACGCGACCGCTCTTGCCGCGGATAAGCTCGGCAAAGTCGGGGTTCTTCTTCTGCGGCATGATAGACGAGCCGGTGGAGTAGGAGTCTGAAAGCGTGATAAAGCCAAATTCGGAGCTCGACCACAGCACGATCTCCTCGGAAAGACGCGACAGGTGCATCGCCATGACGGATCCGGCGTAATGCAGATCGAGCAGGAAATCACGGTCGGAAACCGCATCGAGCGAGTTGGGGATCACGCCCGCAAAGCCAAGTTCGGCAGCCGTCATCTGGCGATCGAGCGGATAGCTCGTACCGGCAAGCGCGGCAGCACCAAGCGGGCAGTTGTCGGCGGCATCAAAGGCGGCCTTCAGGCGCGTAAAGTCGCGCGCGAACATCCAGAAATACGCCAGCAGATGATGCGAGAGCAGCACGGGCTGAGCGTGCTGCATATGCGTGTAGCCCGGCAGAATCACCTTGTCGTACTTCTTGGCCGCATCCACCAGCACATGGCGCAGCTCAAGATTGGCCTCCATGAGCTCCTTGGCCAGCGCCTTGACGCCCAGGCGCGTATCGGTCGCCACCTGGTCGTTGCGCGAACGCCCAGTATGCAAGCGCTTGCCAGCCTCGCCGATGCGACGCGTCAGCTCGCTCTCGATGGACATATGAATGTCCTCATCGTTGATGTCGAAGGTAAAGTTGCCGGCATCGATATCCTGTTCGATTCCGGTCAGGCCCTTGGCAATCGCCTGCTCGTCCTCGGCACTGATGATGCCCTGGGCGGCCAACATCTTGGCATGCGCCTTAGAGCCGGCGATATCCTGCTTATAGAGATGTTTGTCGACCGGCAGCGACGCGCCAAACTCCTGCGTGACCTCGGCCACGCCCGCCTCAAAACGACCGCCCCAAAGAGCCATGGAACCGTCTCCTTTCTCCAAATACCAAAACAAGCGTCCAAAGCAATGTGCCCTGTCGCTAAAGCGATTTATCAACCGCTAGTTTTACACACTCCCTGCCGCGCGCGGGGCCATGTGGCTAATTTGCAAAGAAGTGACGCACCATGCACTTGGCGCCCAACGTCTCCCTCCGGATGTTGCCCTGCGAACCATCGATCCAGGCCTTCAGGCTCATAGGAACGTCCTCGACCCTTACAGCATCGAACTCGGGCGCGAGGGCAAGCAAAGCATGCGCGATAGCATTGAACATAATGGATACTCCTCATATATATAGGCACAGAGCCGCCAAATTGATAGAAGGAGCCCCGCCGGACAACCCCGGCGGGGCTCGGACTCAGCCGCAGACGCGGCATCATATATGCGGGCGGAACGTAGGGGCCACCGATGTTAAGAAGTGTCAGCAAGCATAACGAAAGGTAGGGACCCCGTGCGCCCGTTATGTATCACGCGGATGAGCCGCGCGGATACCAAGGGAAGGAGGCGCTAGGCCTGGGCAGCAGCAGAGCTGGGGCCCTGGACCTTTGCCCACGTCTTGAGCGACAGCGTATCGATCTCGATAAAGCCGGCGCTGGCCTTCTCGTCAAACGTGGTGTCGCGGTCGTAGGTAGCCAGACCGTAGTCGTAGAGGCTGAAGGGGCTCTTGCGGCCGACGACATGGCAGTTGCCCTTAAAGAACTTCAGACGGACAGTGCCGGTCACGAACTTTTGCGTGTCGGCCATAAAGGCATCGAGCGCGTTCTTGAGCGGGCTGTACCACTGGCCGTTGTACACGGCGGTGGCCCAATCCTGCTCGAGCTTGATCTTGGTCTTGAGCAGGTCGCCCTCGACGCAGATGTCCTCGAGCGCCTTGTGGGCGGTGATGAGCGTCAGGGCGCCGGGAACCTCGTAGCACTCGCGGCTCTTAAGGCCCACCAGGCGATCCTCGACCAGATCGAGACGGCCAAAGCCATTGTCGCCGGAGATCTTGTTGAGGGCGATGACGATCTCAGAGAGCTTCATCTTCTTGCCGTCGACGGCGACGGGCTTGCCGGCCTCAAACTCAATCTCGGTGTAGGTCGGGGTGTCCGGGGTGTCCTCGGGATTCTTGGTCATAACCCAAGCGTCGTCGAGCGGCTCATTCCAGGGATCCTCCAGGTGACCGCACTCAATGGCACGACCCCACAGGTTGTCGTCGATGGAGTAGGGGTTGTCGTTGGCACCCTCGGGAACCGGCACGTTGTGGGCGTGGGCATAGGCGACCTCGTCGGGGCGACACTTCAGGTCCCACTCGCGAACCGGAGCGATAACCTTGAGCTCGGGGTCGAGGGCCTTGACGGCGGCCTCAAAACGGACCTGGTCGTTACCCTTGCCGGTGCAGCCGTGGGCGACGTAGGTCGCGCCAAACTCGTGGGCGACCTCAACAAGCTTCTTGGCAAGCAGCGGGCGAGACAGGGCGGAGAGCAGCGGATACTTGTTCTCGTACATGGAGTTTGCTGCAATGGCTTTGGTCAGGAACTCATCGGAGAACTCGTCGCGCAGGTCGAGCACCTGGCAATCGAGAACGCCCAGGTCGAGCGCCTTCTGCTTCTTGGCATCCAGTCCGGTCTCTTCCTGGCCCACGTTGCCGCAGACACAAACGACATCGAGATTCTTCTCGTCCTGGAGCCACTTGACACATACGGATGTATCAAGACCACCGGAATATGCGAGAACGACTTTTTCCTTGCTCATGGCTGTTTCCTTTCGCCCTTGGTAGCTAGTTAGAACATCGGTCAGTTGCAAGTCATTTCAAGGTCATATACCGTGCAATATCAGGTTAAATAGCAAAAATCAGCACATACATGCCCTAGAAACATGCAGCAATGTCGTGCTAAAACCCAACGACCTCAAAATGACTCTGTTGAGGCAATTCGCCCCATGCGGACAGAGACGATTGTTATCGTCGTCGGGAAATTGCGCGCTGGCGTCGGATGGCATTGTCTGCAGTGGTGATGATCGTTACGAACTGCATCTGCCTCTCCTTTCACCTATCGCCGGGCGCAATTCTAATATCGTAAACGGTACCTTTTCCTCGGTAAGCGGTTGTTTTTCCGTCTCCGTTTTCGATGGTCGCTATATTACGCTAAAGTGCCCGCAGCACAAGCGACAAATTCAAATTTCTGAAAAGTTTTTTCATTACTTTGTGAAGCGTGGTGCAAATACGCTCCGTTCCTGCGAAAATACGCCCGACTACGAATTGATGGCTATAACGTCTGAAACAATCTCGAAACGAAAGGCTCGCTTTTATGCAAACTTACGAATCGGACGCCAATATCGGAAACATTAAGATTCTCGCCGTCGACATGGACAAGACGCTGCTGACCGACGAGCGCGTGCTGCCCCAGGGTCTTGATGAGCGCCTAGACAAGCTCGCCGACGCCGACATCGTATTCTGCCCCGCCAGCGGACGTCCCGCCCCCAAGCTCGAGGAGATGTTCGAGGGCGTCAAGAACCGCCTCGCCTTTTGTCCCGACAACGGAGCGTGCGTGATCTATCGCGGCAGCTATATCTATAAGAGCACTATTGACGTGGAGCTGTATCAGCAGGTCTTGAGCCGTGCCTCGGAGGATCCGCGCGCTGTCCCCGTCCTTTGCTGCTTCGACGAGTTCTACGTGCTTGCCCGCGACCATCAATACCACGACGAGATCAGCGTCTACTACAACACAATCAACTACGTCGACAGCTTTGATGGCATTGATTTCGAGTCCAACAAGATTTCGGTCTTCTTCCCCGGCTACGACGCCGAGCCCGCTTTCCGCGAGACCTATAGTCCCGAGTTCTCGGACAAGCTCTACGTCACCAACGCCGGGCGCGAGTGGATCGACTTTATGAACCTGGGCGTCGACAAGGGCGCCGGCGTCGCGCACCTGTGCGAACACCTGGGCATCGATATTGCCGACGCCGCCGCCGTGGGCGATACGTACAACGACATCCCCATGCTGGAGCGCGTCGGTCACAGCTTTATCGTAGACAATGCCGAGGAGCACATGAACGCGCACGCCAAGTGGCGCATTCCGAGCAACAACGACGGAGGCGTACTGACGCTCATCGACGCCATCTTGGCGGCTCGTTAACGTTGCTCGTCGGACCTGGCCGGGCGAGGCGGGTAAGTTTTTCGTTCGGTCAGGTCCTGGGCTCGCTCGGAAAGCACATTAAGTGCTTTCCGGCTCGTGCGGAATCTACGAAAAACTTACCCGCCTCGCCCGGCCAGGTCCTGCGGTGACTTGCTTGCCGCCTAGATGGCGTCTTGGCGCCTAGATACTTTGGCTGATTTTTATTGAACGAAGGACGCTCCTTGTTGATGAGGGGCGTCCTTCTGGTTTTGTATTACTTTGGAATTGTGGTCGTGCCCTTACTTGGCGTCTGCCCAGGTCACTCCAGTCGAAGCTTCGGCGATTAGGGGGACGCGGAGGTCTACTACGTGCTCCATGACGTCGCGGGCCATGGTGGTTAGGCGCTCGACTTCGTCGATGGGGCACTCAAAGTCCAGTTCGTCGTGTACCTGCAAGATCATGTGGGCGGCAAAGCCTTCCTCTTCCAGGCGGCGGCTTACGCGGGCCATGGCGATCTTGATGATGTCGGCCGCGGTGCCCTGCATGGGATGGTTCATGGCCGTGCGCTCACCAAAGCCGCGGAGTTGCGGGTTTTTGGCCTTGAGCTCGGGAATATGGCGTCTGCGGCCATACATGGTCTCGGCGTAGCCCGTCTGCTTGGCGCGCGCAACTACGTTGTCGAGGAACGTACGCACGCCCGGGTAGGCCTCGTAGTAGCGGTCGATCATGTCGCGTGCCTCGGCCATCGAGATATGCAGCGACTGCGACAGGCCGTAAGCCTGCTGACCATACACGATGCCAAAGTTCACGGCCTTGGCGCGACTGCGCAGGTCGGGCGTTACCTCGAACACGGGAACGCCAAACACGCGCGCCGCCGTCTCGGCATGGAAGTCCTCGCCCTCGTTAAAGGCGCGCACCAAGTGCTCGTCACCCGAGAGATGCGCCAGCAGACGCAGCTCGATCTGCGAGTAGTCCACCGCCAAAAAGACGCTTCCCTCGCCTGCCGAAAACGCCGTCTTGACGGTACGACCCAGCTCCGAGCGCGTCGGGATGTTCTGCAGGTTCGGGTCGCTCGAGGACAGACGCCCCGTTGCTGTGATGGTCTGGTTGTACGTAGTGTGCACACGACCGTCACCACGGCGTAGCGGGCCCAGCGTGTCCAGATAGGTGGACTTGATTTTGGACTTCTCACGCCAGTCCAAAATCAGGCGCACGATCTCGTGGTCGCGGGCAAGGTCACTCAGCACCTTGGCGTTGGTCGAATAATAGCCGCGCTTAGTCTTCTTGAGGCCCTTGGTCGGAAGCCCCATCACATCAAAGAGCACATGCGACAGCTGCATGGGACTGCCAATATTAAAGGTCTCGTCACCCGCCAGGTCACGAATGCTGCGCTCGACCTCGGCAATCTGAGTCGCCAGGCCCTCGGACAGACTATGCAGACGGTCGGGGTCTACGAGCATGCCCGCGCGCTCCATCTTGGCAAGCACCGGCACAAGCGGCATCTCGATGCCGTCGAACACGTTGGTGGCGTTCTCACGGGCCATGCGGTCGCGCAGCGGTGCGACCAGCGCCAGCGTTAAGGCCGCCGTGCGAGCGGCGGGCGCGGGGGCGTCCTCGCCGGCACCCTCTGCACCGCGCGCCGCAGGCAGCGCCATCTGCAGATAGGTATCGGCCAGATACGCCTCATCGAACTCGGAGCGGTCGGAATCCAGCAGGTAGGCGGCAACCACGGTATCGAAGATGCGCGTGGAATCGACTGCCAGCGGGTCCATAAGCTCGGGCTCAGAAGAATCGATGGGCGAAAGCTCATGCAACAGCGCCTTCATATCCGGGCTCGCCACGCGACCCTCCATAAACAGACGCGCGAGCACGCCGGCAATCACGCCGTGGACGAAGTTGAAGCCCTCAACCTCAGCCGCCGCACAGCTGTCGCCCTCCTCGAGCGCGAACAGGCCCTTGGACGTCGCCAGCCACAGCGTGCGCGTCAGTCCAAAGAGCGCGCCCTCTTCCTTGTCGTCGTCCACCACGGCGGCGACCCACTCGCCGGCATCAATCGCGCGGGAGACCTCAGCCGCAACGGCACCAAGCGCGTCAGCATCGCCGGCGGCTGAGCGAACCATAGCAGGTATCTCAAACACACTGGAGGCAGCAGCCCCGCTCTCGCCGCCGATCAGCGCCAAGAAACGGTTCTGCATGGCGGTGATACCAAGCGTACCCAGCGCCGCGGAAACCTCATCGGCAGAAAACGCCGGGAAGGACGTCGCCTCAAAGTCGAGCTCGACGGGCGCATCGGTGCGAATTGTCGCAACCTTGCGGCTCAGTAGTGCGTCATCGATGTGTGCACGCAGGTTCTCGCCCATCTTGCCCTTGACCTCGTCGGCATGCGCGATGACTTCGTCCAGGCTACCGTACTTCGCAATGAGCGCACTCGCCTTTTTGGGGCCGATGCCCGGTACGCCGGGGATGTTATCCGACGTGTCGCCCTTCAGACCGTAAAAATCGGGCACAAGCGCCGGCGTAATGCCGTGATACAGGTCATCCACGCTCTCGGGCGTCATAATCGCTACGTCGGACAGGCCCTTACGGGTCGAGACCACGTTGACGTGCTCGGTAACAAGCTGATACATGTCGCGATCACCGGTCACCAGCAGCATGTCACAGCCGGCCTGCTCGCCCAAGCGCGCCATGGTTCCCAGGATATCGTCGCCTTCCCAGCCCTCGGACTGCAGAATCGGCACGTTGAGCGCGGTGAGCAGCTCCTTAATCATAGGGAACTGCGCATGCAGATCGGGGTCCATGGGCGGGCGTTGCGCCTTATACTGCGGCAGCATCTCCATGCGCACGCGCGGCTTACCCTTGTCAAACGCCACGACCACACCGTCGGGGTTAAAGGCATCAATCATCTTAAGAAACATGTTCAGAAAGCCAAAGATCGCGTTGGTGGGGCGACCGTCCGGCGCGTTCATGGTCGGCGGCACGGCGTGAAAGGCGCGGTGCATGAGCGAGTTGCCGTCGATAACGGCAAAAGTGCGGCGCTTGTCAGACATATTAAATACCTCGCTTTGGGCTGGGCACGGTTTGCTCACTCCAGTTTACACGCTCCCCGCCCCGCGGCCACCTCACATCAAGCTCCCCCGCCACCGTGAGCCCGCGCGTGATACGATGGCTCACGGTACATCAACCAGCACGATCGATCCGAAAGGAGCCTGCGTCATGGAGCGTCCCTGCGCATGGAAAAAGTACACGCCACAGCAAGTCGAGGAGCTCGAGGAGCTTTGCCGCGGCTATAAGCAGTTTTTGAGCGAGAACAAGACCGAGCGCCTGTGCGTCAAGACCGGCATCAAGATGGCCGAGGAGGCGGGATACGTCGACCTGGAGACCGTGATCGCCGAAGGCCGCGAGCTCAAGGCAGGCGACAAGGTGTACGCCGCCAATCACGGCAAGGACCTCATGCTCGTCAACCTGGGCAACGCCCCGCTCGAGCAGGGCTTTAACATCCTGGGCGCCCACGTGGACTCGCCGCGCCTAGACCTTAAGCAGAACCCCGCCTTCGAGGCCGGCGACATGGCTTATCTCGACACGCACTACTACGGCGGCGTCAAGAGCTACCACTGGGTGGCCTCCCCGCTCGCACTCGTGGGCGTCATCTGCAAAAAGGACGGTACCACCGTCGACATCAATATCGGCGACAAGGCCGACGACCCGGTCTTTACCATCTCCGACCTGCTGATCCATCTCTCGAGCGAGCAGATGTCTAAGCCTGCCAAGGACGCCGTCGACGCCGAGATCCTCGACGTGATCGTGGGCGGCCGTCCCGTCAAGTTCGATGAGGACGACAAGGACGCCCCCAAGGAGCCCGTCAAGCAAATGTTCCTGGACATCCTTAAGGAGCAGTACGACGTCGAGGAGGAGGACTTCCTCTCCGCCGAGATCGAGGTCGTGCCCGCCGGCCCCGCCCGCGACATGGGCCTCGACCGCTCCATGATTTTGGGCTATGGCCACGACGACCGCGTCTGTGCCTACCCCTCCATGCTCGCCCAGATCGACGTCGCCAACGTGGAGCGCACGAGCATCACGCTCATCGTCGACAAGGAGGAGATCGGTTCCGTGGGTGCCACCGGCATGACGAGTCGCTTCTTCGAGAACACCGTCGCCGAGATCATGATGCTCGCCGGCGAGGACAGCCCGCTGGCTCTGCGCCGCGCGCTCGCCCGCAGCCGTATGCTCTCCTCCGACGTGTCCGCCGGCTTCGACCCGGGCTATGCCGGCAAGTTCGAGACCAAGAACGCCGCCTTCATGGGTCGCGGCCTGTGCTTTAACAAGTACACGGGCAGCCGCGGCAAGGGCGGCTCTAACGACGCCGACGCCGAGTATGTGGCCCTCGTCCGCGACATCATGGACGAGGCCGGCGTGGACTTCCAGACCTGCGAGCTCGGCCGCGTCAACGCTGGTGGCGGCGGCACCATCGCCTACATCATGGCCAAGTACGGCATGAACGTCATCGACTCCGGCGTTGCCGTCCTGTCCATGCACGCCCTGTGGGAGGTCGCCAACAAGGCCGACATCTACGAGGCATATCGCGGTTACAAGGCCTTCATCGAGCGAGCCTAACCAACCCTTCATCAGTTGCGGTGAAATACGGACTAAACTGGCCCATAAACAGCCAAAACAGACCGTATTCCACCGCAACTTTTTTGGCAGAGGAGAGCCCATGCTGCAGGTCATCATTTCGCCCGCCAAGCAGATGCGCGCGGCCCAAGATGCTTTTGAAGTCCTGGGCATCCCACCCTTTGTGCGCGAGACGGCTCGCCTCCACCGCGCACTGCTAGATATCGAGCGGAATGAAGGCAGCGGCGGCCTGCAGGCGCTGTGGAACGTGAGTGACAAACTGCTGGGACCTTGCCTCAACACCCTGCATGAGTTCGGGCCCATCCTGAAAAGCGGCGATCTCGACAATCCCGCACTCGCCCGTCACCTCTCCCCTGCCGCCATGTCCTATCACGGCATTCAATACCAGAGCATGGCACCCGAGGTGATGGATTCCGCGCAGCTCGCATGGCTGCAAGACCATCTGTGGATCCTCTCCGGCCTCTACGGGTGCGTTCGTCCCTTTCATGCCGTCGAACCGTATCGGCTGGAGATGGGCGCGAAGCTTGTCGTCGACGGTGCCCGAGACCTCTACGCATTTTGGAGCGATAAGCTCGCGCGGGCTATCGCCCCGGCAGGTTCAAACACCACGATCGTCAACCTCGCCAGCGTAGAGTATGCCAAAGCCGTTCTGCCCCACCTCGCGGGCGACGCCACAGCCGTCACGTGCCTCTTTGGCGAGGGTATCCGCAACGGGAAGCCCATCCAACGGTCGACCGCCAGCAAAAAGGCGCGCGGCTCCATGGTGCGGTGGATGGCAGAAAACAAGCTCGAGGATGCAAGCGAACTAACCGCATTCAACATCGGCTATCGCCACGTCCCCGAGCTCTCATACCTAGGCACCCTCATGTTCATCAACGAACAGATGCTCTAGAGCCGGCACCCAACACTGACCCGCTCAGCTTTCTCCATATAACTTGCGGTGGAATAGTTCCTATTTGAGCCTTTTATCGCACAATCAGGAACTATTCCACCGCAACTTTTATGAATTGGCTGCTAGGCTCGACACCTATTCAGCTAGACCGTCGGCCTTTGCAATCCCGTTTGTCGAACCGTCCTGATAGACAATCTTGACGTGCTCGACCTCGGACACCGCAACACCCGACGGGGGCTCCAGGCGCCATTCCGTCAGCGCGATATCCATCGTCGTGGGCACATCCCCTTGATCTTTGAGCTTCACCGTCAACGTTTTGAACGTCGCATCATACGTCACGCGTTCGATTTCCTCACCAGGAATAGACCCACCACTCAGCTGCAACTGCACAAACTCATCGCACGGGTACCAATAATCGCCCGGAACGGCGAGCGTATTGGCATTACCGCCAGTACTCCTCACCGTCATAATCGGTAGGCTATCATCAGCCTCGAACTCCCATGCAGCGCCGCCGCGACCACCAAACGTCCAGATACAAAAGGCAATCACCAGCACGGCAAGCACCGCAAAACCGATCGCGACAAGGCCATGGTGCGCACGGCTTTCCTCGGCCGATACATCCCATTGCGTCTCTCGATATAGATGCTTGTCTTCCATGTTCGCCTCCTCACAGGCACGCTCGTTAGGCCAATCGTACCCATTCGAGCTATACTTGAGCCCATTACATAAACGGGGGGCTTGCAGGACAAGACGGCAGGCTGAGATTGGGCGCGCCCGCCCTGACCCGCAAACCTGATATGGGTAATGCCAACGAAGGGAGCCATGCCAATGAGCACACAGACCGAGCCCAAGCTCGTCACGCAAATCGACTTTGCCCGCGCCGGGCAGATCACACCGCAGATGAAGGAGGTCGCCGAGCGCGAGCATCGTGACCCCGAGTACATCCGTGAGCGCGTAGCAGACGGCCGCATCGCCATTCCCGCCAACATCGTGCATATCAAAAAAGGCATGCGCGCCTTTGGCGTCGGTGAGGGCCTGTCCACCAAGGTCAACGTGAACTTGGGCATCTCGGGCGACAAGGCCGATGCCGCCGAGGAATGGAAGAAGGTCAAGATCGCCGAGGAGTTTGGCGCCGACGCCATCATGGACCTCTCTAACTCGGGCAAGACGCGCCAGTTCCGCCAGCAGCTCATCGACGAGACGCCGCTCATGGTAGGCACCGTCCCCATGTACGACGCCATCGGCTACATGGAAAAGCCGCTGGTCAAGCTGACCAAGAACGATCTGCTCGAGGTCGTGCGTGCACACGCCGAAGACGGCGTGGACTTTATGACCATCCACTGCGGCATCAATAAATCGGTCATCAAGACCTTCAAGGAGACCGGCCGCCTGATGAACATCGTGAGCCGCGGCGGCTCATTGCTGTTTGGCTGGATGGAGGTCACCGGTAACGAGAACCCATTCTATGAGTTCTACGACGAGTTGCTCGAGATTTGCCACGAGTACGACGTGACGATTTCGCTCGGCGACTCCTGCCGCCCGGGCTGCCTCTACGACTCCAACGACGCCACCGAGACCGCTGAGATGATCGAGCTGGGCAAGCTGTGCAAGCGCGCTTGGGCCGCCGGCGTCCAGGTCATGGTCGAGGGCCCGGGTCACATGGCGCTCGACGAGATCGCCGCCAACATGAAACTGCAGAAGCGCCTGTGCCACAACGCCCCGTTCTATGTGCTCGGGCCACTGGTGACCGATATCGGCGTGGGCTACGACCACATCACCGCCGCCATCGGTGGCGCTATCTCCGCGAGCTCGGGTGCCGACTTCCTGTGCTACGTGACGCCGGCCGAGCACCTGTGCCTACCCAACGCCCAGGATGTGCTCGACGGCCTCATGGCCACCAAGATTGCCGCACACGCCGCCGATATTGCCAAGAAGGTGCCCCACGCCCGCGACATGGACGACAAGATGGGCCAGGCACGCCGCAAGCTCGACTGGGACGCCATGTGGAAGTGCGCGCTCGACCCGGTTACGGGCAAGAAGCGCTACGAGGAGTCCCCTGCCGCCACCGAGGGCACTTGCACCATGTGCGGCAAGATGTGCGCCGTCCGTACCGTTAACAAGGTATTCGAAGGCACGACGATCGACCTCGGCATGGAGGACTAGCCTGTCGCCGCGGCCGCTTCTGTCGGCGAGCTGGTGCCTGTCAATTGTTGACGTGTGAACATTTGCTTGCATTTGCGCAAAGATTGCATCGCCCGCCCGGGTTCGACATAGAGTCGGCCCGGGCATCTTTATAATGCTGGCTTATAGACCCATTTGATTCCGACCGAACAAGGGAGCGAACATGGATCGCAGTAAGGTACCTGCCGTTCTATCCATCGCAGGATCCGATTCCAGCGGTGGCGCCGGCATTCAGGCCGACATCAAGACCATCACGGCGCACCGCCTGTATGCCGAGACGGCCATCACCGCCATCACCGCACAGAACACCCTGGGCGTTACCGCCGTGCAGGATATCTCGCCAGATATCGTAGCCGCGCAAATAGACGCCGTTTTTGACGATATCCGCCCCAGCGGCGTCAAGATCGGCATGGTTTCTTCTGTCGAGATTATCGAAGTCATCGCCGACCGCTTGAGCGCCTGGAACGCGACAAACGTGGTAGTCGACCCCGTCATGGTAGCCACCTCGGGCGCACGGCTGATTGCCGAAGATGCCGCCGAGGCGCTCACCCGCCGCCTGTTCCCGCTAGCGACGGTTATCACGCCCAATATTCCCGAGGCCATGGCCCTGCTCGACTACGAGGTCGACTCCGAGCGCACGCAGCAAAATGCTGCCATGCTCCTCACCCGCCGCTTTGGTTGTGCATCCCTCGTTAAGGGTGGGCATCTTGTCAACGAGGCCAACGATGTACTGGCCGAACCCGCGCCGCTCGATGACGAGGGCAACCATCTGGGAGATCCACTCACCACGTGGTTCCGCCACAAGCGTATCGATACCAATAACACACACGGCACCGGCTGCACGCTCTCGTCCGCCATTGCCTGCGCGCTGGCCCAGGGTATGGATCTTGCCGATGCCGTCAACGCCGGCAAGGCCTACCTGACAGGCGCTCTGGCCGCCGGCCTGAACATGGGCAAAGGCTCCGGCCCCGTCAACCACATGTGGCAGTATTAAGATTCGCAGCCCAAAACCACCGCAAAGGCGCCCGTCCCCTTTGCGGTGGCTTGGGGTCGCGCTACTCTCCGAGCATCTCTTGGAGCTTGGCTGCCACGGCGTGACCCAGGCTCTCATGGCTTTCGGGCATCATATGCAGATAGTCGATATCGCCCGGCTCGGCAAAGTCGGCGGCATTCAAAAAGTCGCAGCCAAACTGCTCAGCCACATGCGCGTAGTACTCACCAAAATGTTCCGAGGCTTCTACGGAATGCTCGTCAAAATCGGTCATATATACGTCGGCGATCTGCGGCTTAATCTTGATAGGCGCCATCAGCAGAATGCGCGGACAAGGCGCAGCGTCGGTCCACGGAAACGCGCGGACGGCGCGAATCAGCGCCATGGCGCCACGAGCGATATCGGCAGCCGTCACACCAAAGACCGTCTTGCAGTCGTTGGTGCCCAGCATGATCACAATGGCGTCCAGCGGCTTATGGGCCTCGAGCATCATCGGAAGCGCGCGAATGCCGTTAAGATTGGTGTCCAGATGGCACATGTCGTCGCGTACCGTCGTGCGGCCGTTGAGGCCTTCTTCAATTACATGCCAGCCCTCGCCTAAGTCACGTTGGGCCACGCCACACCAGCGCACATCCCGCGCATAGCGCACCGCGGTGCCGTCGCGCATGCCCGCCGGATCGTAACCATAGGTGTTGCTGTCGCCAAAGCATAGAACGTTTTTCATCGTAAGCCCTTCCTTTTAGTAAAAAGCCGGCGGGAGCAGCCTCTCCCGCCGGCTCGACCTATCTGTCAACACGTACCGTTTACAGGTACTTGCGCCAATCGTCCTCGTCCTCATCATCCTCGGTAGCAGCCTGGGCCTGCTCGGCGGCGCGAGCTGCCGCAGCGCGAGCGGCAACCTGAGCATAGGACTCCTCGTTGCGCTCGGGGAAGTTTGCCAGCACGTGCTCGAACTTGGCAAAATCCTCATCCCAGCGCGTAGAAGGCACGGCAAAGAAGACTTGCTTGACCTTAAAGTCGCCCGACGCGAGCTCCTTGCGGAAGAGCTCGGCCACGGCCTCTGCGTCAAAGCCGTTGTTGTCGCAGCCCCAAGCACCCAGCACGAGCTTCTCGCGACCCAGCTCGTCGCAGATGGCAAGCACAAAGCGAATGCGGTCGCGCAGGGCATCCAGCAGAGCATCGTCGCTCACGCGATACTCCTGGCGGGCGCGCTTAACGTTGGGCGCGGCGGCCACGATCACGTCGGCGTATGCATGCACGTGGTTGCGGTCGAAGCGCACCGCAGGCACCACTAGGGCGCGGTTACGATAGAGCTCGCAGTTGATGTTGCGGCGACGGTTCTCGCCGTACCATTTGCGCTGCTTATCGAGAACGTTGTACAGATACGAATCGGCGCACAGTGTGGCCTCCTGGCCCAGATAACCCTGAATATAGCCACCGCCCGGGTTGGTGAACGAGGCAAAGGCGAGCACGGCCATGTCGCAGAACTGCGCATAGCCACGACCGTTGTCCAAGATGGCCTGCGTGGCGGAGGCATCGAGCACGGTGACCTCAGGCAGAGACGCAGCAGGCTCCTCAGCAGGCGCGGACTCAGCTTCGGCGATTTCCTCGGCAGGCTCCTCGACGGGCTCAGGAGCTGCCTCGGTCTCGGGCGCTGCCTCGCTCTCGGGTGCCGCCTCGACCTCGGCAGCCTCCGCGCCCTCGACGTCCTCGGCAACCTGTTCTTCGGTGGCCACAGCACTCTGAACCTTGGCCTTCATCGCCGAGACAAAGCCGGCAGGCATACCGTCAAACTCGCGAACACCGGCAAGCGAACGCTCGATATCCTTGGCGCACGCTTCGGACACAGTTGCCACGTGACGCTCGGCGGCCTTGGCACGGGCCTCGCGCTTGGGATTGGGCTGACCCGCTCGGTTGGACCTGCGGTTACGGTTCCTGTTGTCGACGTCTGCCATAAGTGGTCACCTTTCTCGGTCTCTGCCGCTATCGGCTTTTCCCATCCATGATACCCCGCCGCGTACAAAAAAGACGGCCCCGAAGGACCGCCTTTCGCATCGATTTGCACGCACGGCAAGCACCGCCGCAATTCGCCACTAGTCGCGACGGCCGAGGATGTTCAGAATGCGCAGGAACACGTTGATAATATCCACGAACAGGTTAGAGGCCATGAGCACGGCGTTGGGCAGCGTAGGCGGCACCGTCGTGGCAACATAGGTGTCGTAGCCAATAAAGCCAGCGAACACCACAATCACGATCAGGTCGGTGATGGACTGCGAAACGCCCATGAACATCAGCACGATCTCAACCAGAATAGTGGCGAGCAGAATACCAAAACCGATGCCATACACACGCTGGAAAAACTTGGGGAAGGTCACGCCAAGCGCGCCAAAGACAAAGGTGATGGCGGCCGTGGCGATAAAAGCGGTGTTGATGGTGGGCAGGTCATAGTTGGCAAGGCCAAACGACGCGGTCAGGCCAAAGGTACTCGCAAAGATTACGTAGCCCACAAGGGACAGGCCCACGGACTGCTTGCTGGCGGCGGCCGACATCATGACCATGCCGACGATGGTCAAAATAAACGAGCCAAAGACCAGCGGCAAGGCGGCGCCGCTCATCATCATGCGCGCAAACGACATGGTGCTCGTAAAGTAGGCGCCGGCGCCCATGGCGCAAAAGCCCAAGAAGATCAGGGCAGACATGGCGAGATTGTACGCGCGCGGCGACATCTCCTTGGCGCGGCTTGCGCCGCTCTCGACGGGGCCGTTCTGATAGCCCTGGATATCGTTCATACTTCGTCCTTTCAAAAAGCGCACGACAGCGCCGTAGGTAACAAGATTCCTGCCATTGTACCCGAATGCCGCACGTCCTTACCTACGGCGCTCGCCCTCAAGCGTACGATCAAAGGCCCAGACCCACCAACGCATCACGTGTGTCTGCGAGCCGTCTGCCCGCTCGCGCGTCTGGTCCTCCAGATACAACTCGGTCGCGTGCCCGCCAAAACGCACCTTATATGTTGCCGTACGGATGCCGTGGACCATCAGGCCAAACCCGGTGGTCGAGATAATTTCGTCGATCGTAAAACAACGGCCGTCGACCCAGCAGACGGTGACCGGCACGACTTGTCCGCCCGCGAGGATGCGAGCCACGACGTCCACATACTGCTTGTGTACGCGCCGAGTTTTGCCGTCTGTCTGTCGATATTCCATGCCTCCTATTATCGAACGCATGTTTGCATGTTGTAAAGCGAACAGACTGTGGTTTTGGAGTGTCGTAGTAATCGCACGTGTCCGCATGGCGTGTTAGCAAAAAGAACACCCGCGGTCAACAGGGCTAATATTCAATTTTAGTGCCAAAAAGTTCACTTCTCCCATCAGAACTCGGTAAAGAGACCCGCAGGAGGTGATACGATTTATCATGTTTTTGTAACGTGTCTGCAAACTTCGAGAAAGCCCATATATGGACGTAACGTTCTCAACCTTCCTCGGCCAAATTGTGTCGAACCCAGTCCTTGCCGTCACCGTGATCCTCGCGTTGGGCGCCATCTTCGTCAATGGATGGACCGACGCGCCCAACGCCATCGCGACCTGCGTCACTACGCGTTGCATGCCCGCCCGCGCCGCCATTCTCATGAGCGCCGCATTCAACTTCCTCGGCGTGCTCATCATGACGCACTTTAATGCGAGCGTCGCCAACACCATCTCACATATCGTCGACTTTGGCGGAAACAGCACCATGGCGCTCGCCTGTCTGTGCGCGGCGCTGTTCTCCATCGTCGTCTACGGTGCCACAGCGTCGCGTTTTGGCATCCCCACCTCGCAAAGCCACAGCCTTATCGCCGGCCTGACCGGTGCCGCTATCGCCCTCGGCGGCGCGAGCAGCGTCAACGTCCACGAGTGGATGAAGGTCATCTACGGCCTGGCGCTCTCCATCGGCCTGGGCTTTGTCATGGGCTGGGTCCTGTGCAAACTCGTCTCGATTCTTTTCGCCGCCGCCAACAGGCGACGTGCCAATGTCTTCTTTAAATACGCTCAGATCGCGAGCGCCGCGGCCATGAGCTTTATGCACGGCGCGCAGGATGGACAGAAGTTCATCGGCGTGCTCTTTTTAGGCGTGGCCTTCGCAAACGGCCAGACCAGCGTCGGCGATGCCGGCATCCCCATCTGGATTATGCTGCTGTGCTCGGCCACTATGGGTATCGGTACCAGCGTGGGCGGTGAGCGCATCATCAAGTCCGTCGGCCAGAGCATGGTTAAGCTCGAGAAGTATCAGGGCTTCTCCGCCGACCTCGCGGGCGCCGCGAACCTGCTGCTTGCCACCCTTACCGGCATCCCCGTGTCCTCCACACACATCAAGACCTGCGCCATCATGGGCGTCGGTGCCGTCAAGCGCCTCTCGGCCATCAACTTCGGAGTCGTCAAGGACATGATGTTCACCTGGTTCTTCACCTTCCCCGCCTGCGGACTCATCAGCTTTGTCATGGCCAAGCTGTTCATGATGTTCCTCTAATCAAACCGAACGTCCATCCGGACCGCAACACTTCGCCCACCCGTCTTCGCCTCGAAAGGACCCACCCATGGCAAAGAAACCCGATTCGTTCTACTTTGACAACTACGTCGCTTGCGCCGACCTCGCCGTCCAGGCCGCAGAGCTGCTCACCAAGATTTTTGAGAACTTCGATCCCGCGCAGATTCACGACATGCTCAATAAGATGCATGCGATTGAGCATGCGGCAGACAAGAAGCACCACGAGCTCGAAGACGCCCTGCTCACCGCCTTTATCACCCCGCTCGAGCGCGAGGATCTGGATCTGATGAGCTGCGCGCTCGACACCGTGCTCGACCGCATCGAGGGCGTCGTGCAGCGCGTCTACTTCACCAACATCCAGAGCATCCATCCCGACGCCATCGTCATCGCCCACAAGGTGACTGACGCCTGCCGCGCCATGAAAGACCTGATGGTCGAGCTGCCCAACTACCGCAAGTCCAAGACCCTGCGCGAACTCGTCATCCAGATCAACACCATCGAGTCCGAAGCCGACGAGCTCTATATCAACGCCATGCGCAACCTGCACGTTAACGGCAAGGACCCGCTCGAGGTCATCGCCTGGCGTGACGTGTACGCCTTCCTGGAGTACTGCGCTGACTGCTGTGAGAATGTGGCCGATGTTGTGGATTCGATTGTCATGAAGAACAGTTAATTGGGGGTACGTGTCCCGGCGGCGAAGGGCCGGCACCTGTTTGCTTTCTCACTCCGGCTGCATGGCAGAGTCGTTCGAAAGTAAACAGGTGCCGGCCCTTCGCCTTACGTACCACCATTGGGAACTTTGGCTGATACTTTGAAAGCGATGGGGCTTTTGTTGGCGGGGCCTTTGGACCCGATTGGGAACTTTGGGACCGCCTTAAACGTTTGGGTGGATGGGGCTTTGGGTACCCTTTGTTTTACTTTGGATTGATTCGTTGAATTTGGAGGTCTTGGTTGTGAGTTATTTGGATCTGGCTCGTGGTCGGTATTCTTGTCGTTCGTTTGAGGACCGTTCTGTTGAGCAGGCTGTGGTGGATGCCATTGTTGAGGCTGGGCGGATTGCTCCTTCTGCTTGTAATAATCATCCAACCCGTGTGATGGTGTTGGATACGCCTGAGCTTCTGGAGAAGGCAGCTGCTTGTCAGCCTCGGTTTGCTCGTGATGGGTCTATCTTTGCCGCTCCGCTTATCTTCCTTATTTGCAGCGTTACCGATGATGCCTGGGTGCGCCCGTATGATCAGATGAACTCGAGTGCCATCGATACTTCGATCGTCTGCGATCAGATGATGATGGAGGCCACCGAGCAGGGCCTGGGAACGTGCTGGGTATGCCATTTTAAGCCTGGGGTGGCACAGGAGCAGTTCAATCTGCCCAAGGGCGTCTATCCCTATCACATGCTCGTCTGTGGATATCCTGCCGACCACATCGCCGATCCCGAGCATCGCGAGGCCCGTACCATTCCCCTCTCCGACTTCCTCCTCAAGTAGGTTTTGGGACATGCCTTAAAACCTACCCTTGACCGCTCACCCGTTCGCCGAGTTCTGCGCCATTATGTGCAGGGCTCGGTTTTTTTATGTTACGCACTCCGGCACAGTCATAAAAAAGGACCCGCAAGCTGCGGGTCCTTTCTAGGCACTAAATTGTAGGCCGAATGTTAGTCCAGGTCGTCGGCAGCAAAGTTGTCGATCGGGGCGAAGGGATCGGCCACGGGGACAACCGGGTCAGCGACGGGCAGCGGCTCGGCGGGAACAGTCACTGCAGGAGAAGCGGCAGAACCGACCGGCGTGGAAGCCATCAGATCGGCCGGGAAGGAATTCTGGGCATCGTCCATGAAGTGCTGGATGAGCTTGAGATACTCTGCCTTGAACTCCTCACGGGAAGCCTTGAGACGATCGATCTCCTCGAGCTCGGCCTGCTTCTCGGTCAGAGCCTGGCGGATAACCTCGCGGGCCTTGGCGTCAGCCTCGTTGCGGATACGCTCAGCGTTCTCGTTGGCATCGTTGACGATGGTCTCAGCGGTCTGCTGGGCAGCGATCAGGGCAGCGGAAATCTGGCGCTCCTGAGCGGAGAAGTCAGGGGCGGGAGCAGCCACGGGGGCGGCAGGAACGGCCTGGGCGGTGGCATCCTGAGCCTGGGCAAGCTGAGCCTGCGCATCGGCAAGCTGCTGCTCGGTAGCAGTCAGACGACCCTTAAGGTCGACGATCTTAGCGAGCATAGCGTCAACCTCGGAGGACAGCGTCTCCAAGAAGACGTCGACCTCGGCAGGATCGTAGCCACGCTTGGCCTCAGAGAAAGTCTGAGCCTGGATGTCTGCAGGGGTAATAGCCATAACAAGTCTCCTTTTTCATCGCCTCGGCGCTACACGCCCGACGTAAGTTACTAAGACAGTTCTACACGAGTATACCTATAAGAAGCTGCAGAACCAGCCTCTGCACCAACTGCAACGCAATAATCGCAACGACCGGCGAAAAATCGATACCGCCCATCGGCGGGATGAAACGACGGAACAGGTTGAGCCACGGACCGCACACGCTATCAAGCACCGCAGCAATATCCTGAAGCAAACCACCCTGCTTCATGGGAATCCACGTCATAAAGCAGTAGACGACAATGAGCGTGGAATAGAAGTTGAACAGCGTGTTGACCAGCTGGACGATAGTGTAGATGTTGATGGGAATCTCCTCGTCTTGTCTTTACTTAAGGTAGCCGTCGGCACGAAGCTTCTTGAGATCGGAATCTTTGACCTCGCAACCGGCGGGCAGCACCATGAACACGCGGTCGCCCACCTCCTTGACCGTGGCACCCAGACCGCAGGCAAAGCCGTAAGAGAAGTCCAAGACGCGCTTGGCAACTTCGGTGCGTACGCCCACAAAAATCAGTGCGACAGGCTGCTTGGTGCGAACGCGGCGCACCACAGTCTCCACGTCGTCATAGCTCTCGGGGCGCAGGACATAGGCCGGCAGCTGCGGCGTGGCGTTGATGATATTGCTCGCATAGGCCGAGGCATCGCTCGGTGCAGGCGCGGGTGCAGCGGCGGCACGGGCGCGGGTATTCTCGGCGTAGCTCGACGGCGTGTCATAGGCACCGGGACGATAACCGCTCGCAACACTGTCCTGCGAGCGCGAAGGCGGGTTATACGTCGTGGCATGGCGGGAGTCATCGCCGACCAGCTGACCGGAGCGCGTATACACGGCAACCGACTCAGCTTCACCGCGGCGCGTCTGACCAAGCAGGCCGTTGCTCGGCTCGTCTTGGGTGTAGAAGCCCTCGCCCGAAGCACCGCTGTAGCCGTTGTTCTGATAGCCATCGTCGTAGCCGTCATCGTAGCCGTAGTCGTCGTCCTGGCCATAACCCTGGTCGTAACCCTGCTGGCCGCCCAGGTGCATCTTATTTTTAATCTCGTCAAGGAAGCCCATGGTTGTGTCCTCTCGCGGTTTAGTGCAGGCGCCCCGATAATCAGTGCGCACTTCAGAGCCTTATTTTACTGCAAACTCCGGGCTAAATACTACCCTGCCCAGGCGAACGAGCGTAGAGCCCTCCTCAAGGGCAGACTCAAAGTCCTCGCTCATACCGCAGGAAAGCTCAGGCAGGTTCAAATCGGGATGCGCCGCCTCCAGCTCATCCCTCAGCTCACGAAGCCCCGCAAAGGTGCGGCGTGCCACATCCTTATTCCCCCGGGGCGCCATAGTCATAAGCCCCTGTACGCAAATTCCCTCAAGTTCTGCAAGCTCACCCGCGGCGGCGCGAATCTCATCGGGTGAAAAGCCTCCCTTCGACTCCTCACCACTCACATTGACCTCAATGAGCACACGCTGGGGGCCGACGAGCTCGCCTGCCTCAATCTTGCGAACAGCACGGCTCGAGATCGCCTGCGCCAGATGCAGCGAACCCACCGAGTGAATCAGCTCGGCTGAGCCCAGCACCGCATTGATCTTATTGGTCTGCAGGTTGCCGATCATATCGAAGCGCACCTCGGGCAGCTCCGGATGCTCCGCCAGACCCGTGAGCTTGCGAACCAGCTCCTGCGGGCGGTTCTCGGCAAAATGGCGATACCCCGCCTGGATGGCGGCAACGGTCTCATCGACACCAACGGTCTTGGACACGGCAATGAGGCTCGCGGCGTCGTGGGGACGGCCCGCGCGATCGAGCGCCGCATAAAAACGTTCCAGAATCTGCTCGCGGCGAGCGCGCATCAAGTCCAAATAGTTATCCATTGCCAATCGCCTCCGCTGACAGCCAAACAAGTAGTCCCATGCTAACGCAAGAGCGCGGCCCCGCATGTGCAAGGCCGCGCTCACTTAGGTATTTACAATCTTTCGACGAACGGGGTTACTTACTCCTCGTCGTCCTCGCCATCGTCCTCATCCTCAAGATGATCGAGCAGGTAGCGAAGACCCTCGCTGACCTCGTTAACGGGCACCTTGGCAACGTAGCGTGCATCGACGGCGGGCCTCATGATAACACCCTCGCCCGAAGGCACGCGCATGCTCTCGAGCTCATCCTCATCAGTGCAGGCGATATCACCGGCAGTCATACGCTGTCCGGTCAACAGGAAGGTCAGACGGCAGGCGGCATCGATGGAAATCGAGGCGATGCGATCGAGATAGCGCGATACCATGATGGCGCGGCGCAGGTCGTCATAGTTGCTGTCGTCGTCCATAAAATCGCCCGTGTCCATGCGGTTAAAGGTGCGGAAGAACTTCTCGTAGGCGGCGTGCACTGGCTCGTCCTCGACGGCCAAGTTGCAGATGATGGACATGTCGTTGGTGACGAGCGCAGAAAGCGAAGAGCCCAGCACCTGGTAGACGGCCTCAGCCTCGGCCTCGACCGTGCCGACAAGCTCCTTGGGCAGCGAGATGTCGGCCTTGATCATATGACGCGTGGCACGGCAGATCTGACGGACCTTATCGGTCATGCGTTGCAGGTTAAAGTCGACGTAGATGATCGTCTGAAGCAGGCGGAAGTCGGAGGCGACCGGTGACTGCGTGGCAATCAGGTTGTAGCAGACGGCCTCCAGGTTGGCGCAGCGTGCGTCAATCGAAAGCGTGCGCTTCTTGGTCTTGGTGGCGAGCTTGCGGTCGTCGGTCACATAGGCCTTAACGGCATCGTGGAGGGCCAGATCGACGGCCTCGTAGATGCTCAGCATCTCGTGACGGGCCTCGATGAGCTGACGGGAAAACAGTTTGCGCATGGTTCACTCCAATCAGTTGGGTGCGGTCATGCCGCCCGCACAGTGAATACGCACCGGACCAGGTCCGATCGGATTGGGACTAGTCGCACCGATCAGCCAAAGCGGCCGGTGATATAGTCTTCCGTCCGCGAATCTACCGGGCTTGTGAAGATCGCGTCGGTTTGACCATACTCGATGAGCGTGGCGGGCTCGCCGGCAACTTCCTGCAAGAAGAATGCGGTGTAGTCGCTAATGCGAGCTGCCTGCTGCATTGAATGCGTGACGATGATGATCGTCATCTCGGGCGCCAGCTCGGCCATCAGATCCTCGACCTTAGAGACGGACGTGGGGTCGATGGCGGAGCAGGGCTCGTCCATCAGGAGGACATCGGGTTGCACCGCGAGCACGCGCGCGATGCACAGACGCTGCTGCTGACCGCCCGAGAGCGCCAAACCATCCTTGTTGAGCTGATTGGATACCTCTTTCCAGAGGTTGGCGCGCTTGAGCGATTCTTCCACGATGTCATCGAGGTCACTTTTGCTAGTCACGCCCTGCAGACGAGGGCCAAAGGCGACATTCTCGTAGATGGATTTAGGAAACGGGTTGGGCTGCTGAAAGATCATGCCCACGCGACGACGGAGATCGACCGGGTCGACACCCTCGGCATAGATATCGTTGCCGTCGAGCGTCATGGTGCCCTCGACGCGCGTGCCCTCGATCAGGTCATTCATGCGGTTGATGCAGCGCAAAAACGTCGACTTGCCGCAGCCCGAAGGGCCAATGAAGGAGGTGATGGCGTTTTTGGCGATGTTGAGGTCAAGCCCCGTCAGCGCATGAAAGTCACCGTACCAAAAGTTGAAATCCTTGGCCGTAATGGCCGCTTGCTCCAGCGTGGGAGCGGACTGATAAGCGGACATGCGACTCCTTAACTAGCGACGCCTGCGCGACAGGAAGCGCGCAAACAGGTTGAAGGCCAGAATGATCACCATCAGCAAGAGCGCGGTGCCGTAGGCTGCGTTCATGTTGATGCCGTCGTTGGCAAGCAGATACAGATGGACCGTCATGGGGCGGCCGGAATCGAGCGGCGAGATAGGTAGATTGATGGCCTGGCCCATGGTGTAGAGCACCACCGCGGTCTCGCCGATGGCACGGCCGATGGCGAGGACGATGCCCGTGGCAATACGGCCAAAGGCAGAAGGAAGCACGATCTTGGAGACAACCTGCCACTTGGTGGCGCCCAGGCCGTACGCGCCCCAACGGATATAGCGCGGAACGGCGCGAATGGCCTCTTCGGTGGTGCGCATGACGATGGGGAGCATCAAGAGCGCGAGTGCCAGAGCGGCAGAGACCATCGAAAGGCCCAGGCCCATAGCCTCGACAAACAAGGCGTAGCCAAACAGGCCCATAACGATGGAGGGCACCGAGGCCAAAGCGTCAGCAGCGTAGCGAATGAGCTCGACGACCTTGCCCTGCTTGGCGTACTCGGCCAGATAGACGGCTGCCAGCACAGCGATCGGCGTGCAGATAAGCATGGCGAGCGCCGTCACGTAGACGGTCGAGACGATCGTGGGCCAAATTCCGCCCTCGGCGTTGACGCCCTGGGGCCAACCGAAGATAAAGTCGAGCGAGATGTGTGGCAGGCCGTTGATGACCACGTAGGCGATGATAGCGACCAGCACCAGCGTGGTGATGTAGGCAGCGGCACGAAACACGCCAAGCATGATCTTGTTGGACAGGTCCTTGTTGATGCGGCCCTTCTTGCCGTGGGAAAGGGCACGCTTGATGCGCTCGCGCGACGAGGTCGTATCGACCGTCGTGTCAACGGAATCGGACATAGCCTACCCCCTCTTCTTCTTGGAAATCAGACGGACGATGCCCACCAGCGTGGCGGAGATGATAAACAGGACCACACCCATGCCGAACAGCGCCGAGCGGTGCAGACCCGAGGAATAGCTCATGTCGAGCGCAATCTGGCTCGTGAGCGTCGGGATGGGGCTCGCAATGCTGTCGGGAATAACCGGGGCGTTACCTACGACCATGAGCACGGCCATGGTCTCGCCGATGGCACGGCCCATACCCAGCACGATGGCATCAACGATACCCAGCTTCGCGGCAGGTAGCACGACCTTATAGATGGTCTGCCACTTGGTGGCGCCCATGGCATACGATGCCTCGCGAATGCCCATGGGAATGGAATTGAGAGCATCGATGGTGAGCGTGGTGATGGTAGGGACGATCATGATGGCGAGCACAAACCACGCCGTCAGCGCACCAAAACCAAGGCCGCCGGTCAGTTGTGCGATAAACGGGCGGATGATGATCATGCCAAAGAAGCCGTAGATGATGGAGGGTATGCCCGCCAGCAGGTCAACGGCGGGGCTGATGAGCTTGCGCACGCGCTTGCTGGCAATCTCGACCAGGTAAACGGCCGTACCCACGCCCAGCGGCACGCCCATGGCGAGCGCACCGACGGTCACCAGACCCGAGCCGGCAAGCAGCGACAAGATGCCGTAGTGGCCCTCGGAAGGTGCCCACGTAAAGCTAAAGAAGTCCGCCAGACCGATGTCAGTAAAGACGGGCAGCGCCGAGTACGTGGTAAAGACAAAAATCAGGATGACGGTAACGACCGCCAAGAACGCGCAGGCAAAGAAGATCCACTGCAGCGCCTTCTCCTTGATATAGGTACTGCGCGATACGAGCGCCAGCTCGCGCTTCTTGGGCGTCTGAACATTCTGCTCAGTCTGGGAGTTTTCCTGTGCTTCCATGCTACTCACTCCCCTTCTCGTCGTTGGTGACGGGAATAAAGCCCGCCTCGCGAATCTGCTTGTCCATCTTTTCGGACGTCACATAGTCGATGTAATCCTGCGCCTGCTGCGAAGGCGCACCCTTCACAAAGAAGTAAAGGTCGCGCGAGATGGGATAGCCGCCACTCGCGACCGTCTTCTCGGACGCCTCAACATGATTGACCGAGACGGCCTTGACCGAGGTATTGGCGTTGAGGCTATCGACGAAGCCCAGTGAAATGTAGCCGATGGCCCCACGCGAACGAGATACCACGTCGCGCACCTGGCCCGTACCCGAAAGAACAGCCGAGCGGCGATCAAACGGCGTGCCATCCATCACGATGGTACGGAAGGCCTCGCGCGTACCGGACGCCTCGTCTCGGTTGATGACCTGAATCCTCAGGTCCTCGCCACCGACCTCTTTCCAATTGGTAATCTTGCCGGCGTAGATATCGCGGAGCTGCTCGGTCGAGAGGTTATCGACGGGGTTGTCATCGTTCACGATGACCGCAATACCGTCGTGGGCAATGACGATGGGAGTCAGGCCCAGATCCTGTTCGTCGGCATTGAGCCCACGGGAGGAGCTGGCGATATCGGCCGTGCCGGCGCTGACGGCCTCGATCCCAGCGGAAGAACCCAAACCGGAAACGAGCACGTCGATGCCGGTCTCCTCCTTAAAGCCCTCGGCCGCAATCTCGGCGATAGGAAGGCAGGTCGTGGAGCCGGCCACGGTAATGGAAGAGGTAGAAGATCCCGAAGAACAGGCGCACAGCGTAAGCGTAAGCACAGCGGCGCTCAGGACCGATACGATCTTTCTCATAGCATCACGCCGATCGCAGCATGGCGCCCACAGGTGCCGTCCTCGTTACGGTAGGAATAAAAGCGGTCGTTCTGACGCACGGTCGAAAGCTGGGTATCCACGATATTATCCGCGTCGACACCGACATCTACCAGCGCCTCGCGAATGGCAGCGGAAAGATCGAGCATGCGAGAGGTATTCGCATCGATGCAAGAGAACTCGGCGGCAAAGCGATCCATGAGTTCCTGGGATACCTCATATTCGTCACCCAAGATATGGGGGCCGATATAGGCGGAAACGTCGCTCGCATCGCAACCGGCAGCATCGCAAAGCGCCTGGCACGCCTTGGCGGAAATACGTGCAATCGTGCCCTTCCAACCGGAGTGCACCACGGCAAATCCGCCGGGGGCCACCAGCACCACGGGAACGCAGTCGGCAAAACAGAGCAGCACTGGCACGTTATGCGCCGTGCAGACGATGGCATCACAGCCCTCGGCAATCTGCTCGCGAACGTCCTCAAGGTCATCGGCGCCGTTCGAGGTCACCGCAACGATATGATCACCATGGACCTGATTGGGAACGAGCAGGTTGTGCTCGCACTCGGCGGCACCCATAGCCTCGAGCGCACGACGACGATTTTCTTGAACAGCAAAGGGGTCATCGCCAACATGCGAGCCCAAGTTGAGTGAGGAGTACGCATCTTCGGAAACGCCACCGGCACGCTCGGTGAAGGCAAAGCGAACATCGGATGTCGCGCCCTCCACCAACGTAACTCCATCATGGTCGACACGCGAAACTTTGTCCGCACGTGCTGCCATACTAAAGCCTCCTAATAACACAAGTACCGCGGCATCGCCGCTACAGCCCGCGTTTATACGGCTGTCATACTTCTCTAAAAGGATACCTGCTGCGCTGGAGGCAATCGTAAAGGGAACGTAAAGAGATTGGAGGTTCTAGTTTACAAAGTCGAAATCAGAACCACCCTTAAAAAGGGTGGTTTGCTCTTAGGGTATAACCCACGGGCCC